>NZ_UQKJ01000206.1 GCF_900541605.1 uncultured Dialister sp. | reverse complement strand
ACATGCCGCCCTGTCACGGCGGAGATCGTCAGTTCAAATCTGATCCGGGTCGCCACAATTTTGCCTCGGTAGCTCAGTTGGTAGAGCAAAGGACTGAAAATCCTTGTGTCAACGGTTCGATTCCGTTCTGAGGCACCATATATGCGGCTGTGGCGGAATGGCAGACGCGCTACTTTGAGGGGGTAGTGATCTTTCGATCGTGTGAGTTCAAGTCTCACCAGCCGCACCACAATTTCCTTATTTCTCGGTTTTACAATTTTATATGCGGTCGTGGCGGAACTGGCAGACGCGCTATCTTCAGGCGGTAGTGGAGTAATCCGTGAGAGTTCAAATCTCTCCGACCGCACCACTAAAATGTAAGCTCTTAAGGCTAATGCCTTGAGAGCTTTTTTATTACCCTTTTAAAACTATGATATAATGATGGCAAGAAAATGATGATTTATAACTACAGGAGGAACTATGAACGCTTTTGCAGCACTTGGGGTGGGAGATAAGCTGACATCCCTTTTGAAAATGCAGGGAATCAAGGTGCCCACGCCTATCCAGCAGGCCGCTATCCCATCCATATTCAAGGGAAAAGATTTTATTGGCCGTGCCCAGACCGGTACCGGAAAGACACTGGCTTACCTTCTCCCCACCATGCAGCGGGTGGACAGGGAAAAGGGAGCGACCCAGGTCCTTATCATGACTCCTACCAGGGAGCTTTCCAAACAGGTTTTCGATGTGTTCCGTCCGTTTGCACTGGAACTTGGTCTGGACGGAGTGGATATTATCGGTGGCAGGACGATTGAAAACCAGCTCCAGAAGCTGAAGCGGGATCCCCAGGTTATTATCGGCACCCCAGGCCGTCTTCTGGATCATATCCGCCGGCGGAGTCTTGACCTGTCCCAGGTAAAGACCGTGATCCTGGATGAGGCGGACCAGATGCTGGCCAATGGCTTCCGGGAAGATATCGAAGCCCTTGTAGATGAAACCCCTAAAAACCGTCAGCTTCTCCTGTTTTCTGCAACCATGCCGGAGGAAGCGGTGCGGCTGGCAAGAAAATATATGAAACATCCGGCGGTGGTGGATGTTTCCGAAAAAGTGGCTGCTTCTACCGTGGAGCAGCGGGTGTACGAAACCACAAAGCCCCGGAAATTCAAACTTCTTGTGAAGCAGCTGACAGAAATGAATCCCTACATGGCTGTTGTCTTCTGCAATACCCGGGAAGAAGCCCATGAAATTGCGGCAAAACTCCAGGAAGAAACTGATTTTGTGGTGGACGAAATTCATGGGGACATGAGCCAGGGCCAGCGGAACCAGGTCATCCGTGAATTCGAGAAGGCGAAGATCCAGGTCCTTGTGGCTTCTGACATCGCTGCCCGTGGGCTGGATGTGGAGGGCATTACCCATGTATTTAATTACGACATTCCCCGGAACCTGGAATACTATGTGCACCGCATCGGACGTACCGGCCGGGCCGGCACAAAAGGAATCGCCATTACCTATGCTACGCCGGAAGATGGACTTCTTCTCCGTAAACTGGAAAAATCCATTTCTGAGACCATCACCCGGTATGATGAAAAGGGAAATATTCGAAAGGTCCGTAAGGGTAAGCCGAAGAAAAATGTAGTAACTCCCGGCATGTACAAGCCCACCAAGAAGAAGGAACATAAGGCTCTGGGGCATAAGGGAAAGAATATGCGCCAGAAACGGAAAAAGGATGGTTCCGGGAAAAAGAAAAAATAACAGCATAAAAGCCGCTCTCCATGGGCGGCTTTTTGAGTGAATGTTCGAACTATTGCGGTTTGACGAGCTGATGAGGTCTGTGGTTGGCGAGCGGCACAAACGGGGTGAATGGGGCGTAAGGGTTGTAGGTTGGCATCGCTTCGCTCGCCAACCGGGTGGTGGCTTCAACCTCGCTGCGCTCGTTGAAGCGGGGGCATAAGGTGGAGCAGCGGCTTCGCCGCTATTGGTTAGCCTCCTTCCTTGGGAAGGAGGTGGCGCCGTAGGCGACGGAGGTTAGCTGATGGAAGCGCCGCAGGCTG
>NZ_UQKJ01000205.1 GCF_900541605.1 uncultured Dialister sp. | reverse complement strand
GAGGAAGGAGGCTAACCACCAGCGGCTCAGCCGCAACTGGAATCCTAATGACTCTGCACCCCAAACGTCCCATTGACACTGCACAAGGCTCCTTCCTTGGGAAGGAGCTGCCCACGGGGCTGAGGTTAGCTGATGGAATCGGCCCGCAGGGCCTGACCACCTAGACCTAGACCTAGATCTAGATCCTTAGGGCCTACAGCCCTATTCCCTCGATCTCGGCCTCGGTCTCGATCTCATTGGCCCGAAGGGCCTGATCACCTAGATCTAGACCTAGATCTAGATCCTTAGGTCCTCTGGCCCCATCTTCCTCGATCTCGGTCTCGATCTCGATCTCACTCGCCCCCGCCCGTTCGCACGTACACTCCGCCACAGGATCCCGCGGCGGAGCCGCTGGACCTCAACTCTCAAATCTCAACTCTCAACTCTCTAAAAAACAAGCCGCTCCCAACGGATGAAAGCGGCTTCTCATACAAACTATTTATGTTCCACAATATACTTCCGGAGATCTTCGTGGAGTATTTTCTTATAGTCCTCCACCCCCGGCTGGTCGTAGGCGTTCACCTCTTCCAGTGCCCCTTCGTAGGAGATGGCGAGGAAGAAGAAGTACATGAGCGCCCCCACGTGGAAAGGAGTGAGCCGTTCCATGGTGATGTGGCAACTCATGCGGCCTTCCGAGGCGAGAGCCTCCTCGTTCGCCCGGAGGGCGGCGTCCAGCATACGGCTCATAGGCACCGGGCCGGTGGCGTCTTTTTCATTGCACTCCACTTCCACGTCCCTTGTCGGTTCCTTCACGGAGATGAACTGGACCAGCTTATTTTTCTTTCCCTGCTGGTGTTCCTGGGTGAGGGAATGCATGTCCGTAGTTCCCACGGAAGCCACCGGCGTCCGGCCATTGAATACTTCGTGCTTTCCAAGGTCATATTTCTTTCCCAGGGACTCCCCGAGGAGCTGGGCGTACCACCAGCCCAGGGACCGGAGCTTGTCGCCGTAGGGCATGATGATTTCCGTGGAAATGCCGTAGTCCTTCATGGCGATATACTTCAGCGCCGCCACCAGGAGCGCCGGGTTTTCTTCGATTTCCTCACTCCCGCAGGCCTCTTCCACCATGGCTGCCCCCTTCAGGAACTCCCGGATATCGATGCCCGTGAGCATACCAAAGACCAGGCCCACCTGGGAGAACACGCTGAACCGTCCGCCGATGCCGTCGGGCACCGTGAAGCAGGGGAAATGGTGCTTCTCCGCCAACGGGCGGATGCGGCCCTTTTCTTTATCCGTGATGGCCATGAGGTGGAGGTCACACACATCGGACAGCAGCTTCTCCAGCCCCCGCACCGCCGACACCGGCTCAATGGTGGTGCCGGACTTGGAAATCACCAGAAGCAGCACATGGAGCCGCCGCCCCGCCCGCTTCTGCTCCCGGCAGATGCAGTCCGCCAGTTCCGAAAGGCTCACGGGATCCACATTCTGGCCGGCGAAGTACACCTTCGGGTAGCCCTTCCGCTCTTCCTTCGTCATTTCATTCCAGTAGGGACCGCAGAAGAGATCAAAGAGGGTCTGGTTTCCCAGGTAAGAACCGCCGACGCCGATGGAAATGAGCACATCAAAGTCCTTCGCCTTCTCCCCCAGGGTGAGGAGCGCCGCCTTCTCCCCCTTCGAGATGAGCACATCCTCCTCCAGCAGGTACGGCAGGTGCGGGAACAGCACAGAAGACCCGTCAGGCCCCAGTCCCGTCGTCCGGATATCCCCCACCGCCTTCGCCGCCCGGTGGATGTCCCCTTCATGGCGGGCCAGGTCCTCCCTGGTCACATTCCATTCCTCGCCGAACATATGGCTTACATCGATATATAATTCATCATGAATGCTCTTACTCATGCAAAGTCCTCAATTACAGTCACTAAAAAACACCGCCACCCACCCCGAATGGCAGACTCTCCCTCCAAATATACAGTATATTTATTTTATCATATTGTAAAGAGAATGGGTAGATGGCAGCTGGTGGCTGAATGTCATGCGAACGGGCGGGGTATCATATG
>NZ_UQKJ01000204.1 GCF_900541605.1 uncultured Dialister sp. | reverse complement strand
GCATAAAAATCCAAGAATGAAATCTGACAACGATTTAATCAGTGCTTCCTTAAAAGCCCCCGCACGAATAGCCTTACAGCTTCACCTGGTCAGCCAGGAACGGAAGCCTGGGGTCGGCGTTCAGGTTCATGGGGGCGAAATCACCGGCCTGGGCCATGTAGTAAGCCCGGCAGCCGATCATGGCGCCGTTATCCGTACAGAGTACAGGGTCTGGCCGGCACATGCGGATGCCCCGCTTGTCACAGGCCGCCTTCAGAGCTTTCCGAAGGCCGCTGTTCGCCGCTACGCCGCCGGCAAGGGCGATGGTTTTATACCCCGTCTTTTCCGCCGCTTTCATCGCTTTTTCTACGAGAACATCAACCACCGCTTTCTGGAAGGAAGCAGCCACGTCCTTATAGTTGACCTCTTCCTTCTTCATCTTCGCCGTATTCAGGTAATTAATGACCGCCGATTTCAGCCCGCTGAAGGAGAAATCAAAGGTATGCTCTTTCCCGAGGCCCATGGGGAATGTGATGGCATCAGGATTTCCTTCCTGTGCCATCCGGTCGATATGGGGACCGCCGGGATAGGGGTACCCCATGACCCGGGCAATCTTGTCGAAAGCCTCCCCTGCCGCATCGTCCCTGGTCTGTCCCAGGAGCTGGAATGTATTGTAGTCCTTCACGATGACGATCATGGTATGGCCGCCGGAAACGACGAGGGACAGGAATGGGGGCTCCAGGTCCGGGTACTGGAGAAGGTTTGCAAAAATATGGCCTTCCATATGGTTCACCGCGATGAGTGGCTTATCCAGCGCCCAGGCCGCCGCTTTTGCCGCTGCCACGCCCACAAGGAGAGCGCCCACCAGACCGGGCCCCTGGGTCACGGCGATGGCATCCATATCCTTCCAGTCCGCTCCTGCCTGCTCCAGTGCTTCGATGGCCACAGGCAGTACATCTTCTATATGGTGGCGGGAGGCAATTTCCGGAACCACGCCGCCAAACTTTTTGTGAATCGGCACCTGTGTGGAAATCACATCGGACAGGATATGCCGCCCGTCTTCGATAACTGCACAGGATGTTTCATCACAGCTCGATTCAAATGATAATATTTTCATAATACTCCTTATATTGCTAGAAACTGCGGAGGAATAATGGGGATGAAGAAGATAGCGTCAAAAATCAGGAATGAGGAATGAGGAATGAGGGTGCGGCGCACAAATGGGAAGGCGCCGCAAGTATATATACCGATTTCGCGGCTTCGCCGCGAACTAATGGTTGAGCACCATGCGACCGTGTGAAGACTTCTAGCTACTAGGGAAGCACTGATTAAATCGTTGTCAGATTTCATTCTTGGATTTTTATGCAATGCAAGGAATAACTCGACGCGAATAGCGAGCTATTTAAGGAGAGTTATGACGAAGCAGTGCATAAAAATCCTTATGAAATCTGACTCTGCGAATTAATCAGCGCTTCCCTAGCTGTCAGCCTCCAGTAAAGTTGATTCGCCGCAGGCTGACCGCCTGGATCTAGACCTAGACCTAGACCTAGACCTGAATCTTAGCCCTTCACAACCTCCACTTCCATAATATATCCATCTTCCTTTGGAAGGTCATAGACCCCCTTCCGGAGGCCCAGTACCTTGAAGCCGTATTTCCGGTACAGGTTCTGTGCTTTTTCATTGCTGGTACGGACTTCCAGAAACAGGGTTTTCATGGCCCGTTTCCTGCATTCCGCAAGACCTGCTTCCAGAAGGCGGGCGCCTATGCCGAGCCGCCGGAATTCCGGGTGCACGCCGATATTGACCAGCTGCCCTTCGTCCAGGACGAACCAGAAACAGCCGTAGCCCGCCACCTTTCCATCTACCTTTGCAATGAAGTACTCACTCTGGGGGCCCTCCATATCATGGAACACCGTCTCTTCCCGCCAGGCATCGGAAAAGCAGAGCTTCCCGATTTCAAAAATATCGTGGACATGGGTGGTATCAGCCCGCTCAATCAGGATTTCCCGTGCCGTTTCTCCCACAGTACTTCCGCCTCACTTCTCCTTATATAATTGGGAAGAAGCTGGAGGGGATCATCCTTCTCACCCGCCGACAGCCTCTTCAGTCCTGCCAGAGCCACGCTTCCCGCCCGTGCGATCATATCGATGCCTACGGTGCCGAAAACGAGCCGTTTCGCCATGGCCACG
>NZ_UQKJ01000203.1 GCF_900541605.1 uncultured Dialister sp. | reverse complement strand
CCGCACGAATGACTCTATCCATCAGCGCCGCCCAACAGCTCGACAAACTGAAATAGTCCGTACTTCTACATATATATAAGAAAGGATTTCCCTATGAAGTTATCAGATTCCGTTCAATATGTCAAAGGCGTGGGCCCGAAGATGAAAGAGAAACTGGGCCGACTGGGAATCCATACGGTGGAAGACCTGATTTCCTTTTATCCCCGGCGGTACCAGGACTGGACGAAAATCACGAAGATGGAAGACCTTCGCCCCGATGAGGAAGCCGTAATTTACGGGGAAGTGGCGGATGTCCGAAAAATTATGCCCCGCCGCAGCATGACTATCCTGAATGTCCTTTTGACTGACGGTACTTCAGCGGTAACCCTTGTGTACTTTAACCAGCCCTGGAAAGAAGAGCAGTTTCGCCGGGGCATGCATGTCCTGGCCTATGGGAAAATCGAGTATAACTATGGGAAACTTCAGTTATCAAATCCGGAAATCGAATTCGTATCGCCGGAAGAACTCCTGACATTCAAAAAACTGGTGCCCATTTATCCGTTGACCGAGGGCATCCGGATCCAGCAGATGAGAAATATGATTTCTTTCGCTTTGGACCATGTGGAGGACCTGGTGGAAAACCTGCCGGAGGAAACCCTGGCATCCCAGCATCTCATGGGACGGCTGGATGCGGCAAAGGCCATGCACAATCCCGTGAGCTGGGAGCAGCAGAAGGAAGCCCGGCGGCGGACGGCTTTTGAGGAACTCTTTTTCATGCAGGCCGGCATCCTGCTCCTGCGTAAGAAGCGGCAGAGCCATGTAATGGGCATCAAGTGCGCGCCATCGGGCCAGCTGGTGAGGTCCGTCCTCCATCAGTTCCCCTTTACCCTTACGGAAGGGCAGAAGCAGGCCTTTACGGACATCGAAAACGACATGGAGGGCCTCGTGCCCATGCAGCGCCTTATCCAGGGGGACGTGGGCAGCGGCAAGACCGCCGTGGCTGCCCTGGCCCTGGCGAAGGTGGTAGAAAACGGCTACCAGGGTGCCCTCATGGCGCCGACGGAAGTACTGGCTGGCCAGCATTACCGGACATTCCAGGAATTTTATAAGGGCCTTCCTATCCATGTGGCCTATCTTTCGGGGCAGACAAAGACGAAGGAACGGAATGAAATCCTGAAGGGCCTGAAAGAAGGGTCCATCGATGTCCTTATCGGCACCCATGCCCTCATGGAGGAGGACGTGGTTTTTGCCCACCTGGGTCTTGTCATCACCGATGAACAGCACCGGTTCGGCGTGAAACAGAGAAAAGCACTGGAAACGAAGGGGGGATATCCCCATATCCTCGTAATGACGGCGACACCCATTCCAAGGACCATGGCCCTTTCCATCTATGGGGACCTGGACGTGTCGTCCATCCGAGGCATGCCGCCGGGACGTCATCCAGTGAAGACCTATGCCATCGGCAGTCCCCTGCTCCGGCGGGTATTTAATTTCATGGGCCGGGAAATGACGGCGGGCCACCAGGTGTACGTGGTATGTCCCCTGGTGGAACAGAGTGAAAAGCAGGACCTGGCTTCGGCGGTGTCGGTGTATGAACAGCTGAAGAACCAGGTATTCCCCATGTTTCACGTGGGCCTTGTCCATGGCCGCATGAAGAACGATGAAAAGGAGCAGGTCATGCGGGATTTCCACGACGGGAAACTGAATCTCCTCGTGGCTACTTCGGTCATCGAAGTAGGGGTGAACGTGCCCAATGCCACCATTATGTTCGTCTACGGAGCAGACCGGTTCGGCCTGTCCCAGCTCCACCAGCTCCGAGGCCGGGTAGGCCGCGGCAGTGCCCAGTCCTACTGTATCCTGTACTCCGATAACCGGAATGAAGTGACCCAGCTTAGGATGAAGCTTATGTGCGAGATCCAGGATGGCTTCCTACTTTCGGAAAAGGACCTGCTCCTTCGGGGGAGCGGTGAATTTTTCGGATATCACCAGCACGGCATGCCGGACCTGAAAGCGGCGGATATCGTAAAGGACCTGCCCCTTCTGGAAGATGCCCGGCGGGAGGCAGGAAAAGCGGTGGACCGGGGTATGGACTTCAAAGAGGAGCTCTCCCACCGCTTCGGTGGAGCTTTCTTTAAGAAATTATATAAGGAATGAGACCGCTGCCCGGACTCTTGCGGTTTGTCGAGCTACTGTGTTCGGCGCGGATGGGTAGAGTCATTCGCATGGAGCTTCTAGCTTCTG
>NZ_UQKJ01000202.1 GCF_900541605.1 uncultured Dialister sp. | reverse complement strand
CAGCGATGCCAACCCACCACCCTTACGAACCATCCATACGTTTGGATTTTCCACACCATACATGAGCACAAAAAAGGTGCTGTGAATCAGATTTCACAGCACCTTTTCCATATCCTATTTTTCAAGAAGCCCATTAATACATACACTGGGCCTTCCTTTTCTCATTTCCACATCCGCATCCACGTCGAACACTTCCGCAATGGCCTCGTGGGTCATCACTTCCATAGGCGGGCCATGGCGCTGGATGATGCCATGCTCCAGGACCAGAAGATCCGTGGAATACCGGATGGCCTGGTTAATTTCATGGAGCACCATGACCACCGTCAGGTTTTCTTCCCGGTTCAGTTTGGATACCAGCTCCATCACTTCCAGCTGGTGGCAGATATCCAGATACGTAGTCGGTTCATCGAGAATCAGGATTTTTGGCTCCTGGGCCAGGGCCATGGCAATCCATACCCTCTGCCGTTCACCACCGGAGAGGCTGGCTGCCAGACGGTCCTTCAGGTGGGTGGTATTCGTCTTTTCCATGACCTCCGCCACCACTTCCCTGTCCCTGGTGGAAACGCCGCTCCACCAGTGCTGGTAGGGATAGCGGCCACAGGAAACCAGTTCCTCGCTGGTCATATCCTTTGGCACTTCATGGAACTGGGGCAGGAATGCCACCACCCTGGCCAATTCACCGGCGGAGTAGGATTCCAGCGGCCGTCCCGCGATCTCGATGGATCCACTCTGGGGCTTCAGGTTCCCTGTCACCGTTTTCAGGAGCGTTGATTTCCCGCAGCCGTTTCTTCCGAGGAATGTCACAATGCTTCCTTTTTTGATGACACCGCTGGCACCCTTCAGGACCTGGTGATTTCCGAAGGTTACATGAATATCATTAATTTTAATAGCAATATCATTGTCTGTCATCATGCACTCCTCCTCAGCAGGTACAGGAAGAACGGTGCCCCCAGAAAGGCCATGATAATGCCGGCCGGAATTTCAATAGGCGAGAAAAGTACCCGGCCCAGGGTATCACAGAATACGAGGACCCCGGCTCCCAGGATGGCAGAGCCCGGTACTACATACTTGTAGTCAGTGCCGATAATAAGGCGCACAATATGGGGCACCACGAGTCCTACAAACCCGATGAGCCCTGCAATACTGACGGCACCCGCCGCCAGGAGAGCTGCCACGGCGGTCATGGAAAAGCGGACTTTCTCCACCGGCACCCCAAGGCCCCGGGCCGTTTCATCACCCAGGGAAAGGATGGTCAGCGCTTTGCATCCTGCCAGCGCCAGCACAAGACCAAGGACGGTGTATGGGAAAAGTGCCTCCACCTGGGGCCAGCTCCTTGCGGAGAGCCCCCCTACCATCCAGAGAAGGGCGCCCTGTACCTTATCCGAATAAAATACGAGGAGCGCCGAAATACCGCTTCCCAGAAAAGCGGAGACCGCAACGCCGGCCAGGATAATACGGCTGGGGCGGATCCCGTTCTTCCAGGCAAGGGCATAGACCGCTGCCGCTGAAAGCATGGCTCCCACAAAGGCCACCGGCGTCAGGAGCAGGGATGCTTCCGGCATAAAAATCAGCATAATGACACCGGCAAGACCGGCACCGCTGGATACGCCGACGATTCCCGGATCTGCCAGGGGGTTCTTCATCACCGCCTGCAGGATAGCTCCGGACACCGCCAGATTTGCTCCCACCAGGGCACCCACAATGTTTCTGGGGAACCGGATATTCCAGATTACCATTTCATCGGTGGACTCCACATGGCCCGTGAGGGTGTGCATGATGGTGGCAAATGAAATATCCGCCGATCCGAAGATAAGGCTGAATACCATGGCAAATACCGTAAAAGCGGCAAAAATAAAGATGATAAAAATCCGAAGGCCCTTACTTTTGCCGGTTTCCTCCCGTTTTTCTTCCATTACCATTCCTCCTTTGTCTGATATCTGAAACAAAATCACAGTTTAATGAGTTTTCACTTCCTGCTAATTTTATGATATCAAACATACTGTTTATACTTAATTATAGCATCTTGAAGTTTGAATACAAGACGGAAAAGAGAAAGTATAGAGATCTGTCTGATGTGGTCGAGCCATATGCGACAGATGGAACCTGTTGAGATGGAAAAGGTGGCGGCGTATAGAAGTTAGGAGTGAGGAGTTAGGAATGAGGAATGAAGGTTAAAATGGACCCCGAGTAGTGGACACATCCGAAAGTGAGGCCCCCGGATTTT
>NZ_UQKJ01000201.1 GCF_900541605.1 uncultured Dialister sp. | reverse complement strand
TCCAAAATCCGGGGGCCTCACTTTCGGATGTGTCCACTCCTCGGGGTCCATTTTACGCCGCCACCACCACTCCTCATTCCTAACTCCTCATTCCTAACTTCTATGCGCCGCACCTTCCCCTTGGGCGAAGCCCGTTCCCCTGAGGCACACCACCGAAGGTGTTACCCCTCAGCCACTTATCGGCCCCAGGACCCAGAATCCATACTCCTTCCTCCAGGGAAGCCTCAACCCCGGTCCCGGGCCGCAGCCTTGTTCGCAGGACAGAGCCCTGGCCGAAGACCACAGCCCGGCCCCGAAGGGGTCCATTCAATCGTGCCTGACCAAAAGCTCAATGCCCTCTTTCTTATAGGTGCTGTAAACCTCTTTGATGAACTGGTGTTTCAGCACCGCCTCGTCCACGATATTCCGGATGCGGAGGACCACGTTGAAGGAAATGCCGTAATCCCCCATTTTATCGTACCGCACGAGGGGCTGGAATCCGGTGACCCCGTATTCACTGTGGTCCAGAATATACCGGGCCACCTTCAGTGTCACCTCTTCCACATGGTCCAGGTCATTGTTATAGGTGATGGTGATGGGGATAAAGATCGTGCATTCCGCCAGGGGCTGCTCGTAGTTCGTAAGGGTAGCATTGGCGATGCTCTTATTCGGCACGATGACCATATTCCCTGTGGACGTACGGATAGTGGTATTCCGCCAGTTCATATCCACCACCCGGCCCGCTTCCCCACCGGCAAGACGGATATAGTCTCCCATGTGGACCTGCTTCGAAACCAGGGTAGTAATACCGGAGAAAAGGTTGGCCAGTGTATCCTGCAAAGCCAGCGCCGAAGCCAGGCCGCCGGCACCAAGGGCTGTCAGGAGCGGTGAAATGGATATACCATAGGAGGAAAGGATGAAGAGAATCCCCATAATATATACTCCCAGATCCACCACCGTAGTCAATATGGATGTGGTGGCCTGCTTGTCGCCGCTCTTGGACAGTTTATCCTTCAGAAAAGAAGACACCGTGTGGGCGCAGAAGAATGTGACTGTGATGATGACCACACTGTGATAATGGTAAGACAGCATTTCCTGCACAAAGGGCGGCAGGTTCAGAATGTTCTTCGCCATCTGTATCCCCATGAGTATTCCCAGCAGGGTAGGCATGAACCGGAAGATATTACGCCAGCTGTCCCGGGGCACCTTCGTCACCCGGCAAAGGACTTCAATAAAGAGCCGGAAAATTCCATGCAGTACAAAGATACCGATGATAATGAACAGGATCATCGCCGCAAAATGAACATGGGGTCCCCCATGCTCCAGTTCGAATTTCAATGTATTAATCACTGAATCCATACAATTTCCTCCGGATAAATATTTTGATTACGACAGATAATAATTATACTCCGGGAGAAGAAGAAAAGCGAGAGGGAAAATGGAGCGGCTGTCTATCCTGCGAATCGCCTGTTTTCAGGATCCTGCAGGATTTGGGAGATCCCACTTCCCAATCCTTGCATTGACGAGAATTTCCCACCATAAAAGGCGGCGCATTGATATTCTGCACCGCCTTTTGTGGTGGCCGGCTGCCATGAATCGGCCTTTAGAAATCTATAATTTATGGGCTGTTAGTCATTCCCTGGCGAAATCACTTTTCAATCACACCGCCGTAGACATCCCGATGGACCAGAGAATCTCGAACCATTTCATCCCTGCTGTTCACCCGGACCCGTTCGATCTTATGGCGGTCATTGTCACTCCCCCCTGCCCGGTCTACCCGGAAGCGGTTCAGGCTGAGTTCCCGGATTTCCGGGTCAAATTCATCGGCCATGTGCTGCATGTCCCCATCCACGGCAGCCCCGTTTTCCAGGGCCCGGGAGAAGATGGCTGCAAATTCATACCTTGTCATGGTGCGGTTTCCTTTGAATTCTCCATCCGGATAGCCTTCGAGAAGGCCCCGGTCCGCCAGTTTCTTCACATAGGCATAGGCCCAGTGGTTCTGCGGTACATCGGGGAAGAGGAGGGACCGTTTCGTTTCTTTTGCTTCCGCCCCTGCACCCATCAGGGTTTCCAGTTTCCGGATTCTTTCATCCTGTTTCTTTACCGTATCCCTAAGAGCAATGATTTCCTTTGCCATGGCCACCCGGCTGTTTGTTACATGGCTGCCCTGCCCCAGTTTGACACTGACGCCGGCATTCACCATATTCTCCCCACCGCCGAAGGAACCACCTATGGAAAACATGAGGTCCTCGTCAGGCCGATAGTAAGCACCGACGGCGGCAGCGCTGGCAT
>NZ_UQKJ01000200.1 GCF_900541605.1 uncultured Dialister sp. | reverse complement strand
GTGCATAAAAATCCTTATGAAATCTGACTCTGCGAATTAATCAGCGCTTCCCTGGGCCGCCACCATGCCGACGAGCACCAGCAGGGCCCCCATACAGCCGGTGGCGCCGGGATTTTCTCCCAGGAAAAGGAATCCCCACACCGAGGCAAAGAGGGGATCCAGGGCGCAGAGGAATCCCGCATCTTCGGAAGATATATATTTCTGGGCCACCGTCTGGAAGGTAAACCCAAAAGCCGAGCAGAGAAGGGTCAGTGCCAGAAGGGACCCCAGGGAGGCGGGATCCGAAGGAATAACCGGTGTTTCCACCACCACCGACGTGGCAAGGTCCAGGATACCCATGACCCCCATCTGCCAGGCCCCCAGGGCCAGGGCGTCCACGGCCGATGCCATTTTCCCTGTTTCCATGATGAAGAGCCCATAAAAAAGCGCTGCTGCCAGCCCCCAGAGGAGACCGGCATGGATGCCCGTTCCTCCTCCCTTCAGAGTCAGGCAGCCCACGCCGGCCCCCATGACCAGGATAGCGCCCATAAGGGAAAGGGACGGCCGCTTACCTCCTGCCGCCCACAGAATAAAGGGGACAAAGGCAAAAGCCATATTTTCCAGAAAAGCGGTGAAATAAATATCCGACGTTTTGAGAGACATCATTTCCGCCCCCATCACCAGGTACAGGATGAACCCCAGAACCGCCGCCTTTTTCAGGAAAGGAAGAGACAGGGCAGCCGCCATACGCCGGTGGAATATAAGGAAAAGGATGAGAAAGGCAAAGAAAAAGCGCAGTCCCAGCAGTTCGAAGAGTCCCATATGGGCCAGAGAAATTTTGGAAAACAGGAATGATGTGCTTCTGGCCAAAATCACAGAAACCATCAGGCCCTTTGCAAGGTTCATATTCACAGGTATCACACTCCGCTTCCAGTATACGGGGCCCGGTGCATTGACGGAAGCGCAAGTATATCAATATAATATTGATGAAACAGCAATGCTATTGGAATAAGTAGATTTGCATGCTTGCGGTTGGAGACAAAGCCTTGAGCATTTTGCCTTGAGCCTTGAGCTGGACAGCCGCTCCGCGGCGGGTTTGGCATATTAACCGGTAGCGTCACTCGCACGTGGCTCTATCCGTCAGCAAACTGTTCTGCGGCTCCGCCGCGGGACCTCAATTCTCAACTCTCAAATCTCAAATCTATTTTTTATCACGGAGCCACAATGGATACTACAAAATACAGAATCTTTCTCCGCATTCTGGAGACCGGAAGCCTCACCGCTGCCGGAGAAGAAGCGGGCTACTCCCCCTCCGGCATTACCCGCATGATGGACAGTCTGGAAAAGGAAATCGGATTTCCCCTCCTCTCCCGGTCCAGCCACGGCATCCGCCTGACGAAGGAAGGCGAAACTCTCCTGCCCGCCATTCAGGAGATTGCGGCCGCCGAAGACTGGGCGGAAAATATCCGAAACAGCCTTCTTTCCCTCATCACCGGAGACCTTACCATCGGATCCTACTTCAGTACCGCCGCCAGGTGGCTTCCCTCCATTCTTTCCCTCTACAGCCGCCGGTATCCCCATGTCCGCATCCACCTGAAGGAATGGGGAAACCGGGAATGTCTGGAAGGTCTTGCTTCCGGCGCCCTTAGCTGCGCCTTCCTGAACCGTCCACCCCATTTCAAGGGAGACTGGACTTCCCTCAAGGAGGACCGGCTCATGGTCTGGATACCGAAGAACCATCCCCTGGCAGAAAAAGAAGCCATTGATCCCCAGGACCTGGACGGCGTCCCCTTCGTCCATATTCTTCCCCATGAGGATACCGATGTGGACGCCTTTCTCCGAAGGCACCATGTCCATCCCGATTTCCGCCTTTCCACCGTGAGTAACTACACCGCCTGGTGCATGGTGGAAGGAGGCCTGGGACTGTCTATCAATAACGAGCTCATGAGTGAAGGCTGGCAGGGCTCTGTGGCCGTCCGCCCTTTCACCACCGGCGACACCATCACCCTGGGTCTCGCGGTCCCAAGCCTTTCCGCCGCCTCCCCGGCTCTTAAGAAATGGGTGGAAGTGACGAAGGAGTGGATGGGGAAACAGGGGAACAGTGAGATAGTGGGTTAGTGGATTGGCATGCAGGTGGATAGAGTCACCAGCATGGAGCTTCTAGCTGTCAGGAAAGCTCTACAGCCTGCGGCGCTTTCCATCTGTTGTATCCGCCAGTCATTTATGCCGTAGGCTGGCCAGCTTTCCTAAAAGCTAAGGAAACGCTGATTAAATGGGCTTTTTACAAGCGCTAATTATTCACAG
>NZ_UQKJ01000199.1 GCF_900541605.1 uncultured Dialister sp. | reverse complement strand
CGAACCCTGTGCAGCTTTAAATAAAATTATTTTTGTCGTTTACTATAGAAGCCCCTGCCCGTTCGCACGTGCGCAGATACAGTACAATAGATTCTCCATCTGACAAATATTATTTTAGCGAACAACTTGTATTATATCTTTTATTGGCGTATAATACTTGTGAACTGAAAAGTGTCGGTATATATTGCAAAGGAAGGAATCGTACTATGAAGAAATGGATGGCTGCAGGGGCGGCACTGGTATTGGCGGGGTGCCTTATCCTTACGGGCTGTGGAAAGGAAGAGCCGAAGGCCGCTTCCGGGGCTGATGGTCATGTGCATGTGGTGACCCATGCGAACTGGAATCCCTTCGAATATATGAAGGATGGCAAGATCACAGGCTTCGACGTGGAGCTCATTACGGAAGCGGCGAAGAAGGCGGGGCTTACGGTGGATATTTCCGACGCCGGATGGGAAGCGATTTTTGAGCAGATCCGGACGGGCCAGGCGGATGCCGCCATTTCCGGTATCACTATCACCGATGACCGGAAGGCCACCTACCTCTTCTCGAAGCCCTACTTCGTTTCCCGGCAGGCCATCCTCATCCGGGAGGATGAGTCCATTTCCAGCGCCAAGGACCTGATGGACGGAAAGACCGTGGCCGTGCAGAACGGTTCCACGGGACAGGAGGCCCTGGAAAAGCTGATGGGGAAGAATAATCCCGCCATCAAGAAGACTCCCATGTCCATCCAGATGCTCATCGGCGGCCAGGTGGACGCCCTGGTAGGGGATGAGACATCGGTGAAGTCCATTGTGGCCCAGTATCCGGACCAGCACCTGAAGATCGTCTACGACGATGCCGCTTTCACGCCGGAGTACTTCGGCATCATTTACCCCAAGGACCGGGGCGGCGAGCTGCAGCAGAAAATCGATAAGGCCCTGGCGGAAATGGTGAACGACGGGACCTACGGGAAGCTCTATGAAAAGTGGTTCCACGTGCAGCCCGATGAAAAGATGCTGGCGAAGTTGAAATGAGTGAGATCCAGGTCTAGGGGGACAGGCCCTGCGGGCCGGGTGTCTGGTGGGTGAGCTTGCGTGTGAACGTATGGGGGCTTCCAGCTTTTAGCTTCTAGCGACCAGGAAAGCTCTACAGCCTGCGGCGCTTCCAACAGCTAACCTCCGTCGCCTACGGCGCCACCGACGGCCGGGCTCTAAGGTGCTCGCTTATTGTGCAGAAAATGCTCGCATATGAGCCCGGCTCAGCAGCCCTCTGCAGGACTGCTGCCTTCCCAAGGAAGGAGGCTAACGTTTAGCGGCTTCGCCGCAACTGGAATCCTGATGACTATAGCCAAATAACGTGTAATTGACTCAGCACGAGGCTCCCTTCGCTGAAGGCAGAGGCCCTGCATAGGACCTCTGAGCCGGGCCCAAGTTGGCGCTTTTTCTGCACATTGAAGCGCCTTCCTTTCAGGGCCCGGCCGGAATGCTCCCCACCGGGGTGAGGGATCATTGATGAAAACTGATGGAATTGGCCCAAAGGGCCTGATCAGCTTTCCTGGCGGCTAACAGCTAACAGCAAGAAGCTCCGCCGGGGTGACTCCAATCGTTGGCACCCCTCCACCGCTGTCGCGGTCCCCACGATCGCCTTCGCGATGAAAGTGTCTCACTGGATTTTCGCTCGCTGCGCTCACTACAAATCCAGTTCGCTTACTTTTCCCCTCTAAAGAGGGGAGGTTGGGGTGCTTTAGCGGCTTCGCCGCGGGACCTCAACTCTCAACTCTCTTTCCTCAACTCTGTTTTTTAGAAAGGCAAGAAATACTATGTTAGACCTGAAATTATCTATCCTGGAGGAATATGCGCCGTTCTTTGTGTCCGGTACCCTGCTCACCATCAAGCTGTCGGTGGTGGCCATTGTGGCCGGGTTCTTTCTGGGCCTTTTCCTGGCGCTGGCCCGGATTTCCTCTAAAAAATGGTTGTCCATTCCGGCGGCCTGCTTTATCGAAAGTATCCGGGGGACGCCGCTCTTGCTGCAGATCCTCATCACCTATTTCGGCGTGGTGCCTCTCATCATGAAAAAGCCGGACGGCGTGCTGGCGGCGGTGCTGGCTCTGTCCATCAATGCGGGCGCCTATATCGCCGAGACCATCCGGGGCGGCATCCTTGCCACGGACCCCGGACAGATGGAGGCGGCCAACGCCCTGGGCCTCACGAGATGGCAGAGCATGCGGTACGTGATCCTGCCCCAGGCCATCCGGTCCGTGATTCCGGCCCTGGGAAATTCCTTTGTGAGCCTTATCAAGGACTCTTCCCTGGCCTCCGTCATCGCCACGCCGGAGCTCATGTACTGGGCC
>NZ_UQKJ01000198.1 GCF_900541605.1 uncultured Dialister sp. | reverse complement strand
AGCAGTGCATAAAAATCCTTATGAAATCTGACTCTGCGAATTAATCAGCGCTTCCGTAACATCTTGCTGCTGGAAGTCCCGCTCGTTCGCATCAGATCCGGTCATCCGACACCCGCCGTGAAACGGCTGACCAGCTCAATGCTCAATGCTCAATGCTCAAGGCTGAAGGCTCAATGCTCCATCCGCTCACACGCAGCTCAGCCATATGACAGCCCTGTGGATTTACCGGTAATCCGATATACAAAGGAGGCATTCATGCAAACCCGTGGAATTGAAATGAGCCAGCTCTATACGCTGGTAAGAGATACGACAAACCTGACCGATGTGCAGGCTAAGATTCTGGACCACATGCAGGTGGTCCTGCAGCTGGCTTCCGATATTTCGAGAAACCAGGTCTACCTTTGTGCCAAGGGAAAAAATGAAGAACTCTCTGTCATCCTTTCGGCAGTGAAGCCCTCCTACACCCATGGATCCACGTTCTTCCATTCCGGTGATACCCGGCTGGTGGAAGACCTGGCCATTATCGACAATGTCTTTGCCACCGGAAGGAAGGTGGTGGGCCGCATGAAACTGGACCAGGGCCTTACGGTGGCAGTGACGGCTTACCCCATTGTGGATAATGCGGGCCTGCCCTTTGCGGCGGTGTGCTTCATGTCGAATTCCCTGAAGCAGCAGCAGGTGCTGACAGATACGGCAAATCTGGCGCTGCAGGTGCCATTCGACATGGATAAGTACTACAGTATCCGCCCCCAGGATGGGGTGATTATCCTGGATTCCGTGGGGCGCATCATTTACGCCAATGATATGGCCGATGACCTCTATTTCGTACTGGATAAGGAAGCGGTGGAGAAGAGGGAAATCATAGGGCACACCATCGTCCATTTCCCTCTGGTGGACCAGGTCATGAAGACCGGAAAACCGGCCTATGGCGATGAGGTATCGGAAAATGTGACCCTCTCCGCCTGGGGACTTCCCATCATTTCCGGCGGCAAAGTGGCCCGCATCGTGCTGGTACTCACCGATGTCACCGCCATCCGGGAAAAGGAACGGCAGATCCTGGTGAAGGATTCAGTAATTAAGGAAATCCATCACCGGGTGAAAAACAGCCTGAACACCATTGCCGGTATGCTGCGTATGCAGGCCCGGCGGGCGAAGGATGAGGATACGAAGGAAGCGCTCCGCCGGGCGGTGAGCCGGATCCTTGGCATTTCCCAGATTCACGATATCCTGGCCAGCCAGAGCGGTGACCGAATCGATATGGATATTCTCCTGGACAAGATCACGAAGCTCTCCGTGGACAGCCTGGCCCTGAGGCCGGTGAATGTGATGCGGGAAAAGTCGGGACGGTCTCTCATTGTGGATTCTGAAAAGGCGGTGCCCCTGGCCATTGCGGCCAATGAGCTCATCCATAATGCCATTGACCATGGCTTCCGGGATTTACCGAAGGGGACCCTCGTTGTGGGGACGGAGGTCAAGGGCAGCGACCTTCACGTGTATATCAAAAACAACGGGCATCCCCTGCCCGATGATTTCAGTACGAAAACATTTGACCTGGGTCTCCAGATCGTACGGAATCTTTCGGAAATTGAACTGAAAGGCCGGTTTACACTAAAGAATGAAGATGGCCTGGTGGTGGCAGACATTTACTGCCCCCTGGCTGTGATGGAGGGGTAAGGGAATATGGCAGAAAAATACAGGATTGTCATTGCCGATGATGAAGCGCTTATCTGCATGGATCTGCGGGAAATGCTGGAAGAGGCAGGCCACGAAGTGGTGGGCGTAGGCTCCGATGGGGTAGAAGCGCTGGACCTGGTGAAAGAAAAGAAACCGGACCTGGTGATTCTGGATGTGAAGATGCCCCGGCTCGACGGACTCCAGGCTGCAAAGATGATTGCCCACGATAACCTGGCCCCCGTGGTGCTTCTTACGGCCTTTGGGGATGAAGACATGATTGAAAAGGCGAAAAAGTCCATGGTCTTCGGCTATGTCATGAAGCCTGTGGAGGAAAGGACCCTGTTCCCCGCTATCCAGATCGCCGTGAGCCAGTACCGGCAGAAACGGGACATGGTGGATCGGGTGAAGGATATGGAACGGGAGCTGGCAGCCCGTAAAATCGTGGACCGGGCCAAGGGCCTTCTCATGGATTACTACCATATCACAGAGCAGGATGCGTACCGCCGGATGCAGCAGACCAGCATGAAGCGGGGCCTTCCCATCGCAGAAGTGGCCCAGCGGGTGGTCAAGGAAATTATGGCGAGAAAGAATAAGTGAGCAGAGCCTTGGCTCTGCTTAGGGAAGCACTGATTAAATCGTTGTTCGATTATACTCTTGTATTTTCATGCAAT
>NZ_UQKJ01000197.1 GCF_900541605.1 uncultured Dialister sp. | reverse complement strand
AGCCGCTGTCCACCTCGATCTCGGTCTCGCTCCTCGATCTCATCTTCCCTTTCGGCCGAATGGGCGAGGAACTTCCAAAGGCGGTACCCGATGTCCGGTGGATTCCCGGGGTTCTTTCCACAGCGCGCACTCAGGAAAACGGGGAATCCACTTTTCATCCCGCGGACCTTTTTCATCCCTCTACTATATACATAACGGAAAAGCGTTGGATGTCTAAATTATTTCATAGATTTAATGAAAAATTAACATGCAGCGCTCACTGACCTTTCGGCCAGATGAGAGACTAAAAGCTGATATCGATTCTAAAGACCTTCTCCTAATGGTTTCTCGCTGCCGGCTGTGCAAGAGATAGGAAATCCATCTTTGAAATTCCGGAAACTTTATTGTCCCTCTACTATATACATTCCAAAAAGTCCCGATTTGTGAACATGGAAAGTGAAATTTTTTCAAATAAATTGAAAAGTAAGTGTCTCCATGCAGGTAATAGATTGAGATCGAGATTGAGGGGATTGCTATCCGCTGACAGCTTGCAGGGGGTAGTGACCAGGCAGTTGGGTCCTCAATTCAACTCTCAAATTTCATCTCTTTTCGCCGCAGGCTGGCTCTCTTCTATCTATCATCTATCGTCTCTGCGGCGGCAGCCGCGGTATCTCTGTCAGCGGATCTCTGTAAGCAGTAAGCCCAGCTATTTGGGCCAAGTAAAAACTGTGAAGGTGGACGCAACCCACCTTCACAGTTTTTACTTTCCTGTCTTATTTCCCTTCAATGGCACTGACCAGGGCCTTGGCCAGGGCGATATCAGACGCCGGATTCTGTCCGGTAATCAGTTCCCTGTCCTTTACTACATGGCTCTGGTAAAGGGCGCCTTCTTCCATGTAGCCACCGGCAATCTGGAGGGCCTGTTCCACATGGAAAGGCATTTCCGTGCCTTTAGCCAGTTCACCGGGCCATTCTTCTCCATCCGAGAGGACGGTCATATGATAGCCGTTGTAAATCCAGTCTTTGGAATCTGCCTGGGCTTTGGCAAAGTCACCGTCCACCAGGTCTTTCCGATAGGCTGCTGCATTCGGAAGTGCAGAAAGCGCTGCCACCGGGCCATGACAGATCATGGCTGTCGGTTTTCCTTTTTCATGGAAAGTACGAAGCATCTTCCCCAGGTCTTCGCTCTGCATAAGGTCCGTCATCGGTGCATGACCGCCGGGAATAAAGATGGCCTTGTAGTCATCGAGATGGGCCAGCGCTTCTTTGAAGGAAATAGGAGTCAGATTGTCGGTAAAGGCCTTGGCAGAAGCTCTTCTTTCTTCACTGCCATTAAAGAAGGCCTTATCGTTGGAGCTGGCATCCATCACCGGCTTCTTGCCTTCCGGAGTAGCCAGTACGATTTCATACCCTTCACCGGCCAGGTACTGGGAGGGCACTGCAAATTCGTTGAGGAAGAATCCAACATTCATGATGGACCCATTCTTCAGGGTCATCTGGTCTTCACCAGATGCGATCACCAGAATTTTGCCTTTGGTATCCGCCGCATTGACTGTGACTGTTCCCAGTAATACGGAAGCTGCCATCATGGCAGCAGCAGCTATTTTCATTTTTTTCATTTTTTCTGTAGTCCTCCTTATTTTTTATGCGCTTTCAGAACGGTGGCAGCCAGACCTTTCACCCAGTCCTGGTGCCCCATATTCATGGTGTCCGGATGGGTATTGAACAGGTCCTTTGCCGGTTTCCCTTTCTGGGATTCCTGGGTCAGGATACGGACACGGCCTTTGGGCATGTCCTCGATAAGCCATGCATGGACTACATCCAGGCGATGATCTTCATCCCCTTCTGCCCATCCATGCCATGCAAGACGGCCGGGCTTTCCATCTGCCGGTTTTTCAAATTCAATGACCCTTGCTTCCACAGGGAAGCCGAATGTGTTGAAACGGAACCGGGTATTTTCTTTCAGTACCGGACCATTGTGGTTGTAGAAATAGACATCTGACACATTGTCATAGTAGGTGGGCCAGATAGAAGTATCCAGCAGGTTTTCAAAGACTTCTTCTGCCGTAATGCCGGGAACAATGATTTCATTTGATGCAAAGTTATCCGTAAATCCCGGAAGGTATTCTTCGGGCCAGTTGATTTCGTTTAACATGGTTTTGGTTACTCCTTATGATAGAAATATAATAATTTTCTGCCGGGAAGCGTCCTTCCCAGGAACCGGTTCTCAAGTCTGGGTGTATTATAGCGTAGTATTTGCTTTTTCGTAAGAATGCACTTTAAAGTCAGGTAATTACTTTTTATATACTTTCAGGGCTGAGTTCTCATCCGCCTTTCCTAAGGAAGCGCTGATTAATTCGCAGAGTCAGATTTCATAAGGATTTTTATGCACT
>NZ_UQKJ01000196.1 GCF_900541605.1 uncultured Dialister sp. | reverse complement strand
AAGCCCCGCACGAATGACTCTATCCATCAGCACCTCTCCAACAGCTCGACAAACCACAATTGGCGGGAATCGCTTTTTATGCACTTCTCCTCAGTACCCTCCAGCAGCTTCCGAGCATGAGGAGTCCCATGAGAACCCAGGAAATGGGGAAGACCACGTAGAGTACCCGGATATCATGGAACTGGGCAAAGACCGTCAAAATCCAGAAAATTCGCAGGACACAGGTACCGAGGATTGTCCAAAGGGCGGGGAGCGTGGAGTGGCCCAGGCCCCGGAGAAATCCGGCAGGGACTTCAATGAAGCTGCATAGCGGCTCCAGTATGACGATAATCAGGAAACGGACACTGGCTGCTTTGATAATAGCGGGATCCGGGGAAAACAGGCCCGCCGAAAGGGGATAAAAAAGGGAGGCCGGAATATTGATGGTAAATCCGCCGATGAGGGAGAGCAGCAGGCAGTCTTTGGCGGTTTCAAGGCAGCGTTTCAGGTTACCGGCACCCCAGTTCTGGCTTACAAAGGTGGTAGCGGTCTGCCCGAAGGCAGTGATGAGGTAGTAGGTGAAATACTCGTAATTCAGGGCAATCGTATTTCCTGCCACCACCGTGGTACCGAAGGTATTGACGGCGGCCTGGACGAAAATATTGGCCAGGCAGAAAACGGCGCCCTGCAGAGCGGCGGGAATACCGATGGTAAGAATCCGGGAAACCGATGGTCCGTGAAGGGTGAGCCTGCCCATACGGAAACGGAATGGCCCCTCTTCTCCCGCCAGCCGATAGACTACGAAGACGGCGGAAAGGGCGGTGGCGATATCTGTGGCAATGGCAACTCCCGCCACGTCCATATGGAAAAGGATGACAAAAACCAGGTTCAGTACCACATTGACTACGCCTGCTGCCAGAAGGATAAGGAAAGGACTTCGGCTGTCTCCATGGCTCCGGAGAATGGCGGAGCCGAAATCGTAAATCAAGAGGAAGGGATATCCCAGGAAGTAAAGCTTCAGGTATACCGATGCCAGATGGAAAATGGAGGACGGTGTATCGATGAGCCGGAGCAGGGGGTCTGCCACAAGGAGCCCTGCTATCATGCCAAGGACCCCCGCCAGGAGAGCCAGGCAGAGGGAAGAATGGACGGCCAGGGAAATGCCGCTTTCATTTTTCCGGCCGATGGCATTGGCAATAAGCACATTGCTGCCGATGGCAAGGCCTCCGGACAGGCAGATGAAGAAGGCAATGAGTTCCCCGTTGATACCCACAGCGGCCAGGGCATTGGCGTCAGCAAAGCGGCCCACCACGGCGGTGTCTGCAGCGTTGAAGAGCTGCTGGATCATGCCGGAAAGGGCAATGGGGATAGCAAAGGCAATGATATTCCGGACCAGTGGTCCTTCTGTCATTCGTACGGCTTTCATAGGTCTATTCCTCCTGTCTGGGGAATATGATATCATACAACTAAACCATGTGAAAAACGAATATTTCTCATGAATTACATGAGGATTTCGAATGCAAGGAGGACCGGTCATGATTGATGGAAACCTGCAGAAATATATGGCCTTTGTGAAAACCGTGGAACTGGGAAGCTTTTCCCGGGCGGCGGAGGCGCTGGATTATTCCCAGTCCGGCATCAGCCGCATGATCCACGATCTGGAGAAAGAATGGAACCTGATTCTGCTGGAAAGAGACAGAACCGGCGTACGCCTGACTTCCGACGGCCTTCGGCTCCTGCCCTACGCAGAAAATTTATGCCGCGCTTCGTTCGACCTGGAGCAGCAGGTGAGTGAAGTGAAGGGTCTTGAACAGGGCATCGTCCGGATTGCCGCGTTTTCCAGTGTCGCCTCCAATTGGCTTCCTTCGGTAATCCAGTCTTTCCAGAAAGATTACCCCGGCATCGATTATGAAATACTTCTGGGAGACTATGGGGAAATTGAAGACTGGGTCTACAGCGGCCGGGTGGACTGTGGCCTTACCTGCATGGCGCCGGAAAAGAAAATGGATACCCGCTTCCTGGCCCGGGATGAGCTGGTGGTCATTCTCCCGGAGGGACACCGGCTCTGCCAACTTTCGTCCATTCCGGTGAAATGCCTGTCAGAGGAGCCCTTCCTTCTCCTGGAAAAGGGGGGCCGGGGCGAAGTACCGGACATTCTGGAAGCCTGCCATATCCATCCAAAGGTACGGGTCACCACCTGGGACGATGCCACCATGATGGCCATGGTAGAAAAAGGACTGGGCATCAGCATGGAGCCCCGGCTGGTCCTCCGGCGTCAGGCTTACCACATTGCCATCCGCTCCCTGAAAGAAAAGGCGTATCGGAATATCAGTCTCCTCATAAAAGATAAAAGGACAGCCTCTGCCGCAGCCCGGCGGTTCATGGACTACCTTGTGGATTTCGTAGCCCGTTTGCCGGAGTAAAATACCTGAAGCAGTATGTATGAGGCTGTGATATTTCAGTTTGTCGAGCTGTTGGTATTCGGTGTTG
>NZ_UQKJ01000195.1 GCF_900541605.1 uncultured Dialister sp. | reverse complement strand
TGCGGCATGAATGACTGATGGAAACATCGGATGGAAAGCGCCGCAGGCGGATCAGCTTTCCTAGCAGCTAGCCGCCAGAAGCTAGAAGCTCCATGCGAAAGACTCTACCCATCCGCGCCGAACAAAGTAACTCGACAAACCGCAATAGGCACAATGCCGTATCCACCAAAAAAGCCCCCATCAGGGAGCTTTCTTCGTACATCCATCACAACAGGCTGACCAGTTCATCCACTTCCTCGTCCGTAGTGGCCCAGGATGTGGCGATGCGCATGACCACATGGTCTTCGTCCTTATTTTCCCAGAAGCCCAGTTCCACTTTGTGGGAGAGTTCCTCCGCCTTTTCTTTGGTGAGAATGAGGAAAATCTGGTTTGTCCGGTTCCGGATATCCTGGACATAGCCCTTTTCATCGAGGACCTTCCGGATCCGGTCGGCCTTTTCATCGGCATTCTTTCCCAACCGTTCATAGAGCCCATCGGTGAAGAGAGTGTCGAACTGGATTCCCGCTGCCCAGCCCTTGGCCAGGAGGGCACCATGCTGTTTCACCATGGTGAAGAAATGGGGAACCGTATTCTTCTTTGGAAATACTACGGCTTCTCCCAGGAGACCGCCGCACTTGGTACCGCCAATGTAGAAGGCATCTGCCAGACGGGCCAGGTCCTTCATGGTCACATCATTGCCTTCCGCCATGAGGCCATAGGCCAGGCGGGCACCGTCCACGTAGAGGGCAAGATGGTGTTCATGGCAGGTCCGGCTGATTTCTACCAGTTCCTTCAATGTATAGAGAGAGCCGTATTCCGTGGGCTGGGAAATATAAACCAGTGCCGGCATCACCATGTGTTCATGGTTTCCATCGGCCCAGTAGCCATCTACATATTCTGCAATCTGGGAAGCCCGGATTTTCCCTTCTTCCGATGGCAGCTCCAGTACCTTGTGGCCGCCATATTCAATGGCCCCGGCTTCATGGACAGAGACATGGCCGGTCCTGGCCGCAATGACTCCTTCATAGGGACGGAGCATGGTATCAATGACGGTGGCATTGGTCTGGGTACCGCCAATGAGGAAATATACGTCCGCCTCCGGCGCACCGGCAGCTTCCCGGATTTTATTCCTGGCGGATTCTGAAATCCGGTCAAAGCCGTAGCCCGCCAGCTTTTCTTTTCCCAGTTCTCCCAGCCGTTTCAGGATTTCCGGTGCGCAGGTTTCCATATAATCTGATGCAAAAGATAACATTGTCTATTCCTCCTGTTTTCAATCAAGTGGTTCCTTGTATTTCTGTGTCTGTCATTGTACGATAGGTGATGATAAAACACAAATTTCAATATCTTATATTCGTCATAACATATTGTTTTATAGATGGAGGAAATCAATGGACGAAGTCAAATGTGAAGCTCTCATAACGGCAGCAGAACAGGGCAGTCTCTCCAGGGCTGCCCGGATTCTCGGGTATACCCAGCCCGGCATCAGCCGCATGATTCATTCCCTGGAAGAGGAGCTGGGATTTCCTCTCCTCATCCGCACGAAAAAGGGGGTGGAGCTGACGCCAAACGGCAAAACGGTCCTTCCCTACCTTGAGGAAACGGTCCGTGCCGCCCGGCTCACCCATGAAACAAGCGCCAGCATCCTGGGGCTCCTCTCCGGTACCCTCACCATCGGCTGCTACTACAGCGTTTCCTCCATGATTCTTCCGCCCCTATTAAAGCGGTTCGGCACGGACTACCCCAGGGTGCGAATCATTCTGAGAGAAGGAACCAATGCAGAACTGGCAGAGGCCCTGGAAAATCGCACCATCGATTTTTCCCTGGCCGCCCCTACGCCGGAGTCTCTGGAATGTGACCATATTCCCATTCTGGAAGATGAACTGGTAGTCTGGCTCCCGCCTTCCCATCCCCTGGCCGGAAAAACCGCCTTCCCTCTGGAGGCACTGACCTCCTACCCCTTTATTATCACCCAGCCCGGACAGGACACGGACATTGACCGGCTCCTTTCCAAATATCATATCCATCCGGACTTTCACTTTGCCACCAAAGACGCCTATTCTACCTACCGCATGGTGGAAGCGGGGCTGGGCATCAGTTTCAACCAGTCCCTCTTCGCCAGGGGATGGAAAGGAAACGTGGTCACCCTCCCCTTCGATCCGCCCCAGGTAATCCACTTGGACATTTCCATTCCCTCCCTGAAAGAAGCGTCCCCGGCAGCGAAAAAATTCATCCAATACGTGGAGGAAGCGTACAGGGCTGATGGTGCAGATTCCCCAATCCCACACTGAAGCCTTCAGCGGTTAATCAGGAGTCGGTGGATGTGGGGCACGCAAAACCAGGAAGCGATGAGAAATTTTATAATTGACCCAAACTGCCTGTCAAATTGTGGTTTATCGAGCTGATGGAGAGTTACTGATGGATAGAGTCATTCGTGCGGAAGCTTCTAGCTGTTAGCTACTAGCTGCTAGGAAAGCTCTACAGCCTGCGGCGCTTCCTTCAATTTCCATCAGCTAACCTCAGC
>NZ_UQKJ01000194.1 GCF_900541605.1 uncultured Dialister sp. | reverse complement strand
TGGCTGTGAATAATTAGCGCTTGTAAAAAGCCCATTTAATCAGCGTTTCCCTAGAAGCTAACAGCCCCGTGCGAGTGACTCTACCCGTCAACACCGAATACCAACGGCTCGACAAACTGAAATATCGCAGCCTTACTTGACGGGCTCTTCCCGCTCTTTCAGGTAATCTTTCAGATTCAGTATTCTGGTGGCAGTCCAGTTTCCATTGACATCCTTTTCCAGCTGCACCTGCCAGATGAAGTCCCTGTCCAGCTTCTTGTCGTGGATTCTGACATTGGCAATTGCTTTTGGGCCCTCTTCTTTGATATCCAGCATGTCCGTCATGGACAGGGCGGCGGAACCAAGAGATGCAGACATGATTTTTCCGGCTTTTCCGGAAGAGCCGGTATCTCCCTGGCCTTGGAATTTCAGCTCTGTCTGCCGGATCAGTTCATCTACGGCCTGTTTTTTTAACATTTTGAGAACCGAAGCCGCAAGGGCATGGTCCGGTTTTCCATCGGAGGCAAGGTAAGAAGCGGTATCATCAACGGCAGCAGAATAGACCTTTTCCAGATCGACCCGTTCTTTAAAGAGCTGGAGGTCCTTTTTCTTGAGGGCCTGCTGGATTTCCCCGGCTGCGTAGGCCGGGGTCTTTGACCAGTAGAAAACATACCAGCTGCCAATGGCAGCAGCGGCAGCGAGGAGGATAATGGCTATTTTCTTTATGAGGGAATTTTTCATGGATAATCTCCTTTTACATTGGATGCCCTGGCACAAGGACTGTCAGGGAAGTATTGGAGCTGGACATGCAGCTGCATTTCCTTCATTATAGCGGAAAAACGAAAGAAAAAGGAAGCATGGGCAATAGTACCATGCTTCCTTTTTTCTTTACTGATTTTTATTTTCCCGTATCGAAGAGGGCTTTCTGCTGGGTGAATTCAATCATACCGTAAATGCCGCCCTCCCGGCCGAGGCCGCTTTCCTTGTAGCCGCCGAAAGGAGCTGCCGTATCTCTTGGGCTGCTGTTGATGTACACGTTGCCTGCCTGGATCCGTTTGGCCAGGGCGATGGCTTTATCCTTGGGGCCGTAGACACCGGCATTGAGACCGTAACGGGTGTCGTTGGCGATAGCGAGGGCTTCTTTTTCGTCTTTGTACGTGATGACGCAAAGTACGGGTCCAAAGATTTCATCCTGTGCAATGGACATGCTATTTTTTACGTCCGTGAAGATGGTGGGATGGATGTAGTAACCATGGTCCGGCGATTCCGGAAGACCGCCGATAAGAAGGTGGGCTCCTTCATCCATGCCCTTTTGGATATATTCGGAAATTTTCCTGAACTGCTGCATGGAGGACACAGGTCCCAGTTTCACGGCGTGATCTGTGGGGTCACCGACCGTATATTCTTTGGCAATTTCCACCAGCTGCTTTTCGATGGTTTCCTTTTCTCCTGCCGGAATAATGAGACGGGAAAAGGCGGTGCAGGTCTGCCCGGAGTTCAGGAAGATACTGTTGAAGCAGAGGTGAATCGGTTCTGTATAATCGTGGCTTTCAGAAGGAAGGATTACATAGGGGGATTTGCCGCCCAGTTCCAGGCTGATATGTTTCACTGATTCCAGGGCATTCTTGCCAACGGTAATACCGCCGGAGGTGGAGCCGGTGAAGGAAATCATATCGACCAGGGGATGGGAGGAAAGGGCGTTGCCCACCTCGCCGCCTCTGCCGGTGACCAGGTTGAATACGCCCTTGGGGAAACCGGCTTTTTCAAAAGCGTCAGCCAGATAGTAGGAGGAAAGCGGCGTATGCTGGCTGGGTTTCAGGATGACCGTATTGCCCATAAGCATGGCGGGAATGATTTTCTGGATCACCTGTCCTAAGGGATAGTTCCAGGGAGTGATGCAGCCTACAACGCCTACCGGCTCTCTATAGGTCGTGGAAAGAGGCATTTTCTCAACCATAGGAACGTCTGGTGCCAGGTCGATATAGGAACGGGTACGAACGTACTGGTATTCCACCTGGGAGGACTTGGTGAAAGCCCAGGGGGAACCCAGTTCTTTGATGGTGATATCGATCAGTTCATCTTCCTGGGATTTGAAGATGGACAGGAATTTCTCCATCAGATTGATTCGCACGGAGAGCGGAAGGGCTGACCATTCAGGAAGGGCAGCATGGGCTGCTTTGGCCGCTTTATCTACATCTTCCCCGTTGCCTGCAGGAACGCGGGCAAAAATCTGACGGGTGGCCGGGTTTTCGACATCAATGAATTTTCCTGATGCTCCATCCACCCATTGTCCATCAATATACAGTTTCTCAAAATTCACAAAGAAGACCTCCTTTTGAAAAGAGAAAAAGGGAAATAACAGGTGAAGCCGCTATTTTCCCTCATTGGACAGTATCATGAATTTTTGTATTTCTTTTTCTATTATACCGCGGTCATGGAAATATACAATGCATAGGACCATTGCGGTTTGTCGAGCTGTTGGTGATGGGTGGCTGGCCGACAGGCTGCCCGTATGGATGGGGCATAAGGGTTGTGGGTCGGGCGCCGCTTCGCTGGCCCGACCGGGT
>NZ_UQKJ01000193.1 GCF_900541605.1 uncultured Dialister sp. | reverse complement strand
GGGCCTCACTTTCGGATGTGTCCACTACTCGGGGTCCATTTTAACCACCATTCCTAACTCCTCATTCCTCATTCCTAATTTTTTCGCGCTGCACCACCACTCCTCACTCCTAACTCCTGATTTTCACGAGGTTTTCTATGAACTACAAATCCCCTAACCGGGCAAATCCCTTTGCCCTCCTTCCTTTTATCATATTCATCGCCATATACCTGGGCGCCGGCATTTACTTCCAGCTTCAGGGGACGGCCATGGCCTTTTACCAGTTTCCGTCGGTTACCGCCATGTTCATCGCCGTGATTTCCGCCTTCTGCCTCAGCCGGGACCCCATTATGTACAAGTTCGGCATTTTCGCCAAAGGCGCCGGTAACGACAACATCATGACCATGCTCATGATCTACATCCTGGCCGGTGCCTTTTCCGCCGTAGCCGCTGCCATGGGCGGCCGGGACGCCACGGTGAACCTGGGCATCAGCCTCATTCCGCCCCAATTCCTCACGGCCGGGGTCTTCCTCATTTCCGCCTTCATGGGCACCGCCACCGGCACCTCCATGGGTACCGTGGCCGCCATCATCCCCATTGCTGCAGGCATTGCAGAAAAGAGTGGCATCCCCGCCCCCCTGCTCCTGGCGGCCTGCGTAGGCGGCGCCATGTTCGGCGATAACCTGTCCATGATTTCCGATACCACCATTGCCGCCACAAGGACCCAGGGCTGCGAACTGAAGGACAAATTCCGGGTGAACTTCCTCATCGCCCTTCCCGCCGCCCTCTGCACGGTGGCCCTGCTCATGGTCCTGGGAAATCCGGGTACCGCCGTCCCCGCCGCCGGAGATTACACGTTTCTCAAGGTCCTGCCCTACATGGCAGTGCTCCTCCTGGCCCTGGCGGGTCTCAATGTATTCCTCGTGCTGGTGACAGGCATTTTCCTGGCCGGCATCATCGGCCTCCTGGGGGGCAGCCTCACCGTCATTACCTTCGCCCAGCAGATCTGGACCGGCTTCACCAGCATGAATGAAGCCTTCTTCCTCGCCCTCTTCTGCGGCGGCATTTCTGAAATGATTTCCTACTACGGCGGCATTGCCTGGCTCATCGAAAAACTGCAGAAGAGCATCCGGAATACGAAGTCCGCCCAGGTGGGCATCGCCGTCCTCGTGTCCCTCGTAGACTGCGCCACCGCCAACAACACCGTAGCCATCATCGTATCCGGAGACGTGGCGAAGAAAATCAGCACGAAGTACCGGGTGGACCCGAGAAAATCGGCGTCCCTCCTGGATATCTTCTCCTGCGTCTTCCAGGGGATTCTCCCCTACGGCGCCCAGCTCCTCACCGCCGCGGCCCTGGCTTCCCAGAGCGGCCTCACTATTAATACCCTGGACATCGTGCCCCACATGTGGTACTGCTTCTTCCTGGCCGCCTTCGGCCTCCTCTCCGTCTTCATCCCCTACTCCGACCGGGTCATCCGGAAGCACCCGTGGAAATGGGAGGATGATGAAAATGAGGAATCAGGAATGAGAAATTAGGAATGGTGGTGCGGCGCATAAATCAGCAAGCGCCGCAAAATATATATTTTGCGGCGCTTGCCGCGGACTTGCCTGACTTCTGATGTTTGACCGTCTGGTGTTTCTTACGGCGCAGCCCACACCTTATGCCCCCGACGCAAAGTGCCTGCAACCCCACGGGGAAAGCGACTCACTGCATTCTCAGTCGCCTGCGGCTCCCTACGAATGCAGTTCGCTGCGCACCGGCGAACAGGCGAAGCAACGTTCACCCACCACCCTTATGAACCATCCATCTGATCAGTTACTGAAATTCCACTTTTTTCAAGGAGGATTGCACTATGGATTTCAAAGAACTTTCTGTCAAATGCCGTACTTACCGCCGTTTCAGCCAGGACCCCATCGATCCTGCCATTCTGGATGAACTCATGGAAAATGTGCGCATCGTATCCAGCGCCATGAACGGCCAGGTCCTCCGGTACGTGGTGGTAAAAGACCCGGCCCTGGTGAAGGCCCTGCAGCCCGCCATCCACTGGGCCGCCGCCCTGCCGAAAGAGCTGGGTACCCCGAAGGAAGGGGAACAGCCGGTGGCCTTTATCCTGGTCTGCAAAGAAGCCCATGCCAACCCCTGGTCCGATATCGACGCGGGCATTGCGGTCCGGAATATCGCCCTCAACGCCTGCTCCTACGGCATCGGTTCCGCCATCCTGGGAGCCGTGGAATGGAATAAAGTCACCTCCCTCCTGGAGGTACCGGAAAACTGGAAGCCCCGGCTCCTCATGGCCCTGGGCTATCCCTCCTGCGAAAGCCATATCGTGGAAGTCCCGGCCAACGGCAGCATCAAGTACTACCTGGACGAGAACAAAAACTACTGCGTCCCCAAGCGGGCACTGAAGGACATCTGTATTGTGAAATAGGGATAACAAAAAAGGGACTCGGAAAATGAAATCATTTTCCGGGTCCCTTTTCTGTTATCCCGAATCGAGGCCGAGATCGAGGGGGGCCGCCTGCGGCGCTTGTATGGCTAAGTCTGCGTGCGACCAAGCGGGGGCTTCTAGCTGCTAGCGGCTAGATGTCGGAGCTCATCAAAATTGACCAAATCCAGCTCATGAAATATAGCCATTACATTATTGACCCATGCCTCCT
>NZ_UQKJ01000192.1 GCF_900541605.1 uncultured Dialister sp. | reverse complement strand
CCTTAATGTGCAGTAAAGGCACCAACTTGGGCCCGGCTCAGCAGTCCTCTGCAGGGCCCTTGTCTTCCGAGGAAGGGGGGGCTAACGAACGGTGGCGAAGCGGCGATAGGAATCCTGACGACGCTGCACCCAAAACGTGCCATTGACACAACAGGAGGCTCTCTTCCCAGAAGAGAGATGTTGAAGGGATTGGCCTGCAGGGCCTGTTCACCTAGCTACTAATTTGCCACAGGCGAATCAGCTATCCTGCTGCTAGCAGCTAGAAGCTGGAAGCCCCCGTTCGAACGCACGCCCGCAAGCCACATAACCGCGGCGAAGCCGCTGAAGGTCTAGATCTAGATCTAGGTCTAGGTCTAGACCTGTAGCGCCAAAGGCGCTAATCCCCTCGACCTCTCTTTCCCAGGTATGATATAGTATACATATCAGCGAATTGTGACTATTGATAAGAAAAGGGGGAGGACCATGAAATTTACGCTTATTGATCGGAGTACCTGGGACAGGGAGGAGTATTTCCACTACTTTCTTGACGTGGTGCCCTGCCGGTACAATATGACCGATGAAATCGATATCACCCCTATCATGAAGCGCCATGCCCGTCCCTATCCGGCGCTTCTTCATTTTATCGGCACCGTGGAGAACCATCACAAACGGTACCGCATGGCTTTCAATGAAAAGGGGGAGCTGGGGTACTATGATGTGGTCCATCCCACCTATACCGTATTCCATCGGGATGACCATACCTTTTCCGCCCTTTGGACGCCTTACTCTGAGAAGTATGAAGATTTCCTCCATGACTTCGAAGAAGACGAGAAGACCTACGGCGACAGGAAGGGGCTCTTTGGGAAACCCGATTTCCCGAAGAACGTATTCCCCGCTTCCGTGGTGCCCTGGATGCAGTTCAAGGCGCTGCACCTGAGTTTCCCGAAGGCCTTCCACAGTCTGATCCCCATGTATACCCTGGGCCGGATTCACCGGAAGCGGAGCCACTACTACATTCCCCTGGCCGTGGAGTTTCACCATGCCGTATGTGACGGGTACCACGGGTCCCGGGTGTTCCACGAGCTCCAGGGGCTCATTAATCGGTGGAAGTAATTTCTGAAAGGTAGACGCAATGAATACGGAAGACATTCTTACTTATCTGGAGGGCAAGGGGCTCCTGTCTCCTCAGGACAGTTTCACTATCGTAAAGGGGGAGGAAATCCCTTTCCTGTCCCTCAACATGCCCCACCTTCTGGTCATCATCCATCCCACACCGGAGGAGGCAGCTCTCTTTGCCCGCCGGGCGCTGGCCATCTATGAGGATGAAGCGCCGGTGCTGCTCCTGGCCCATGGCAATATCCTCCGCCTTTCGCTGGAGGAATTCAGCCATTACGAGGCAAAGGATGATTTCCTTCTCCTTTTTGACAGCCGGAAGGCGGAAAAGAGGAGGCCCGTTCCCTTTTCTCTTTCGGACCTCAAGGGTACCATGCACACTCTCCTGGCCCCCGGTGGCTGCCCCTGGGACCGGAAGCAGGACCACCGTTCCCTCTGCACTTACCTCATCCAGGAAACGGCGGAGGTCATCGATGCCATTGACCATGATGACATGGATAACCTGAAGGAGGAGCTGGGGGATCTTCTGTTCCAGGTGGTTTTCCATGCCACCCTGGCAGAAAAGGAAGGGTATTTCACCATGCAGGACGTGGAGGATGGGGTAAATCAGAAGATGATCCGGCGCCATCCTTTCGTCTTCGATAAAGATACATCTGACAGCTCCATTTCCACTCCCGAGGGGTGGGAAAAACGGAAAAGAATTGAAAAAAACAGGAAATATCTGCTTTCCGGGGTGCCGAAGTGCTTGCCAAGTCTGCTGTTAGCGTGTATAATTCAAAAGAAAGTTGGTTCCAGCGGACTGCAGGATCTCCTGAATTCCGGAGAGCAGGCAAGATATGAGCGGAATGGTATCCCCCCTTTCTTCCTGTTTGAAATCTGACCGTGTGGCGGAGAAAGAAAAGAAGGCAGGCGCACTGCTCTTTGATTTCGTCCGTATCCTCCGGGAAGAGGGGATTGATCCGGAACTGGCGCTCCACCGGTACTCCCTGGATTTCATGGAAAAGTTCCATGGATTCGAGGAGACCCTGGAAAAGGAGGGGCACCGGCTGACGGACACAGAACCTGAAAAGGCGCTGCAGCTCTGGAAAGAATATGTCTCAACCCATTGACCTTTTCCGGCCGGAACCAATGGCGGGATTTCCGCCGATTATTTAAAGGAGGATGTTTAGTTATGAACAAAACAGAACTCGTCGCAGCAGTAGCCCAGGAAGCTGAAATGACAAAGAAAGATGCTGAAAAGGCAGTCAAAGCTGTCCTTGATGTAGTATCTGATGCTCTTGTAAAGGGAGATAAGGTACAGCTCATCGGATTCGGTACTTTCGAAGTCCGTCAGCGTAAAGCCCGCGTAGGACACAATCCGTCCACCCAGGCTGAAATCAAGATCCCCGCTTCCAAGACTCCGGCATTCCGCGTTTCTAAACAGCTGAAAGAAAAAGTAAACGCAAAGAAATCCAAAGCTAAGAAAGCAAAGAAATAAGAAGTGAAAGATAAAGCCTTCCACCTGGTGGAGGGCTTTATTTTTATGCCTGCGGCGGGGCATGGGTGCGAACGGGTGAGGCCTTTGAAAAGTTAGGAGTTAGGAATGAGGAGTGA
>NZ_UQKJ01000191.1 GCF_900541605.1 uncultured Dialister sp. | reverse complement strand
GCGGCGCTTCCCAATCTGTGCGCCGCCACCACCATTCCTCATTCCTCATTCCTAATTTTTCCAAGCCCCGCCCGTTCGCATGACACTCAGCCACCCGACACCCGGCCCGAAGGGTCTGATCAGCTCAAGGCTCAAGGCCCCGCCCGTACGTACGAATGCTAAACGGTTTCAGCGCCGCAGGCGAATCAGTTTTCCTGGGAGCCAGCAGCTAACAGCGAGAGGCCTCCGTCCGTTCACATATCACTCAGCCACAGGATCCCGCGGCGGAGCCGCTGGAGATCTAGACCTAGATCTAGATCTAGATCTAGACCCCCAGGGCCTCCGGCCCCATCTTTCTCGATCTCATGCCCCCTAAACATTATATAAACACTTTCTTACAAAACGTTTCCATTTTCCACTCTCTCCTTGACAGGAGTAAGCAATGCTAGCATAATAAACAGGTATGGATTTGATGACCGGAGGAGGCTGTCTATGAAAAATACGGTGAAAATGGCGGTCATGGCCGCTCTGCTTTCTGGCTTTATTTTTTCAGCCGGTTCCCTGGCGGTGGCGGGGGCTGACCTGGCTCCTGCGTCCCGCGCAGGGCAGGGGACCGGGGCGGCCCTTTCCGCCGGCAGCGCTTCTCCGGCCGGGAAGGATGCCGCTTCCAAGGCCAAGGCTCCGGAGAAGAAGGACGCCGAGAAGGAGGCCCTTCTTCCGGTGGACGGCTCTCCGCTGAAGGATGCCGACTTCTCCCTGGATTCGGTGAAGCTGGGGGATTCCATGGCCCGGGCGGAAAAAGCCTGGGGGAAGGAGGAAACCATTTCCCACAGCAGCACGAAGGATACCTACGGATGGGAAGGGGTAGAGGCCAGCGGCTATATTTCCCTGCTCCAGCTCTATTCCCACCGGAAGGACCTGCCCCGGGACTTTGACCTGCCGGGGAAGGGAATTACCGAAATCACGGTGGATGGTGGAAAATTCACCACGAACCGGGGCATCCATGCAGGCAGCAGCCGGGAAAACGTCCTCCGCCGGTACGGCCGGCCGTCCCAGGTCCTCTGGGATGGGGAAAATAAGGAGTTCTACATGCTCTATGAAATGGGGAAGAAAGAGCTCACCTTCGTCATCGAAAAAGACCGGGTTTCCCGGATTTCCATGAGAGTGGTGGGGAAGAAGGAAAATGGCGTTCCCAGATCCTATGAAGATGTGAAGAGCGGCTCCTTCCTGCCGGAACGGGATTTCCATATCGCCGGCTATGAACTGGGGAAACAGTTCGAATCCCACAATTTCGAAGAATGGGAAAAGAAGATGGCCAATCCCCGGGAGGAAATCTGGTATTACTCGGGCTATGCGGTGCGCCTCACGGCGAAGAGCCGCATTATTTCCGCCCTCTTCCTCACGGACAACCGGATGGTGACGCCCAAGGGACTCACCCTGGGGGACGATGTGGCCACGGTGGACCTGGTCTACGGGAAACCCCACCGCATCGAAATGGATGTGTCCGGCTCCGAGCCGAAAACGTCCTACATTTACTTTTCCAAAGGGAAAAGCCATGTGCTCATTATTAATTTTGTAAAGAATAAAGTAGAAGGGATCGTGAGCGCCGTGAATCCCACACGGTGACTCCTGATGTAAAGGTGTTAGAGTGTACGAATATTTCTGTGCGTTAATTGTCGGTATCGTAGAAGGGCTTACGGAATACATCCCGGTATCCTCTACGGGCCATATGATCATCGTAGGCCACATGCTGGGCTTCGAGGGACCCCTGGCGGACCTGTTCGACGTATTTATCCAGCTGGGCGCCATCCTGTCGGTGCTGGTAGTGTACCATGATAAATTTACCTATATCCTGAATACCCATCACTGGTTCCGCAAAAAGGGACCCTCCGTATTCAACCTGTGCGTAGCCATGTTCCCGGCCTGCCTCATGGGCCTCCTGTTCCACGGCTTCATCAAGCATAAGCTCTTCAGCCCCACCACCGTCATCGTCGGCCTCGTGCTGGGCGGCATTTTCATGATCGTTGCCGAAAAGACGAGAAAAGGAAAACCCTTTGCCATTACCGACGTGGACAAGATCAATACAAGACAGTCCTTCATCATCGGTCTCTTCCAGTGCCTGTCCCTCTGGCCCGGCTTCTCCCGGAGCGGCAGCACCATCGCCGGCAGCCTTCTTCTGGGCATCTCCAGAAAGGCCGGCGCCGACTTCACCTTCATCATGGCAGTGCCCCTCATGTTCCTGGCCTGCTTCTACGACCTCCTGAAGGTCATCGGAAACCTGTCCTTCTCGGACCTCGGCGTCCTGGCGGTAGGCTTCTTCACCGCCTTCGTGGTGGCCTACGCCTCCATCCTCTGGTTCCTGAAATTCCTGAATACATCCACCTTGACAGGCTTCGCCATTTACCGCTTCTTCGTGGCCGCCTTCGCGCTGGTCTATTTCTGGTAATCTTTGAACCTCTGGCCGTGAAAAATGAACCATCATTTTTCACGGCTTTTTTATATGGTTGAGTGTTGTGCGGACGGATGGGGGCTTGGAAAAGTTAGGAATTAGGAATGAGGAGTGAGGAATGGTGGTGGCGGCGCACAGATTGGGAAGCGCCGCCTTATGAAACACGACGGCGGCTTCGCCGCACTAATGACTCACACCCCACATCGTCATCTCGAGCGGTGGTAGTATGCTATGTGTCACAACAAGTAAGAATCGCTACAGCTTCGACGAGTCGAGAGATC
>NZ_UQKJ01000190.1 GCF_900541605.1 uncultured Dialister sp. | reverse complement strand
GCAATTGTCTGTTTTGGGGATAGAGTCATCAGGATCCCATCTGCGGCGAAGCCGCGGGGCCTCAACTCTCAAATCTCAAATCTCAAATCTTTCCTTTCCCCACGGTCTCCGCAGTTTCCACGAACCAGGAGGGGTGGGATTTTTTTATATCCTCCGCCAGGGCTTTTCCTTCCTCCCGGTCCTTCGGGAAGAGGAAGAAAGCGGAGCCGGAGCCTGTCATGAGGGTGGGCCGGCCAAGGCTGTGGAGAATGGACGATGTTTCTTCCAACACTTCATTTTTGGGGAACAGGGCGTCTTCGAAATCGTTGGACAGGGATTCATAGAGCTCCTGCCGGTTTCTGTCTGCCAGGGCCTTCATGGAGTCTTCGGTCCGGTCCTTTGGCCTTTTGTCCCGGCCATCCAGGAGGCGGTAGGCTTCTCCCGTGGACACGGAAGTCTCCGGCCGGACGATGAGAAGGGGCAGTCCCGGCCAGGGGGTAAGGGGAACCAGCACCTCTCCGATGCCTTCGCACCGGCAGGCGCCGCCCCGGACACAGAAGGGCACATCCGCCCCCAGGGACGCTCCCATGGCGGCCAGGGTCTCCAGCCCATCGCCGGTACCGTAGAGCCGGGCAAGGCCCCGGAGCACCGCCGCCGCATCGGAGGAGCCGCCGCCCATGCCGGCTTCCGAAGGGATATGCTTGGCCAGGGTCATACGGACGCCGCCGGAAATGCCCTTTTCCCTGAGAAAGAGCTCCGCCGCCTTCACCATGAGGTTCTCCTTTCCCGAGGGTGCCCTTCCTTCTACGATGGTAAGGGAAATACCCTCCGCCCTTTCCAGGGTAATATCATCGCAGAGGGAAATGGAATGCATGATGGAGTCAATAGTATGGTATCCATCGCTCCTCTTCTCCCCCACGGAAAGGGTGAGATTGATTTTTGCACAGGCTGTCTCTTCTATCATGGCCGTCGTCCTTTCTGTCTTTTGGGGATATTATAGCATAGGGAAAGGGCAGAATTGAGATTTGAGATTTGAGATTTGAGATTTGAGAGTTGAGAGTTGAGGTCCAGCGTCTTCGCCGCCGATTTGCATGGCAACGGATAGAGTCACCGGCACAGGGCTGTCAGCTTTCAGCAGTCAGGAAAGCTGATCCGCCGCTACGCGGCAAATGCACCCCCTTGCCCGCTTCGCGGGACTTCCCACACAGGGAAGCATCTCACTGATTTCTCAGTCGCCTGCGGCTACCTACGAAATCAGTTCGTTTGCCAACCCAAAGGGGGAAGCAAGAAATACTTGGCTCCCTCTTTTGGGGTGGCAGCGAACACGAGTTGCACCAGCGAACACAATTTGAAGGAGCGAAGCGACGCACAAATCGCAGTGAGTCGCTTTCCCGTAGGGTGAGCTGTCTGAGAAGCGGCTATCCAGCACAAGGCTCAAGGCCCCCACTTCAGTGACTCCAATCGTACTCTGTCCAGCGCCGCAGGCTGGCCAGCTTTCCTGACCGCTAGTCGCTAGCAGCTAGAAGCCCCCGCACGAGTGTCCCCTCCTATTCCCCGGCTTCACACATTAATATATTTAAATTTTTAATTGCATTTTATATGTATATATTATATAATTACCTTTATAATATTACTTTATTGCATAGATTCCATACCACGGAAGGCCTGTGCCTTCGTTCCTTCTGAAAGGATTTGATTCAATGGCAGGTTTATTTTTTTGATGATTATGATACCCCCGTTTTCCGTCCCCCCAGTGAAGCGGACAGCTTCATCCTCCGGGTGACCCGGGGCTGCGCCCACAACAGCTGTACCTACTGCAACATGTACCGGGGCGTGAAGTTTGAAAAGCTCTCTGATGAACAGATCATGCGGCAGATCGCCATCGCCTACTCCGTGGACCGGGACGGCGTGCGCAAGGTCTTCCTGGCCGACGGGGATGCCCTGGTGCTTCCTACCGAACGGCTGCTGAAGATTCTTTACACCCTGAAGAAATATTTCCCGAACCTGGAAAAGGTTTCCTCCTACGCCGCGCCGGGAGACATCCTCCGGAAATCGGTGGATGAGCTGAAGCAGCTCCGGGAAGCGGGACTGCAGCTTCTGTACTACGGCATGGAAAGCGGCGACTCCCAGACCCTGAAGGACATCCGCAAGGGCGTGAACGGGGAGCAGTCCATCGAAGTGGGCAAGCGCGTCCGGGCCGCAGGCATGGACCTGTCCATCATGATTATTCTCGGCATTGCCGGCGTACCGGGCAGTGAAAGACATGCCCTGGCCACCGCCCATGCCATCAACGAAATCAAACCGAACTACCTCTCCGCCCTGTCCCTCATGCTGTACCGGGGCAGTGAACTGAAGGACCAGTTCGAACGGGGCGAATTCACACCGCTCCCGCCTTACGGCCTCATGGAAGAGCTGAAGGTCATCGTGGAACACCTGGATCTTCCGGAAACGGAGCATATGGTCTTCCGCAGCAACCACGTGTCCAACTACATCCGCCTGGCAGCCACCCTCCCCCGGGATAAGGACCTGCTGCTGAAGGATATCGACCGCAGCATCGAATACCTGAAATCCAAGAAAAACTACGACGTCTATAATCACGACTGGTCGAAATAAAAAAAGCAGGCTCCGGCCTGCTTTTTTTATTGGAGTTGAGAGTTGAGGTCCAGCGGCTTCGCCGCGGAAATGCCTGTCTATGGATAGCGTCATTCGTGCGGGGGCTTCCAGCTGCTAGCTTCTAGGGAAACGCTGATTTAATCAAGAAAATATCGTCAGAAAACACTCT
>NZ_UQKJ01000189.1 GCF_900541605.1 uncultured Dialister sp. | reverse complement strand
GCCACCACCCGGTTGGCGAGCGCAGCGATGCCAACCCACCACCCTTATGCCCCATTCACGCGGTTGGGGAATATCCCCATACGCCGGCCCCGTCAGTCTTTCAGGCTTTTGGCGATGGCGAAGAAATTTTCCAGTATTTTATGTCCCTCCGGGGTCATGATGGACTCTGGGTGGAACTGGAGACCGTAGATGGGGTAATCCCTGTGCTCTACGGCCATGATCTCACCGTCCTTTGTGCGGGCGGTGATTCTGAGGCATTCCGGCATGGTGGATTCCACGGCGGCCAGGGAGTGGTACCGGGCGGCCCTGATGGTTGTCGGCATGTCATGGAAGAGGGGGCTCTCTGTGTCCAGTGTCACGTCGTAGGCTTTGCCGTGGACCAGTTCCTTGGCGTAGGATACGGTGGCGCCGAAGCATTTGCAGATGGCCTGGTGGCCCAGGCAGACTCCGAGGATGGGGACTTTGCCGGCGAAGTGGCGGATGGCGTCGATGGATACGCCGGCGTCTTCCGGACGGCCGGGGCCCGGGGAAATGAGGATGGCTTCGGGGTTCATGGATTCCAGCTCTTCGGCTGTATAGGCATCGTTCCGGACGACCCGGATGTCCGGATACAGGCTTCCTGCCAGCTGGTACAGGTTGTAGGAAAAGCTGTCGTAGTTATCAATGAGAATAATCATTCTAATCCTCCTTCCGCTTCTGCAATGGCGGTGACCAGGGCTTTGGCCTTGTTGATGCATTCATGGTATTCATTTTCCGGTACGCTGTGGGCTACGATGCCGGCGCCGGACTGGACGCAGAGAACGCCATTTTTCTTGTAGGCCAGGCGGATGCCGATGCAGGTGTCCATGTTTCCGGAGAAATCCAGGTATCCGATGGCGCCGCCGTAGATGCCCCGTTTCCGGTTTTCTTCTTCTTCGATGATTTCGCAGGCCCGAAGTTTCGGCGCCCCGGACAGGGTGCCCGCCGGGAGAACGGCATCGATGGCATCCACCGCATCCCGGTCATCCCGGATTTCCCCTTCCACCGTGGAGCCGATGTGCATGACATGGGAGAAACGGAGGATGTCCAGGTACCGGTCCACTTTGACCGTGCCGATGCGGCTGATTTTGCCCAGGTCGTTGCGCCCCAGGTCCACCAGCATGTTGTGCTCGGCCAGCTCCTTTTCATCGGAAAGGAGATTCTTCTCCAGAGCTTTGTCTTCTTCCTCCGTCTTTCCCCGGGGGCGGGTGCCGGCCAGGGGGAAGGTGTAGAGTTTCCCATCCACCAGCTTCGCCAGGGTTTCCGGGGAGGCACCGGCGATTTCGATGTTGTCGCTGACGAAATAGAACATATAGGGCGAAGGGTTCAGCACCCGCAGGATACGATAGACGTCGAACATGCTGCCCGTGGCTCTGGCGGTGAGGGGATTGGAGAGGACCACCTGGAAAATATCGCCTTCGTAGATGTGGTGCCGGGCCCGTTCCACCATGGCGGCGTATTCTTTTTCATCGTGCTCCGGCGTGAGCGGCGTTTCCAGCTTCAGCGGCTTGAAGGCCGCTCTGGCACCGCTTTTAAGGAGCTTTACCATGTCATCCAGTTTCCGCTCTGCCTCTTCGTAGGACGATTCCGGGTTCTCCGTGGAAACACCGGCGATGAGGATGATTTTCTGCTTGTATGCATCAAATACGATGAGCTTGTCGAAGAGCATGAGGTCCACGTCCTTGAAATCCCCGTTTTCTGCGCTGGCCAGTTTCAGGGTAGGCTCTGCATACTTGATGTAGTCGTAGGAGAAATAGCCCACCAGTCCCCCCGTGAATGGGGGCATGCCGCCCAGCTTGGGGCTTTTATAATCGGCAAGGATCCGGCGGATATCGTCGCCCGGATGGGCCACTTTCTTTTCTATGGTTTCCACCATTTCGTTTTCTTCGCCCCTTTTGATGGTGAGATTTCCATTGAGGCAGGTGATTTCCATGGACGGGTCGTAGCCCAGGAAGGAATACCGGCTCCAGGGCTGGTTGTTTTCCGCACTTTCCAGGATGAAACAGTGGTGGCTGGCAGCCCGCAGGGTGCGCATCACTTCTACCGTCGTAAAGCGGTCAGCCATGATTTCCCGGCATACGGGAATGCGTCTGTACAGTCCCGTACGGCTCAGTTTTTTTACTTCTTCCAGGGATGGATACATAATGGACCTCCTTCGCTGTGCCGGGAACAAAAAAATCCGTCCCGGCAGAAAAAACTTTCTGTCAAGGACGGATATGATTCCGCGGTGCCACCTTGTTTCACGAAATTCGTGCGCTTAGCGAGATACTGACATATCTCCGGCAACTGACGCATGCCCTGCGTTGCGGTATACTTCCCGGGAAGCCCGGTGTTCGCCGCACCCTCAGCGGTCCATTTGGCAAACTGCATCTCGGTCCATTCTCACCAGCCAGGACTCTCTTTGCGCGCATCTTTTGCTTTGATCTCCGCTTCAACGGTTTTCTTGATTAAAAGAGTATATCCTTCAGCCCCGTTTGTCAAGATGGAAAATAAGTCCTACGGACGGGCTATGACTTCGTCAGGGCTAGGCTCTGCGCAGCAAGGCGAAAGCTTCGCTTGGGCTTAGGGAGACACAATATTTCTTCCATAAGTCCAAACGGCAGCCTCGGTCCTGGCTACATGTCACAACCCTGACGTAAAGCAGGGCCCCCGCCTGGAGGCAGAAGTCCAACTGATAGCTGTTAAGGAAGCACTGATTAAATCGTTGTCAGATTTTATTCTTGGATTTTTATACAATGCGAGGAATAACTCGACCCAAATAGCGAGCTATTTAAGGCAGCAGTCCTGC
>NZ_UQKJ01000188.1 GCF_900541605.1 uncultured Dialister sp. | reverse complement strand
ACAGGAAAGAGTGTTTTCTGACGATATTTTCTTGATTAAATCAGCGTTTCCCTAACAGCTGGAAGCCCCTGTACGTTCGCATGTCACTCAGCCACATACTACCCAACTGTACGTACGGGAGCTCAACCATCCTTACAAGAACATTTTTTCCATTTGTGGTATAATAGGACAAGAAAAAATGTTCTAGAGGAGGCAGCCATGGAGATTGGAGAAAAGCTGGATATACTGGCGGATGCGGCGAAGTACGATGTGTCCTGTTCGTCGAGCGGGTCTGCCCGGGCGAATGGGGGTGGGCTGGGTAATGCCCATAAAAGCGGTATCTGCCATACCTGGACTGCCGATGGCCGCTGTGTTTCCCTCCTGAAAATCCTCATGACCAATTCCTGCATCTTCGACTGCGAGTACTGCGTGAACCGCAGGAGCCATGATACGCCCCGGGCCATCCTGACGCCGGAGGAAATCGCCCATCTGACGGTGGAGTTTTACAAGCGGAATTACATCGAAGGCCTTTTCCTGTCTTCCGGCATCCTCAAATCGCCGGACTATACCACGGAGCTTCTGATTCGGACGGCGAAAATCCTTCGAAAGCAGTACCATTTCAACGGTTACATCCACATGAAGGGCATTCCCGGCACGGATCCGGTACTGCTGGATGAACTGGGCCGGTACGTGGACCGGGTGAGCGTGAATATCGAGCTTCCTTCGGAGCGGTCCCTCCATCTTCTGGCGCCCCAGAAGACGAAGAAGGCCATCATGGCGCCTATGAAATTTTTCCGGGATTCCATCCTGGTGCACCGGGAAGAAAAGAAGCATTTCAAAAGGGCTCCTTCCTTCGTGCCGGCGGGGCAGACTACCCAGCTCATCGTGGGGGCCAGCGGAGAAAGCGACCGGCAGATCCTGCTCCTCACGGAGGGCCTGTACAGGGCGGCGTCCCTGAAGCGTGTGTACTATTCGGCCTACGTGCCGGTGATGAAGGGGAAGAACCTGCCCGCCATCAAACGGCCGCCGCTTAACCGGGAGAACCGGCTGTACCAGGCGGACTGGCTGCTTCGCTTCTACAAGTTCAGGGCCGAGGAAATCCTGACGCCCGAGGAGCCGGATTTCGATGAGGAACTGGATCCCAAGTGCAACTGGGCCCTCCGGCACCGGGAGCTGTTCCCTGTGGAAATCAACCGGGCCTCCTATGAAATGCTGCTCCGGGTACCGGGCATCGGCGTGAAGAGCGCCCTCCGCATCGTTCGACTCCGGCGGTATGGGTACCTGTCTTTTGACGACCTCCACCGCCTGGGCATCGTGATGAAACGGGCCGGCTACTTTATTACCATCGGAGGACGGTACTATGGAAATGTGTCTTTGGATAACGCCCATCTCCGGAACCGCCTCATTTCCAGGACCGCCGCCCGGGAAGTGCGGGAAATGAGCCTCTTTGATGGGCAGACGTAAAGAATAATCGGCAGGGAGCCGGATGGAGAAGCAGGTTGAAAAGATTGGAGTGGTTGGAAAGGTTGAACAGGTTGGAAGGGGTGAAATCCTGACCAGCCCCAATTGACCTGATTAACCCAATCAACCTTTTCATGACTATCAGCCTGCTTCCTGCCGACTTCTGTAACCATGAAATTCATTGCTCGAAAGGAGACAGGAATCCTATGCACTACCTATACGACGGAACCTATCCCGGTTTCCTGACTTCTATTTATGAGATTTACCATTATGGCACCAGCCACCTGGAAAGCATTGCTCCCTTTGTGGGGGAATCCCACCTTTTCGGCCAGGAATACCTGGTGGAGACGAGCTACCTCCATGCAGAAAAAGTGGCCGCCGCCTTCGAGAAGAACTGCGGGAAACGGGCCATGCGGTGGCTGTATCGGGCTTTCCTGTCCGATGATAAGGGGCGGGAAATGAAGCTTTATATTTTCATGCGGGATGGATTCAATCTGAAAAAACAGATCTATGCCCATGAAAAGGAACCCTGGGTATCTGATATCGTCGGTATGTGCCGGGAAGTGGGAAACGAGACGGAAAAATTCCGGGGTATCCTCCGGTTCAGCGAACTGGAGGACGGTTTCCTCTATGCCGCCATTAATCCTACCCATAACATCCTGCCGGTGCTGGCCACCCATTTCAAGGGCCGCCTGCCTACCCTGTGGTGGGCCATTTACGATGTGAACCGCCATAAAGCGGCGGTGTACGGGAACGGCAAGGTGTCCATTGTGGCCGTGGAGCATGTGGAAAAGAACCTGAAGTATAAAAATGAGGAAAAGGATTATCGGAAGCTCTGGATGGACTACTACCGTCATTTGAGCATCGAGGGCCGAAGAAATCCGGAGGAACGGAGGAACTTCATCCCCAAAAAATACTGGTCCTACCTGACGGAAATGGCAGATGCCTATAACCGGCAGGACGTGGACCTGAAGGGGCTGGGACAGAAAGACTGAAAAATCAGGAATTAGGAATTAGGAATGGAGGTGGCGGCGCACAGGTTGGAAAGCGCCGCCTTTTGAAATATAACAGCGCCTAAGCCGCAGTTATGTGGCTGGGCAGTGAGTGAGAGGATGGGGCCTTGAGCCTTGAGCTGGTCGGGCCCTTCGTGCCGGAGGTCTCGTGGCTGAGCGTGGTGCGAACGGATGGGGGCGAGTGAGACCGAGATCGAGGAAGATGGGGCCAGAGGCCCTGGGGGTCTAGATCTAGGTCCAGGTCTAGATCTCCAGCGGCTCCGCCGCGGGATCCTGTGGCTAAGCGCCGTGCGAACGGATGGGGGCTTTTAGCTGCTAGGGAAACGCTGATTTAATCAAGAAAATATCGTCAGAAAACA
>NZ_UQKJ01000187.1 GCF_900541605.1 uncultured Dialister sp. | reverse complement strand
CCTCTGCCGGTTCCTCGTCCGCAGGTTCCTCAGTCTCCGAAACGAGACCATCCACCGTGGGTTCCTCTGCAGGCAGGTCCTCTTTCGGCTCTACTGCCGGCTCCTCCGATGGCTCTGGTGCCGGTTCTTCCACCGACGGTTCCGCCGGCTGTTCTTCCGGTTCCTCTTCTTTTTTCTTGAAAATAAATTCCGTAGGCTTATCGTCCAGCACTTCCAGCCGGGCAGCGGAACGGGCCGCATCCATGGCGGCCTTCTTATCCCGGATCTTCTGGGCTACGTCCCCCAGGCGCTCCCCGGTTTTCCGGCTGATGGTCTGGGCCCGGCTCCCCACCTTTTCCGCCCCCTTGGACAGGGACCAGTGGGTGAGGAGGAGAATATCAATGAGCAGGAGTCCCAGTAAGAGAATGGTAGTCCCGATTTCCCCCAGGGCCCCGTGGAAGACGGCAGAGAGCCCGCCGCCGATGACGCCGCCGTAGTGGAGAATCTCAGAAATGTCCATTTCCCGTCCCAGGGGCACATAGTAATGATGCACCAGGGTCAGGAAGATGACGAAAAGCCCCCCCACCAGCAGGTTCCTCCGGGAAAAGGAAATCCCCCGGGACAGGAGGGCATAGCGCCCGCCGAAAACAATCAGAAAGAGGGCGCAGAAAATAGAACCCACCCCGAAAAGGAAGTGAATCCCGTCGCTCACCATTTTCCCCACCATTCCCGTGCCATCGCTGAACAGGGAAATCAGCGCAAAAACGCCGAAGAGGAAGATGATGATCCCTGATATTTCATAACTGCTGCTGGACGCCCCACCGGAGGTCTTCGCCTTACGCCGTCTCGGGGCTGCTGTTTTCTTCTTCATACCGAAACCCAATCACTCCTGTTTTCTCTTTGTCCGTATTTCCCAATGCTCGGAAATAGACTTTTCCTCCCCGTTTCTGACGGGCACATAATAATGATGCCCCTTCAGCTCGTCGGGGATATACTGCTGGTCCACCCAGCCCCCGAAATCGTGGGGATACCGGTAGCCATTGCCATGGCCCAGTTCATGGGCCCCGCTGTAATGGGCATCTTTGAGGTAATCCGGAATGGACCAGTCCGTCCTCGTCCTTACTTCCGCCGACGCCTTATCGATGCCCATGATGGCGCTGTTGCTCTTCGGCGCCAGGCAGATATAAAGCACCGCCTCCGCCAGGGGAATCCGGCCTTCCGGGAACCCCACCATTTCCGCCGCCTGGGCAGCGGACACCGCCACCGTGAGGGCCCGGGGATCTGCGAGACCCACATCCTCCGCCGCACAGATCATGATGCGCCGGGAAATGAAGGAAGGCTTCTCGCTGCCCGCAATCATGCGGGCCATGTAATGGAGCGCCGCGTCCGGGTCGCTGCCCCGCATACTCTTGATAAAGGCGGACACAATATCGTAATGGTAATCACTGTTCTTGTCGTACGCCGCCACATGGTCCCCCGCCACTTCCTTCACTTCTTTTTCCGTGAGAGTGCCGTTCATGGGTACCATGGAAGACGCCTGCTCCAGAAGATTCAGGGCCATCCGGATGTCCCCGGACGCATAGGACGCAATGAGGGCGAGCACGTCATCCGATGCCTGATAGCCGTAACTCCCCAGCCCCTTCACCGAATCCGTCAGCGCCCGGCGGAGAATGGCGATTTCCGCCTCCTGCGGCAGCGCCTGGAGCCGGATAAGCCGCACCCGGGAAAGAAGAGGCCGGTTGATCTCGAAATAGGGATTCTCTGTGGTGGCACCGATAAGGATAATGGTACCGTCCTCCACGTAAGGAAGCAGCAGGTCCTGCTGGCCCTTGTTGAAACGGTGAATTTCATCGATAAAGACAATGGTCCGCCGCTGGTAGTACCGGAGCTCATCCTTCGCCTTCGCCACCACGTCCCGGATTTCCTTCGTCCCGCTGGCGGTAGCATTGAGCTTCACGAAATGGCTCTTCGTCATCTTCGCAATCACCGAAGCAATGGTGGTCTTCCCGCAGCCGGGGGGCCCGAAGAGCAGGATAGAGGGGACCGTATCCCGCTCGATCATGCAGTAAAGAAAGGAATTCCTCCCCACCGCCGCCTCCTGCCCCAGGATCTCATCCAGCCGCTCCGGCCGCATCCGATCCGCCAGTGGCGCATAGGAAGGCTTCTCTCCGTTGTCAAAGTCAAATAAAGAATCCATAGCCGCCTCACTTAAATACAAATGTTCCTTTCTATTATCCCATAACGGTCAATGAATTTCAAATTGGGATGAAAGGACCCGGGCCTGTGGCCCTGAAGATCTAGATCTAGATCTAGGTCTAGGTCTACAGCCGCTCCGCAGCAGTCCCATGGCTAAGCAGCGTGTGTACGTACAGGGCATTGAGCCTTGAGCGGATCAGGCCCTTCGGGCCGATTCCAACTGTCCCCATCTGCGGCTCCCGCCATCACTCTTAGTGACTCTGCATATCCCCCGTCATCTCGAGCGGTGGCAGCATGCTATGTGGCTCTACCGGTAAAAATCGCTACAGCTACGATGAGTCGAGAAATCTCCCGGATAAATGACTATGACGGGGTTTCAAAAATAGATTTGAGAGTTGAGAGTTGAGGTCAAGGCGGCTTCGCCGCAGAACCGTCAGATTCCATCTATCCCCATCTGACTCTACCCTCATAACGTCATTTCGAGCGGTGGAAGCATGCTGAAAGAATCTGTCCTTAAAATCGCTACAGCTTCGATGAGTCGAGAAATCTCCCAGATAAATGACTATGACGGGGTTTTCAAAAATAGATTTGAGAGTTGAGAGTTGAGGTCTGGCGGCTTCGCCGCCGATTATTAGCCTCCTTCCTTGGGAAGGAGGTGGCTGCGAAGCAGACGGAGGTTAGCGATTGG
>NZ_UQKJ01000186.1 GCF_900541605.1 uncultured Dialister sp. | reverse complement strand
TGATTCGCCTGCGGCGCTTTCCATCCGATGTTTCCGCCAGTCATTCGTGCCGTAGGCTGTCGAGCTTTCCTGGAAGCTAGAGGCTAGTAGCCCCGCACGAATGACTCTATCCATCAGCACCTCTCCAACAGCTCACCGCAATAGTCAGAATACTTCTTTCCCCAATTCCGTTTGACTGGAGCCGCGCATTTGCTATATACTATGAAATATGCCCTGTTTAGGAAACCGCTATATAAGGTAATATAAGAAGTATTTAAAGAAAAGAGGAAGATTGTCATGGCAGAAGTGCAGCGTACCCTGGTCACCAAAGAGGGCCTGGAAAAAATGAAAAAGGAACTGGATGAACTCCGTTCCACAAAACGTGCAGAAATTGCCCAGCGTCTGAAAGCCGCCATCGCAATGGGCGACCTTTCCGAAAACTCCGAATATGATGAAGCAAAGAATGCCCAGGCCTTTCTGGAAGGCCGCATCCTCCAGCTGGAACAGCAGATCCGCACAGCCCAGGTCATTGAAAAAGCAGCCAAAGGCCGGGTAGATGTAGGATCCACCGTCCTTATCGAAGATATGGAAGAACACCTGCAGGAAAAGGTGACTATCGTGGGCTCCACGGAATCCAATCCCTTCGAAGGCCGGATTTCCAATGAATCTCCGGTGGGCCGTGCTCTTATGGGAGCCAAGGCAGGAGATATCGTGGAAGCAGAAGCACCGAATGGGGTGCTGAAGTACAAAGTCATCAGCATTGAAGACTGATTTCATAGCGTAAGAAATGAGGTTAATGAATGGCAGAAAATAAAAAGCAGCAGACTGGTCCGAAGCTGAATGACCAGATGCTCGTACGTCGTCAGAAATTGGACAAAATCCGTGCCCTTGGCGTAGAACCCTACGGGCAGAAGTTCAACTGGGACCACCATGCGGCAGATATCCGCAGGGATGCAGAAGAACTGGAAAAGAATGAAACCCACGTCCGCATCGCCGGCCGCATCATGATCCGCCGGGGCCAGGGAAAGACCGCTTTCTGCGTACTCCGCGACCAGAGCGGTGATATCCAGGTCTACTTCAAGCGGGATGAACTCCCGGAAAAGGAATGGGCCCTGTTCAAGCTGGTGGATATCGGTGATATCCTCGGTATTGAAGGCACCGTATTCACCACCCACACCGGAGAACTGACGGTTCGGGTGCTCCATTTCACCATGCTGTCCAAATCCCTCCGGCCGCTGCCGGAAAAATGGCACGGCCTCACCGATAAGGAACAGCGTTACCGCCAGCGGTACCTGGATCTCATCATGAATCCGGAAGTCCGGGAAACCTTCGTCAAGAGGGCAGCCATGATGGCAGCTATCCGGAAATGGTATACGGACCACAATTTCCTGGAAGTAGAAACACCGGTGCTCCAGCCACTCTACGGCGGCGCCAATGCAAAGCCCTTTACCACCCATTTCAACGCCCTGGACATGACCATGTACCTCCGCATTGCACCGGAGCTGTACCTGAAACGGCTCCTCGTGGGCGGTTATGAACGGATTTTTGAAATCACAAGAAACTTCCGGAATGAAGGTATGGATACCCGGCACAATCCGGAATTTACAGCCATCGAAACATACCAGGCCTATGGGGACATCGAAGACGTTATCGACCAGACAGAACAGATTGTGGCTGCCTGCGCTATGGCTTCCTACGGTTCCATGAAATTTACCTATGAAGATACGGAAATCGATGTGACTCCGCCCTGGCCGCGGCTCACCATGGCAGAAGCCGTGAAGAAGTACACCGGTGAAGACTTCGATGCCTGCAAGACAGTAGAAGACGCCCGGGCCATTGCGGATAAGCTCCATGTGGAATACGGTGAATTTGACGGATTCGGCAAGATTCTTTCCGCCTGCTTCGATGCCTACGTGGAAGAACACCTTATCCAGCCGGTTCATATCACAAAACACCCCATCGAAGTATCCCCCCTGTCCAAGCTGGACCCGAAGGATCCCAGATATACCATCCGTTTCGAATCCTACATTTACGGTCGTGAACTGGCTAACGGGTTCTCCGAATTGAATGACCCCATTGACCAGAGAAAACGGTTTGAACTGCAGGTGGAAGAAAGAAAACATGGCGACGATGAAGCCCATCCGATTGATGAGGATTTCCTGACGGCCCTGGAATACGGCATGCCTCCGACAGGCGGCCTCGGCATCGGCCTTGACCGGCTCTTCATGCTCATGACCAACTCCGCCTCCATCCGCGATGTACTTCTCTTCCCGGCCATGAAACCGGAAACGGCCCTGGAAAAGAAGACTGCCCGGGAGGCGGAAGAAATGGCCAGGGAAGCAGACAACGAACCTATCGATTTCTCCAAAGTCGAAATTGAACCGATGTTCAAGGACTATGTGGACTTCGATACATTCAGCAAGTCCGACTTCCGCGCAGTGAAAGTTAAGGAATGCACCGCCGTGCCGAAGAGCAAGAAGCTCCTGAAGTTCGTCCTGGACGATGGTACCGGTACAGATCGTATCATCCTTTCCGGTATCCATGCTTACTATGAACCGGAAGAACTGGTAGGAAAGACACTGATTGCCATTGTGAACCTGCCCCCGAGAAAGATGATGGGCATCGATTCCTGCGGCATGCTGCTGTCTGCTGTCCACCACGAAGAGGGAGAAGAAAAGCTCCATCTCCTCATGGTTGACCGCCACATTCCGGCAGGTGCCAAGCTGTACTGATAGAATCACAAAAAAAATCCCCGTATGGGGATTTTTTTGTGGGGAAAATTGGGAAGCCTGCCAAATTGTGGCTTGTCGAGCTGTTGGAGTTTGTGGTTTGCCGGCGGGCTGCTCGGATGGATGGGGCATAAGGGTTGTGGGTCAGGCGCCGCTTCGCTGGCCCGACCGGGTTGTG
>NZ_UQKJ01000185.1 GCF_900541605.1 uncultured Dialister sp. | reverse complement strand
CCGATCTGAGGGGTGGACGCGCAAGCGGCGGTTGGAATCCTAAAGACTCTACACAAAAAACGTGCAATTGACTCAGCACAAGGCCCCTTCCCTGGGAAGGGGCTGCCCACCGGGCTGGGGTTAGCTGTAGGATACTGATGGGAACCGGCCCGAAGGGCGTGCCCCCTTCTCTAAGGGGGCACGTGCTGTTGGTTTTACTCGAAAAGTAAGAAGTCCCAATGTTAGACTATTTCCAGCATGCAGCCCCTTGGAGAAGGGGCGCGCCAAAGGCGGAGGATGGATGCGGCGAAGCCGCGGAACCTCAACTCTCAAATCTCAATTCTTTCTTTTCCGCCCAAAGGACCTGGTCACCTAGCCACCAGCTGCCAGCGCCGCAGGCGAACCAGCTTTCCTAGTCGCTAGCAGCTAGAAGCTAGAAGCCTCGCCCCAATTGACTCCAACCGTACCTCGCCTCCATCCCCACCTGTTCACAGGGATCCCAGCCATATTTCCCAGGGTCTGTGGCCCTATTCATTCCATAAGGAGCATCCTATGCTTGCAAAACGTATTATCCCCTGCCTCGACGTGAACCATGGCAGGGTGGTCAAAGGAAAACAGTTTCATCACCTGAAAGACGTGGACGACCCGGTGGCCCTGGGAAAATTCTATTCCGACAGCGGCGCCGACGAACTCGTCTTCTACGACATCACCGCCACCCATGAAGGCAGGGAAACCTTCGTGGACACCGTGAAAGCCATTGCCGAAGAACTCACCATCCCCTTCACCGTAGGCGGCGGCATCCGCAAAGCCGACGACTTCCGCACCATGCTCCTCGCCGGGGCGGACAAAGTCTCCGTGAACTCCGCCGCCGTCATGAACCCTGAAATCATCCGGGAAAGCGCAGAGCGCTTCGGAAACCAGTGCGTGGTGCTCTCCATCGACGGCAAACGGAACGGCCACGGCGGCTGGGACGTGTACGTGGAAGGGGGCCGAAAAAATACAGGCCTCTCGGTGGTGGACTGGGCCCGGAAGGGCATGGAACTGGGGGCCGGAGAAATCTGCATGAACTCCATCGATGCGGACGGTGAAAAAGACGGCTACGACCTGGAACTCATGCGGACCCTGTCCGAAGAACTGTCCATTCCCATCATCGCCTCCGGCGGTGCCGGGAAGATGGAAGACTTCCTGAAAGCCTTCGAAGCGGGCTCCGATGCCGCTCTCGCAGCGTCGGTATTCCACTTCGGTGAAATTTCCATACCGGAACTGAAAAAATACCTGGCCGAAAACGGTGTACCCGTGCGGCTCTGAGGAGGATTTTATGGAATCAGTAGATTTGAAAGACATACATTTTGATGAAAAAGGCCTTATCCCCGCGGTGGTGCAGGACGCCCGGAGCGGGGAAGTACTCATGGTGGCCTACATGAATCAGGAATCCCTGGCCAAAACCGTGGCCTCCGGAGAAACCTGGTTCTGGAGCCGGAGCCGCCAGAAACTGTGGCACAAGGGCGAAGAATCCGCCCATTTCCAGCACGTACAGCGGATCTACGTAGACTGCGATGCCGACACCCTGGTGGTGCAGGTCATCCCCGACGGCCCCGCCTGCCACACCAATAACAGAAGCTGCTTCTATCGGAGCCTCACGGAATGGGCGAACCGGGAGGACAAAGGAAACCTCGCCATCCTCCACGTGCTCTACGAAGAAATCAAAGACCGCCGCATCCATCCCCAGGAAAAGTCCTACACCAACTACCTCCAGGAAAAGGGGAAGAACAAGATCGACAAGAAAATCGGCGAAGAGGCGTCCGAAGTCATCATCGCCGACCAGCATGAGGACAAGGAAGAAATCATCGACGAATCCTGCGACCTCCTCTACCACCTCTTCGTCCTCTGGGAAAATGCAGGTGTCGACCTTTATGACATCATGGCAAAAATGGAAGCCCGGGACAAGAAAAAGGGAAACAAGAAAGAAGTGGGCCATAAAGATAAGATATTCTGAGATCGAGATCGAGACCGAGATCGAGGGTGTTAGCAACTACGTTGCCATTCCAACTGACACTACCCATACCCCAGTCGGCCGGGCCCCGAAAGGGATTGGGTGATTGTCAGAGAACGGTGGGAGCGGCTTTAGCGAGAGCCCCCTCCGCCCTACGGGCACCTCCCCCATAGATGGGGGAGGTTAACTTCTAGCAGCCAGGAAGGCTCGATAGCCTACGGCACTGGTGAGATCGAGGTCGAGACCGAGATTGAGGGTGTTAGCAACTACGTTGCCATTCCAACTGACACTACCCATCCCCCGTCATTTCGAGCGGTGGTAGCATGCATAATGACTCTATAGGTAAAAATCGCTACAGCTACGATGAGTCGAGAAATCTTTCTAGTAAGTGACTATGACGGGGTTTTCAAAGATAGAATTGAGGTATGAGAGTTGAGAGTTGAGGTCCAGCGGCTCTCGCTGCGGTGGTGGCAGAACCGTTTCTTCCTTACGTAACCTCCCCCATCTATGGGGGAGGGGGACCGCGATAGCGGTGGAGGGGGCTCTCGCCAAAGTCCCTCTGACCGTTTCCCCACCATCCCCAGCCGCTCCGCGGCCATTGGATACCTAAAGACTCTGCACCTATAACGTACAATTGACTCAACACGAGGCTCTCTTCTCAGAAGAGAGCTGTCCACCGGACTGAGAGATGGTAATGGATCCGCCCGAAGGGCCCATCAGAATCCCTCTGTCTGCTGTCGCAGACATCTCCCTTTGAGAAAGGGGGACTAACCATCAGCCTGCGGCGCCCCAACCGCTAACCTCCGTCGCCTACGGCGCCACCGCCGGGCCCCGAAAGGAAGGCGCTTTAATGTGCAGTAAAAGCGCCAACTTGGGCCCGGCTCAGCAGTCCTCTGCAGGACTGCTGCATTTCGAGCGGTG
>NZ_UQKJ01000184.1 GCF_900541605.1 uncultured Dialister sp. | reverse complement strand
CGTGCGAGTGACTCTACCCGTCAACACCGAATACCAACAGCTCGACAAACTGAAACAGGCAATACCATCCATCAGAATAATCCCCTCACCAGCGGGATCCAGAGGAACGTGAGGAAGAGGTAAAATGCGCAGCCTCCAAGGAGACCTACGATAGCGCCGTTGATACGGATGCCCTCCAGCTCATGGTGCACCTTGGACTCCACGAATTCATTGAGTTCCGTATCACTGAACCGCCGCAGTACATCCAGGATGGTGGCAGAAAGGAAGCCCTGTTCATAGGACACCAGCTCCGTAAGCAGTCCCCGTGCGAAGGTGTCCACCCGATTCTTGAGAGTTCCATTTCCTTTCATGGACAGGAATCCCCGATGGATGGCGGACTGTATCTTTGGCACCAGCCTTTGGGAGAAACGGTCTCCCCGGCCCCATTCGGCGAAGAATGTCTCCGCCCCTTCCCCGATTTTTTCTTCCACCGGGAATCCTTCAAAGAGGGCCCTGCCGAAAGCGGCCAGAGCTTTCTCCGTGGTTTCCTCTTCCAGGAAGGCCCGGACCATGCTGTCCCAGCGGCGAAGGAGCTGGCGGCGGAAGGGGTTGTCCCTGTCCTGCCAAGTCTTCATTTCCTCCAGCAGTGCCTCCACCGCCGCATTGGTAAGGGCCTCATAATCGATGGCTCCCGTTTTCCGTCCGATCCAGTAGCCGATACTTCCCAGAAATCCTTTTTCCTCACTGTCCCCCTTCTCCTTCATATAGCCGGCGATCTGCCTTTTCGTTTCCGGCCGGGACAGGCGGTCCTGTGCTGCCACGAGCAGCCGGTCCAGCCATTCTTCCCGGTACATTTCCATAAGGATCCGTTCCCTGCCGTAGGCGCAGAAGGCGGATATCCTCTTTTCCGCCTCCCTCCGGGCCCAGGCCCCCGCTTCATCCTGGTGATTCTCTACAAAGTCCACCAGGAAGCGGGCCACCTTTTCCGCCAACTTTCGTTCCATCTCCTCCGGCCGACCCTCTCTGCCCGAAAGCCACCGATAGGCCATATCCGTCACCGAAAGGGTCTCTATCTTCTTCAGCAGGTTTTCCCGGGCCAGGAGCGTATTGTTCACGTCTTTCATTTTTCCGATGATCCGCTCCCGGTTCGCCGGGATAATGGGCCGGTAGGGCAGGTGGAACCGTCGCCGGAGCAGGGCTTCCACGGCGATGAAATCAGCCACGCAGCCGATGAAGCAGGACTGTACCAGGAAATAGAGGATGGAGAACCACCGCTCCCCCTGCCAGGGTCCCGCAAAGGACAGAACCAGTACGCAAAGGAAGAGGAGCAAAGAAACCGCCAGAATGCGGTTGGCTGTCTTGTATCGTTTCATAGGGCACCTCCCGCCGCTGTGGCCGCATAGAAAAGGAGCCCCAGCACGGCGCCAAAGAGGGACCCGTTAATGCGGATCATGGCCACATCTTCCCCGGCTCCCTCTTCCGCCAGTTTCGCCATGGCTCTTCCGTCGTAGTGGTCCAGCTTCTTTTCGACCACCTTCCCCACCAGGTCATGGAGCTCCCCCACATGGGGAAGGATAAGGTGGAGAAGAAAGGCATCGAAGGTCCTCCGCTTTTTTTCATCCTGGAGCATGGCATCCGCCAGGGCCAGCACCCCATCTGCCGCATAGGCCGCCAGTTCCTCCTGTTTCCCGTTCCAGAGACTGTCAAAGAGGGCCTTTCCCCTGCCGTCAAGGCTCTTTTCGACCTGCGCCGCCACGAAGCGGTTCAGCCGCTCCTTCCACAGGGTATCGGCCTCCAGTTTTTCCGCGATTTCATCGTATTTTCCCCCGATGGCCCGGCAAGCATCACTTTCACGATCCGTCAGCATGTCGGCAAGGGAGATGATTTTCCCGCGTACCAGGGCCACCATTTCCTCTTCCCTGTCCTTCATCACATTTTTGAAAATCCGGTGGAAATTAAACCAACCGGTCTCTTCATATTTCTCCCAGGCCGAGAGGTAAATCCGGCGCACCTCTTCCAGGGTGAATTCATCCTGCAGGAAGGAGCGGACCTCCGAAGAAAGGACCGCCAGCAATTCATCCCGGCCTTCGTAGCTCCGGAAGGATTTCATGACCGATGAAAGATAGCCCGCCCAGTCCAGGTTCTCCGCCAGACGGGACAGGTTTCCGCCGGTCACCTGCCAGAGCCATCCCTTATCCACCGCCGACAGGGTAACCATGGCAGCGTCCACCAGGATTTTCCGGACCCCATCCCGGTTTTTACCCAGCCATCTCTCCACCACGGAAGAAGCGGTGTGCTCCACAAGAAGGGCCTTCATCCGCCGCTCCGTCAGGAGTTCTTCCATCACCATGTCTCTGGCCATGGCCACGATCTTGTCTCGGCTCCGGGCAATAAGGTCCGTCCGATAAGGGATACCAAAGGGCCTGCGGAAAAGTGAGGTCACCCCGAACCAGTCCGCAAAGCCTGCCACCGTAGCCGCGAAGGACACGTGAAAAAGCCCTCCCCAGAGAGGGCTCATATCCATAAAAGGCGCTGATCCCAGCGCCGCTGCTGCCGAAATGGCCAGGATGCCATCTGCCAGGGTCTTCTTCTTCATGGTCCTCCACCTTTCTGCATAGGGTCTTCCTATCTATTATACCTTATATAGTGATAGTCATGGCTCCGGGCAAAATAAAAAAGCGCCGAATTACATTCGACGCTTTCATGTGGCGGAGCGAGGGAGATTCGAACTCCCGCACCGGAAACCGGTCTAACGATTTAGCAAACCGTCCTCTTCAGCCACTTGAGTATCGCTCCACATAGCTGACTTAGATAAGTTTACACTATGGGGAGCCCTGTTGTCAAGAGGAGGGATAGGGGCATTTTGCGATATTTCAGTTTATCTAGCTGTTGGTATTCGGTGTTGACGGGTAGAGTCACTCGCACGGGGCTTCTAGCGGCT
>NZ_UQKJ01000183.1 GCF_900541605.1 uncultured Dialister sp. | reverse complement strand
ACGAATGACTCTATCCGTAAGCATCGCCCTAACAGCTCGACAAACTGAAATTGGCCGTACTCCCCCCATTTTACCCCCTCTTATCTTATTTCATCCATATATCCCGCATATATTCACCCTGACCGTCAAATACTCACAATAATCCGGATATATTCATTTTTCATTTCCTGCTTTACTGGATATCCTCTATTTTCCTTCTATTTCCTCCATTTTCCTTATTGACATGATGGACATTCCGTTTCTATAATAATGCCAAAAAAGATGGGGAGGTCTGATCCATGAAACAGCTCAAAATCGCATTGACCGAAAGGGCCAAGGCCCTTGGCATCCTTTCGGAAAACTGGAAAACCATATCCGTATCCGCCGCTGATCTCACCGACGTATCGGCGGTGGTGATGACGTCGCAGGACGAGGTGCCGCCGTCCTACGATACCATCCACGCCTTTGGGATTCCCCTTTTTATCCTGGACACCGGCATCGCCGCCGGAAGGAACATGACTGCCATCGCCGCCACCGTTCTCACAGCCAGGGAAAAGGCGGGGTGGAAGAAGAAAATCACGAAGGCCGCCATGGAGTACGAGAAGAACCTGCTGCCTCCTTTTTTCGGTGCCCTCACCCGGTACACCGCCCGCCACAATGATGAATACGCCTCTCCCGGCCACCAGAGCGGCGCCTTTTTCCGGAAACATCCGTCGGGACGCATTTTCTACGATTACTATGGGCCCAATGTGTTCCGGGGAGACCTGTCCAGTTCCGACGTGGACCTGGGCGATTTCCTCATCCATGAAGGGCCCGCCCTGGATGCCCAGAAGCATGCGGCCCGGGTATTCCATGCGGACAAGACCTACTTCGTCCTGAACGGCACCTCCACGTCCAACAAGATCGTCATGAACGCCGTCCTGGCACCGGGGGACATTGTGCTCTACGACCGGAACAACCACAAATCCATGGACCTGGGCCTGGAGCTTTCCGGCGCCATTCCGGTATACCTGGAAACGGCGAGGAACAGCTGCGGCTCCATCGGCGGCATTCCGAAGCACTGCTTCGACGAGGATTATATCCGCCGCCTCATCGCTGAAAAGTCTCCGGAAAAAGCGAAGGAGGAGCGGCCCATCCGGCTGGCGGTAATCGAGCTGGGCACCTACGACGGCTGCCTGTACAACGCCCGGCAGGTGGTGGATGAAATCGGGTACCTCTGCGATTACATTTTCTTCGACTCCGCCTGGGTGGGCTACGAGCAGTTCATTCCCATGATGAAAGACGCCTCTCCCCTTCTCCTGGACCTGGGGCCCGAGGATCCGGGCATCTTCGTCACCCAGTCCGTCCACAAGCAGCAGGCAGGCTTTTCCATGACCTCCCAGATTCACAAGAAAGACGCCCACATCCGGGGCCAGGACCGGTACGTGCCCCACAAGCGGATGAATAACGCCTACATGATGCACTGCTCCACCTCCCCCTTCTACCAGCTCTTCGCAGCCCTGGATATGAACGCCCGCATCCACGAAGGGGAAGGAGGCCGGAAGCTCTGGCGGGATGCCCTGGTGCTGGGTATCGAAACGAGGAAGTACATTCTCTCCCGCTGCCACTACATCCGTCCCTTCATTCCGGAGCCCGCGGGAAATAAAAAATGGGAGGACGGCCCCACGGAACAGATCGCGGCGGACCGGAAATACTGGACCTTCAAGCCCGGCGCCTCCTGGCACGGCTTCAAAGGGTACGGGGAGAACCAGTACTTCCTGGACCCCATGAAACTCATGCTCATCACCCCGGGCATCGACATGGCTGCCGGCACCTACGAAGACTTCGGCATTCCCGGCACCATCGTGGCAAACTTCCTCCGGCAGAATAAAATCATCCCCGAGAAATGCGACCTGAACGATATTCTCTTCCTCCTCACCCCGGCGGAATCGAAGGAAAAACTGAACCGCCTCGTGGACGCCCTGGTCCGCTTCGAATCATTACTGGACGAAGACGGCCCCATGGAAAAAGTGCTTCCCGCCATTTACGACGCCTACGAAGCCCACTACGAAGGATATACCATCCGGAGGCTCTGCCAGGAAATGCACGATTTTTACAAAGAAAGGAACGTATCCACCCTCCAGGGCCGGCTCTTCGAAAAAGACTACCTACCGCCCTACGCCATGAGCCCCCGGGATGCGGTGGGTGAATACTTCCGGGGAAATGGGGAACTGATCGAGCTGAAAGACGCCGAAGGCCGGGTGGCCCTCGAAGGAGCCCTCCCCTATCCGCCAGGCATCCTCTGCATCCACCCCGGCGAACGGTGGACAAAGACCGCCATCGACTACTTCATGGACCTCATAGACAGCATCAACGCCTTCCCCGGCTTCGCTCCGGAGGTGCAGGGAGTCTACGTGGAAGACGGAGAAGACGGGAAAAAACATGCCTACGGGTATGTGTTGAAAGAAAGCTAATTAGGAATTAGGAATGGTGGTGGCGGCGCACAATTCGTAGAGCGCCGCGAGTTTTTGATGAAATTTCCCCAGTTCATTAAGTTACGGTTTGTGGGGCTGCTGGTTTCGCGTGCTGGCGGGTAGAGTCACAAGCCTTGAGCAGTGAGCCTTTAGCCTTGAGCATTGAGCAGACCAGGCCCTGTGAGCCGGGTGTCCTGTGGCTGAATGCCGTGCGAACGGGTAAAGCTTTTAGCTTTTAGCTTTTAGCTTCTAGCTGTTAGGAAGGCTGGTCAGGCCCTTTGGGCCCGACTCCAATAGGGTTACTTTCAGCGGCAAAGCCGCTAACCTCTAGCGCCGCAGGCGAATCAGCTTTCCTGAAAGCTAGAAGCTAGAAGCCCTCATACGTTTGGACGTACCCTCAGCCACACAAGCGCCGCAGGCGAACCAGCTTTCCTGGTAGCTAGCAGCTAAAAGCCAGGGAAGCACTGATTAATTCGCAGAGTCAGATTTCATAAGGATTTTTATGCAC
>NZ_UQKJ01000182.1 GCF_900541605.1 uncultured Dialister sp. | reverse complement strand
ATAGCACATAGATGCATCGATTTAAAGTAAAGTAATTAATGTCGTTTACTATAGTCATACGTATACATGGGGCTAAGGGTTGTGGGTGAACTTCGCTTCGCTTGTTCACCAGGTGGTGGGCGCTTCGCGCCGGAGGCATGAGGTGGATTCGCCGCTCTGCGGCGCCTATCGAAACAGCAGACTTAGTGAAAGGCTGAAATGATGATAGCAAATAGATCTTCCCCTAAGAATTTGGCAGCAAAGCCGCAGGATGGATCACCGGGTCATGAAGAGCATCCACTGCTTCGCAGATCCCGCCTCTGCGTGGCGGATCCATCCCCGGCCTTTGGCCGTCCCCCTTCTCCAAGGGGGAACGCTCTAAAGGATAGAGTGACTTTAGCAGCATAGCCGCTTTACAGCAGAAATTCATACTGCGTCGCTGTATTTTTTGTGCGCCGCACCACCATTCCTCATTCCTCATTCCTCATTTTACAATGGATCTACGTCTATAATTATATCATTTTCCTGGAATATGGCGGCTTCTCTCATGGCGGTTTTGAGGGGGACCAGGTTATCTCCTTTTATAAGGAGGGAGAAGTAGTAAAGGTTTCTCACCCGTTTGATGGGTTCGCTGAAGGGGGCTGTGGTCCTTACCCGTCCTGGGAGGCTTGGGATGATGGAGGTAAGCCATTCGTAGATCCGGCCGGCCTGGCCCTGGGCGGATTTTTCTTTTTCGTTGAAGCAGGTGATTTTCATGAGCTTGGAGAATGGAGGAAATTCCAGCATTTTCCGGTACTGCAGTTCCTGCCGGTAGAAGGACTCGTAGTCCTGCTTCGCCGCCGCTTCTATGACGTAATGGGAGGGGTTGTAGGTCTGGAGGACCACTTCCCCCTGCTCCCGGCTTCGTCCGGCCCGGCCGGCGCACTGGGTGATGAGGTTGAATGTCTGCTCCGCTGCCAGGTAGGAGGGTATGTTCAGGATGCTGTCGGCGGAAAGGATGCCCACGGTCTGGACGCCGGGGATGTCGTGGCCCTTGGCCACCATCTGGGTGCCGAAGAGGATATCGAATTTCCCTTTCCGAAAATCGTCGAGGATTTCCCGGGCACTGTTTTTCCTTCGGGTGCTGTCCAGGTCGAACCGGCGGATTCTGGCCTGTGGCAGCAGCCCTTCCAGTTCTTCTTCCACCCGTTCCGTGCCGGCGCCGAGGTACAGGATCCGATGGCTGTGGCATTTCGGGCATTCCGTGGGTACGGGATGCACGGTTTCGCAGTAGTGGCACTTCAGCTGGTGGGTCTCCTTATGGTACACCAGGGACACGTCGCAGTTGGGGCATTTGAACACATAGCCGCAGGAGGGGCACATGAGGGTGGTGGCAAAGCCCCGGCGGTTCAGGAGCAGGATGGCTTTCTGCCTTCTGGCAATCGTCTGCTGGAGCAGGGAAACCAGGGGCCCTGAAATCAGGCCGTTCTCATCGATCGGCGGCGTTTCCCGAAGGTCGCAGACGTGAATCTTCGGGAGCGGCGTTTGGAACACCCGGTGGTTCATGGATATTTTCCTGATTTTTCCTTCGTCCGCCGCATACCGGGTGGCTATGGAGGGAGTGGCAGCGCCTAAGACGATGGGACAGTGGTACGTCAGAGCCATGACTTTGGCCACGTCCCGGCCGTTGTACCGGGGGCTCTCCCCCTGCTTGTAGGAGGAATCATACTCCTCGTCCACCACGATGAGCCGCAGGTTCCGGAAGGGCATGAAAATGGCGGACCGGGAACCTATGATAATGGAGCTTTCCCCATTGCTGATCCGCATGCGGTTATTGTACCGCTCCCCTTTGCTGAGATTGCTGTGAATAAAGACCACCTTGTCCCCGAAGACCGAGGCAAAGTAGGAGGTCATCTGGTTGGTCAGGGCAATTTCGGGAACCAGGATGAGGGCGGATCCACCGGCCCCAAGGGCATGCCGGGCGGTCTGGAGGTAGACTTCCGTCTTCCCGCTGCCCGTGACTCCCTGCAGGAGAAATCCTTCGTACCGGCTTCTGTCTATGGATGCATTGATGGTATCCACCGCCTGTTTCTGCTCATCCGTGAGCTGGCGGCTGTCCCTTCCTCCCCCTTCTTCGATGAGGGAAAAGGTTTTCTTCCTTCGATAAATGATATGGCCATGGTCATTGAGGCAGAAACTTTTGAGGAGGGAAGTGCCAAAGCCTTCTTCCTTCAGGTCCTCAAAGGAACAGGGACCGGAAGTCTGGAGGAAATCGGAGAGCGCTGCCTGACGGCGGCTCTTTTTCCTCTCCTCCCCGGACAGGGGCCTGTCCGGTACCAGCCATTTCTCCAATGGCTCCTTATGGATGGTATCGAGAACCTCTTCTTTCACCAGGAAGCCCTTCTGCACATAGAGGGGCAGCCGGTCGCCGAAGAGGAGCTTTCCATCCTTTTCATCCACTTCTTCCACGGAACGATCCACCAGGGAAGGGATATCCTCATCTCCCCCATGGTCAATGGCCTTCCAGTCGATCCGGTAGCTGATGGCGGTCTTTATGGCTTTTTTGTCGATATAGAAGAGGCGGAGCGCTTCGATGAGGGTGCACATGTAGTAATTGGAAATCCAGAGGGCAGTCCGCATCATTTCTTCCGTAAACCAGGGAAAGGAATCCACCAGGGAATCGATGGGAAGGATTTTGTAATCCAGCTTCGCCGTGTCTTCTTCATGGACCGAAAGGATAATGCCCTCCTCCTTCCGGCGGGCAAAGGAAACGACGCAGCGCCATCCCGGCCCCGCTTCCTTCAGGGATTCCGGAATGCGGTAGGAAAATGTCCTGTTCAGATGTTTCGAGGGCCTGTTGATCAGGACCTCCGCAATGGTTTCCAGCATGAGCTTCCCTCCAAAAAAATAATGGACAGCCAAAAGGGCTATCCATTATTTTACCATATCTTAGAAATCTCGTGTGCCACAAGCGGGTGAAGGGGGCAATGATTATTATGATCTCGTCTTTGTGGTCGTGCAGGCGGGCCAGCTGCCGGATGT
>NZ_UQKJ01000181.1 GCF_900541605.1 uncultured Dialister sp. | reverse complement strand
AGGGGCTCCCGCCAGGGTGGGGTTAGCTGATGGAAACTGACGATCCGGCCCGAAGGGCCTGACCAGCTTTCCTAGTCGCCAGCAGCTAGCAGCTAGAAGCCCCCGCTCGAACGCACGCCCGTAAGCCACATGACACCCGGCCCGCAGGGCCTGACCACCTCGATCTCAGTCTCGACCTCGATCTTTCTTCAGTCTACCCGTTCCGCAATCAGGTCATAGGCATAGCCGTCGGTGATCTTGACTTTCACGAAATCTCCGGGCTTCAGGTCTCCCGGGTTGTCGATGTACACATTGCCATCCACTTCCGGTGCCTGGAAAGCGGTGCGGCCCTTGGCCTGCATGTGGCCTTCGCCATCATCCACCAGTTCTTCCACCAGAGCTTCCGTTTCCCGGCCGATGAGATCTTCGTTATTTTCTTCGGAAATAGCGGCCTGGATAGCCATGAGTTCATGGTACCGGTTCTCTTTGACCTCTTCCGGCACCTGGTCCGTCATCCGGGCAGCAGGCGTGCCGTCCTGGGGGGGAGAACTTGAAGGCTCCCATATCGTCAAACCGAACCTCTTTGATGAAGTCGCAGAGTTTTTGGAAATCTTCGTCCGTTTCTCCCGGGAATCCCACCATAAGGGTGGTGCGGATGGTCATCCGGGGCGTAGCGGCCCGGAGTTTCCGAAGGAGGGTCCGGATGCTTTCGGACGAATCCCTCCGGTGCATGCGCTGCAGCACGGGGTCGCTGATATGCTGGAGCGGAATATCCACGTACTTGCAGATCTTCGGTTCATGGAGAATCACGTCCAGGAGCTCGTCATCGAAATAGGTGGGATAGAGGTAGAAAAGACGGATCCATTTCACCCCGTCGATTTTTACCAGTTCCTTCAGGAGCGATGCCAGCCGGGTGCCGTCCTTCAGGTCCCTGCCGTAGCAGGAGAGATCCTGGGCGATAAGATTGAATTCCCGGACTCCCGAAGCCGCGAGGCGCCGTACTTCATGGACAATGGACGGGATGGTGCGGCTGTGCATGGGTCCCCGGACATAGGGGATATAGCAGAAGGTGCAGCCATTGCTGCAGCCCTCGGCGATTTTTACGTAGGCCGAATACTTCGGCGTCAGGGTCTGCCGGGGAATCAGGTCCTCATTGGCGCAGGGAGTGGTGTCGAAGCTGTACACCTTCTCGTCCTTTTCGTAGGATTCATTCACCGCTTCCAGGATATGCTGCCAGGAATCGGTGCCGATGAATACGTCGATTTCCGGAATTTCCTTTCCCAGGGCCTGCTTGTACTGCTGGGTCAGGCAGCCGGCGGCCACCAGCTTCTCACATTTCCCGGTCTTCTTGTATTCCGCCGCCTCCAGGATGGTCTGCACCGACTCTTCCTTGGCGGGGTCGATGAAGGTACAGGTATTGATGATGATGACCTGGGCCTCCGACAGGTCCTCCGTCAGCTCATAGCCCGCCTTTTCCATGATGCCTACCATCATTTCCGTATCTACCAGGTTCTTCGAACATCCCAGGCTTATGAAGCCAAGTTTTCTTTTAGTCAACTGTTTGTACCTCCAAAACGAATCTTCTCGCCCCAACGGGTGAGCAGGTCTTTCTTACCTTCATCAAAATACTCTTTTTCCAGGTTCCAGAACTGCAGGAAATTGCCTGCAGCGTCGGGTTCCAGGGTGTAATCATTCACATAAATATAATAATACCGGTTTTCTTCCATATCCTTCTTATAGGAAGAGGAAGAAAGGAGCCAGTCCATGAGGACCTTCGCCCTCTCCGGATACTGGCCGTGGGCAGAAATCCCGGCGCCGAAGAGGTACCAGGGAGACCCGTCCTCCGGATACATGATGCGGATGGGCATCTTATCCTTCACGCTCCGAAGAGCTTCATTGAGACCGGAAATCCCGATATCGCACTTCCCCATGCCCGCCATCCGGGAAGGGGTGGAGAGGAATTTCCCGTATTGCACCATATGGTTCTGGGCGATCCCCAGGTACCGGAACGTATCCTCCAGGCCGAAATGTTCCACGAGACACATGAGCAGGTCCCCCGCCATGTCGGCGGCCATGAAATCCGTCATGGAAAGGCGCACCGAATTCCGGGTAAGCACTTCGTTCCAGTTATAGGAAAAAGCGGGATGCCGGTCCGCATAGTCCCGGTTCACCGCAAACACCACCGGATCCACCCAGAGCCCCGTCCAGTAGCACTCCTCATCCTTGAAAAGGTTCAGAGCCGTATCGGTCTGGGCGGAAGAATAGGGCGCAAGAAACTCCCCCTTCTTCAGCTTCATGAGCCCATCCTGGGACGTAATATACATATCCGCCGCCGGCGTATCGGTGCTGCCGCCATCGGCGCGGAGCATCTGGTCCGAAGACAGATAGACAATATTGATTTTAAGCCCGGTGTCCTTAAAAAAAGAAGGGGACAGCCCTTCCAGCATGCCATTGGGCATGTCCGTATATACCGTTACATATTCAGAAGGATTCTTCTTCTCCTCCTTCACCACTTCCAGGTGCCGGGCATAATGGAGAATCCCCCAGAAAGCAAGAGCCGCCATGATCAGGAATAAAAAAACCGAAGCCAGCCGTTTCATGGAATCACCTCTTGAAAAATTATATCATACAGTAACATACAATCATACAGAGGAAATGGGAAGATGTACTGTGTGTGAGATCGAGATCGAGGCCGAGATTGAGGAAATCATCCGCTCCGCGGCGGTCCTGGCAGGCATCCATGCGACCGGGCGGGCTTCTAGCTGTTAGCTGCTAGAAGTTAGGAAAGCTCGACAGCCTGCGGCGCTTATATGGCTGACCCCCATGCGTACCGACGGGGCCTTGAGCATTCAGCCTTGAGCCTTGAGCTGGTCAGGCCCTTCGGGCCGAATCCATCTGTCCCCATCTGCGGATCCCTTCTCCCCTCTTAGTGGCTCTGCATATCAATCGTCATTTCGAGCGGTGGAAGCATGCTAAAAGAATCTATCCTTAAAAATCGCTACAGCTACGATGAGTCGAGAAATCTCCCAGATAAATGACTATGACG
>NZ_UQKJ01000180.1 GCF_900541605.1 uncultured Dialister sp. | reverse complement strand
ATAGCACATAGATGCATCGATTTAAAGTAAAGTAATTAATGTCGTTTACTATAGTAGCTAGAAGCCCCCGCACGAATGACTCTATCTGTAAGCTTCGCTCTAACAGCTCGACAAACCGCAATTTGAATTATCTTGCCACTTCAGGTACTTTGCATTTATAATGGATAGAAGATTTCACTTATTTTCGTGTAGCAGGCAAGGAGAACGTTCATGGGATTTTTTGACAGGGGCCACGAGAAAGAAAGCCCCCTTGGAAATTTGAGGGCACATATTGGTACTTTTATGTATTATGTAAAAGTGGGTAAATCCAAATTTAAAAACAAAGGGGCCGTGGGGACTATCTTTGTTGATATGGATAATACCAAGTTTCTTTTCCAACAGGCTACGTCCGGTACTATGTATATGTATGACATGAAGAAAAAACTGGACTATACCCTTTGGGATGCAGCTATTCACAAATATACAGAGGACATCCAGAAATTAAAAGATGAACTGTTAAAGGCAGTTGATGAAGGAGAAGAAAATGGGTCCTTCATGGAAGAAAAGGAAGAAAAGAAAAAAGCAGAAGAAGAAAAAGAAAAAGAAAAGGAAAAAACCACGGAAGAAGAACCGATAGGGGATTGGAAGGCCCATATTAAAGGCCAGATGAAAGAGGCTGAGGAAAAAGCCCGCCGTGAAGAGGAAGAGAGGCAGAAGGAGAAAGAACAGATTGTTGCCGCGGCCGAGGATACGAATGAGGCGCTGACAGAAGCGGACTGCCGGGAACTGTGGCGGCTCATCCAGGGGCTGGAACGGGAATACAAGGAAATGAACCGTATTGCCGATGAATGGTTTGCTGTCCATGGAAAGAAAACGGGCTGCCTTACAGCTCTGGTGGGAATGACATTGATTCCACTGGGGGCTATGTATGGGTTATATTATTTGCTTTAATTCATTTATAGGCACTTCCGGTTTGCACTTTCATGGATAAGTTTCTCCAGGTCCTTTAATGATGTTTCAGTATGGTCATGTAGAATTATTTATAACTCCATATTTTGTACTGCTCAGTTTTTACTTGTATTTCCCCTTATTCCTATGATATGATTAGTTCAGAAAACAGTTTCTGGGAGGTGACATCATGTCCAAACATATCGTTACAATCAATCATTCTTCCCTGCAGGATTCCATTAAATTTGAAGGCTGCAGTGAATGCCAGACTTCCTGCCAGTCTGCCTGCAAGACAAGCTGCACCATCGGAAACCTGATCTGCACAACACAGGAAGAAGCGAAAGAAGCAAAGAGAGCCTGAGTTGACGGCCCAGCCCCCGGCCATAAGGCCGGGGGCTTTTAAATTTCTTTCAATGGTTTGTTGTTGATTGTAATCGGCGGCTCCCAGGAGTCGTGTTAAAGAAGGAGAGTATTCATGGATTATAATGTAAAGCCCATGATTCATCGTTTCCGCCAGAATGGCATGAATATTGTGATGGATGTCAATAGCGGTATTGTTCATGTGGTAGATGATGTAACCTATAAGGTCCTGGAATTTTATAATGGCAAGAATCGTGACATGGTACTTGCCAACCTGAAAGGGAACTATGAGGAACAGGAACTGAATGAGGTCATGGATGATCTGGATGACCTTATTAAAAAGGAAGTTCTCTTTGCTCCTATGGACCCGAACTACAAAATGGCTATTGAAGACAGACCGATTATTAAGGCCCTTTGCCTTAATATTGCCCATGACTGCAACCTTCGGTGCAAGTACTGCTTTGCAGGACAGGGCGGCTATGGCCAGTGGCGCATGCTTATGCCCTTTGATGTAGCAAGGCGGGGAGTAGATTTCCTGATTGCCCACAGCGGACCCAGAGAACACTGTGAACTTGATTTCTTCGGTGGCGAACCGCTGATGAACTGGCATGTAGTGCAGCAGACCATTGATTATGTGCACAAAGAAGAGAAGAAGCACCATAAGAAAATCAAGATGTCCCTCACCACCAATGGCATGCTGCTTGATAAGGAAAAGGTAAAGTATCTGACCGATAACCATATCAGCCTCATTCTTTCCCTGGATGGCCGGAAGGAAATGCATGACCGCATGCGGCCTGATGTCAATGGAAATGGTACCTATGATCAGATTGTGAAGAATCTCCAGTACTGCGTTGCTCACAGGAATGGTGAGGAATATTACGTGCGCGGCACATTCACCAAATATAACCTGGATTTCACGACAGACGTGGAAGATATGTTGGACCATGGATTCCCGGCAGTGTCCATGGAACCGGTGGTGGGAGAGGATACGGCAGAGTATTCTATTAAGGAGGAAGACCTGCCACGGGTAAAGGCAGAATATGACCGTCTGGCACAGCTCTTTATTAAAAGGGAGGAGGAAGGGAGACCGTTCTTCTTCTTCCATTTCAATATGGACCTCTGGAAAGGCCCCTGCCTGCCGAAGCGGCTCCGCGGCTGCGGCGCCGGCCATGAATACCTGGCTGTAGTGCCGAATGGGGATATCTATCCCTGCCACCAGTTCGTGGGCCGGGAAGGATATGTTCTCGGAAATGTATATGAAGGCTTAAAGAACATGAAGATGATGCATGATTTCCGGGCAAACCATGTGTTCACGAAACCGGAATGCGTGGACTGCTGGGCGAAGTTCTTCTGCTCCGGCGGCTGCCATGCGAACAATGAAGCCTTTGCCGGTGATATCCATAAGCCCTATCACATTACCTGTGAAATCCAGAAAAAACGGGTAGAATGCGCGATGATGATCCAGGCCTATAATCAGCTGAAGAAACCGAAGGTCATGGCCCAGCCGGGAAGCTTTGAAGCCCTGCGGGAAGCAAAGAATAAATAAACACTGCATGAAAGTGGTGGCAGCTGCCACCACTTTTTGCTTGTCCGGCGGGGGAAGACAACTTGCCATATTTCAGTTTGTCGAGCTGGTGTGTTCGGCGCTGACGGGTAGAGTCATTCGCATGGAGCTTTTAGCTACTAGCGGCTAGTTGCCAGGAAAACTGTCCAGCCTGCGGCGCTTCCTATAGCTAACCTCCGTCGCCTAC
>NZ_UQKJ01000179.1 GCF_900541605.1 uncultured Dialister sp. | reverse complement strand
ACTCTGCACACAAACATGCTAACCGCCAATCCTCACCAGCTCGACAAACTGAAATATCACAAAGAGCCCGGGGAACGGCTTTCTGGTTCCCCGGGCTCCTGGTTTACTTCTTTTTCTTATCTTCCTTCACTGTCTTTTTATCCGATTTCTCCCGTTTCTTATCGTCCGGGGAATCGGCGTGGCTGTGGCCGGAGGATTTTTTCTTCCCCTTCTTGTCTTTTTTCATCTTCTTTGCCTTATGGCCGTTTTTCTCTGCCCCACCAGGAATGCCATCGCTGGTGTCTTCCTGCGCTGCAGCCCGGTCTTCTTCCGCTTCCTTCCGGGCCAGGCGGCCGGATTCCGCTTCTTCCGCTTCTTCTTTGGCCGTCAGGGCTTCGCTGTGTTCTTTGGTCACGTCAGCGTCACTCATGCGGGGGAGAATCACGGTTACCGCAGTGCCCTTTCCTTCTTCGCTGGAAATGGAAAGGGTGCCTTGGTGTTTTTCTACGATATGCTTGCAGATGGCAAGGCCCAGTCCGCTTCCTCCGGTGGCTTTGTTCCGGCTTTCTTCAGCCCGGTAGAACCGTTCGAAGACCCTTCCCTGCTTATCCTTAGGAATACCGATACCCGTGTCGGAGATTACCAGTTTCATCTTGTCCTCTCCCTCCGGCGTCAGTACAGCATGGACGCTGCCGTCCTGGTTATTGTACTTCACCGCATTGTCCAGGAGGTTCATGATGAGTTCCGACAGAAGGGCCGCATTGCCATAGGTATAGAGGGGCTGTGTATCTACGGTAATCGTAACGCCTTTAGCCTTAGCCTGGGGCATGATGAGGTCCGCCGCATAATGAACAAGACTATCTACGGACACCGTCTTCCAGGTGATGGTGGTCTCTGTCTCTTCAATTTTCGACAGGTGCATAATGGTATCAATGAGGGTCAGCATGCGCTGGGATTCATTCACGATACGGCTGCCGAAGAGCTTCACATCATCCGGGTTCTGGTACATGCCATTGGCAATCATTTCTGCAAACCCGCTGATAGAGGTAAGCGGCGTCTTCAGTTCGTGGGATACGTTGGCGGAGAATTCCCGTCTCATTTTTTCTGCCATGTAGGAGGCGGTCATATCCCGGAGTACAATCAGGAGACCCGTCTCCCCATTGGACAGCTCGGTCTTTTGCATGACCATGCGATACGGTTTTCCAAAGAGGTTCATGGTATATTCCTGGCGCCCTTCGATCCGGTACGCTTTCCCGATAACCCGGAGCCAATCCTGGTCATGGTAAAGGCTGGCAATGCGGCGGAACCGTTTATCCTCGGCAGGCTTGAAAATTTCTTCAATCTGCCGGTTGTAGTCCAGAATTTCCTTTCGCTCATTCAGCAGGATAATGCCGTCGGAAATCGTATCGATGACCGTACGAATGGTATTTCTTTCATCTTCGATATCTTCCAGGTAGCTTTCAATTTCATTGTGCTGTTCTTCCACCTTTCGGATGAGGGGATTCAGTTCCTTGTAGTCCGAAGGAACTTCGCTCACCTTTTTTCCTTCCATAATCTGCTGCACAAGGTCTCCCAGGAGATGGAAGGGTTTCAGAATCTTTTCTGTTTCCCGTTCTGCCGCAAAAAGACAGCCCACTACGAAAACAATGAGGAACAGCATGATTTCCGGAAGATAGGCAGAGAAGCCTTTATAGGAAACGACCCGGGCGCTGGAAAGACGAAGGATACTGCCGTCCGGTGCCTTCTGGGCATAGTAGCTCTTCGGGCTGTCCTTGGCATCCCGATGGACCGCTTCGCCGGTTCCCTTATCCATGGCTTCTTTGACTTCCTCGCCGGCAGCATAGTCCTCATCGGTAATGTTGTCGCTGTCATAGAGGACAGAGCCGTCCCTGTCAAGCCATACGATATGGATAATCCCATGGTTATCGTCATAGACCTGCTTCAGGTAATCCTTCGTACTGTCTTCCTGGTCCAGGGAAACGGCCATGGCCATGGTCCGGTTCAAATGCTGCAACTCATGGCTGAACTGTTCCTGCATGCCCTGGTAATAGAGTACGGCGGAAAGAATGAACGTAACCACCACGGAAATGATGCCCATCAGTAAAAGGCTTCTGTAAATGCGAACTTTCATAAGTTAGTGACTCCTGTTTACGATTTTCTGTCGCCCAGGCGGTAGCCCACTCCCCTCACCGTGCGGATGCAGGAACCTTCGCTGCCCAGTTTCTGCCGTAAGCTCATAATGTGCATATCAATGGTCCTGCTTTCCATTTCAAAGGGAGAATCCCAGACAGCCTGCATGATCTGGTCCCGGGATAAAACGATGCCCTTATTTAATAACAAATAGCACAATAAGTCAAATTCTTTTAATGTGAGCTGTACTTCTTTTCCATCGGAAGTCACGCTGTGCTGCTCCTGGTCCACCACGATACCATTGAAAGAAAGGAGTTTGCTCTTCGATTCCTGGGGCTTTTTCGCACGCCGGAGGACGGAGCGGATCCGGGAAAGGAGTTCCATGATGCCAAAGGGTTTCGTCACGTAGTCATCGGCCCCCAGGTCCAGTCCTTTGACAATGTCAAATTCACTGGTCTTGGCGGTCATCATGATCACAGGGATTTCCTGGATTTTTCCGGAAGCCCTGATTTTTTTCAGGATTGTCAGCCCGTCCTCTCCGGGAAGCATGATATCCAGAAGTACCAGGTCCGGCGTATTCTTCTGGAGGGCCTCGTAGAATTCCGGGGCATCCCCAAATCCTTCGACTTTGTACCCCTGGCCCCGCAGTGCATAACTTACCAGTTCACGAATGCTTTCATCATCTTCCACACAGTAAATAAGCGGCATGTCCATCCTCCTCAGGAAACAACTAAAGCCGGTACAGTACGGGGATTCCGTACTGACCGGTCATATTCTGTAGGTTTGCGATATGAGACTATTTCAGTTTGTCGAGCTGTCAGCTGAGATAGGCGAGCGTCCCAAACGGGGTGAATGGGGCGTAAGGGTTGTGGGTTGGCATCGCTACGCTCGCCAACCGGGTGGTGGCTTCAACGTCGCTGCGCTCGTTGAAGCGGGGGCA
>NZ_UQKJ01000178.1 GCF_900541605.1 uncultured Dialister sp. | reverse complement strand
CTTCGGCTCCCTGCGAACACCGTTCGCTTGCTTTTCCCCCATAGATGGGGGAGGTAGAGTAAGGGGAAAGCGGCTTCGCTGCAGCTGGATTTCTGAAGACTCTGTACCCAAAACGTGCTATTGACTCCGCAGGAGGCTCTCTTTCCGGAAGATAGCTGCCCACCGGACTGAGAGATGGTGATTACTCCGGCCCGCAAGGGCCTGTCCAACTCAAGGCTCAAGGCTCAAGGCTGAAGGCTCAAGCCCCCATACGTTCACACGCAGCCTCAGCCAGCCAATCTCACCGGATCGTCACGACTTCGCTGTGATCAAAGGTGGCGTCGGCGATTTCATTGCCGATGCCCGGAAGTTCAGGAACCGTCATCATCCCGTTCTCCGGTTCATAGTTGTATTTCGTGAGTCCTGTCATTTTGGGCATGGACGTATTCACGTTATATTCATGGATGATGAATCCCGGTATCGCCGATTCCAGGTGCAGGGAGGCCGCCACCACCAGGGGGCTGCCGCATACGTAGATCTGGACAGCGGTTTCATAGACATAGGCCATATCGCAGATCTTTTTCACTTCCGTAATGCCTCCGCAGGTCCCGATATCCGGCTGGATGACCTGGATGGCGTCCTGGTCCATCCGCTGTTTGAACTGCCACCGGGAGTACATGCGCTCCCCGCTGGCAATGGGGATGCCCGTTTCCTGGTGCACATACCGCAGAAGGTCGCCGTGGGGAGCCACCGGTTCCTCGAAGTAGAGGATATCGTACTTCTTTGCCATGTTCCCCATGCGTACGGCGGACTGCCTGTCCGTGTAGGCGTGGTTCTCCAGGATAATATCTCCGTCGGGCCCCAGGGTATCCCTGACAGCCTTCAGCCGGGACTCCACCACCTTCAGGTAACCATGGTCCATGTAGGGCGCCTGTTCCCGGTGGTCATACCAGGTGCCGTCTTCCCGGTAGGTGGTGAAATTGAATTTCACCGCATCGAATCCCCGGCGCATGGCTTCCTTCGTGGCATTGGCGTAATCCTCCGGGGTCTTTCCGGGACGGCGGCTGCCGGGCCAGCCATTCTGCAGCTGGCTCGCATAGGCCCGGAGCTTCGGCCGCATCTTCCCGCCCAGCAGTTTATAGAGGGGCACCTGGAATTTCTTTCCTTTGATATCCCAGAGGGCCATGTCGAAGGCGCTGATGCCGGCGAAAACCACGGGGCCCCCGTTCAGGCCCCAGAAGCACTGGTGGTAGAGTTTATCCCAGATGACCTCATGGTCCAGGGGGTCCATGCCGATGAGCAGGGGCGCCATATTTTTCAGCATCCCGAAGGCCGCTTCGTCGATGCCGCCGTAGGACAGGGCCGCTTCCCCGTCGCCGTAAATGCCTTCATCCGTATAGATTCGGCAAAAAAGGGGACGCCATCCGTCTTCCACAGGGTCCGAATGCAAAAGATCAATTTTTACGATTTTCATAGAAGAAACTCCTTTCTATAGAAACAGGGAATCCTGTTTCCTTACGCCACCGGATACAGCAGCATTCCCAGCCCCACCGTGACCACGAGGCCCAGGAAGGAGGACAGGATGGTGGAACCGAAGATATAGGGATAACTGTCCTTCGCCGCAAAACCACAGGTATCGGAGACCGTCAGCAGCATTCCGTTATGGGGGAGGCAGCTGAAGCCTGCTGTGGCAATGGCCACCACCCGGTGCAGGATCTCCGGCTGCACCCCCATACTCAGGTACTGCTGGGCCAGTATATTCATGGCCACGTCGCAGCCGCCGCCTCCGTTTCCTGTGAGCACACCGGCAAAAGAAGCGGCCAGGCTCAGGGAAACGATGGGGTTCACCGGAAGGGCGGCGATGGTATCCGGAATAGTCCGGGCGCCGTCACAGGCCAGTACAGCGCCGCCAAAGCCTACGGAAACCGCGGTGACCACGGTGGCGGTACCGACCTTCGCCACGCCGCGGTTCAGGGTATCCCGCAGGTTCGGCAGGTTTTTCCGTCCCAGCAGCACTGCAAGGCCGGTCCCCGCAAGCACCGCATAGGACAGGTCCACATTCCATCCATTGATGAGGAGGATAATGAGGGCCATGGGCAGGATAGAAACCCAGCCGGCGATACCGGGCTCCCTTTCAAAACCTTCGATCCGCTCCCGGATATCCCCTTCCACCGTAAAGTGCTCCCCCCGGGCCCGGGCACGGGCAAAGGCACGATGGAAATAGAAGAAAATAAAGGCCACAGTCACCAGGGAAGCGGCGATACTCACCAGGGGAGCCGCCATGGGAGACGTCCCCATGTACTGGGCAGGAATGATGTTATTCAGCTGGGCTCCGCCGGGAATCATGGACAGCGGCGCCGTACAGGAGGCGGAAATGATGCCGGCGGGAATCAGCTTCCGGGGAAGATCCGCCTGCCGGAAGGTGGCGAGGAAAATCGGATACACCGTAAAGACGATGACAAAGACAGAGATACCCCCGTAACTCAGGATGGCCGTCACCAGAAGGGCTCCCCAGGCCGCATTCCGCCGGCCAAAGAGACGGCCCACCATGCGGGAAAAGGCAGAGACCAGGAGCGTCTCCTCCATGACCTCGCCGAAAAGGGAATTGGTCACAAAGACCATAAAGTACTTGGCAATGAAATCGGCCAGGAAGAGGGCATAGTGGTTAATGGACAGGTCATAGAAACTGTAGCCGCCGGTCACGGCCAGCAGCAGCACCCCCACAAGGGATGCAGGAATCAGGGCAATCCGTTTATAAATCAGCACCATCAGTAAACCAATGGCCCCTATTACACCTAAGAGACTCACGAAACCACTCCCCATCGCCAGTCAGGTTTACTATTTCATCAATATTCTTCGATATTCCCTATGATAGCTGTCTGACTCGGCATACACAAGATACGTGTAAATTTATAAGTGACTCATAAATTACAGAGTGATTGGTTGAGCGTACATGTGAACGTACGGGGCATGGAAAAAATGAGGAATTAGGAATTAGGAATGAGGAATGATGGTGGCGGCGCACAAATTGGGGAAGCGCCGCCTTATGAAATACGACAGCGGCTCCGCCGCAGGCTGAAACCTTGCTGCCCCTTTGGGGTGGCAAGGGAACTGGAGTCACAGCAGCGAACATGAGTTGCACCAGCGAACACA
>NZ_UQKJ01000177.1 GCF_900541605.1 uncultured Dialister sp. | reverse complement strand
CCCTGTGCAGCTTTAAATAAAGTTATTTTTGTCGTTCACTATAGAAGCTAACAGCTAGAAGCCCCCGCTCCGGTTGACTCTGGCCGTACCTCGCCTCCAGCCCCCGTTCCAACTGGCTCTAACCGTACTCCGCTGCTGCCCTCGGTCTCGACCTCGACCTCAATCTCGATTCGGTCTCGATTCGATCTGTTCATCCCTGTGGGCTCATACCATCCATTCATATGTTATAATAAGTACAACATTGTGCAGGGAGATGCGTTTTTCTCTTGAATGGGATGCCAGTGTGAATCCTGTAAAAGTGGAAGGAGAAAATTATGAAAAAAATCGTGGTTACCGTTATTGGCGCTGACCGGGTCGGCATTGTGGCCGGTGTGGCAGCAGCTCTGGCTAAGGAAAACATCAATATCCTTGATATTTCCCAGACCATCCTGGGGGATATTTTCGACATGGTCCTTATCTGTGATATGGAAAAATCCAAGGGTTCCCTGAAAGATGTGCAGGATGACCTTGGCAAGCTGGGCAAAGAACTGGGCGTAGATGTGCGGGCCCAGCTGGCTGATATTTTCTATGCCATGCACCGCATCTGAAAGGGGGAGCCATGCTCGATATTGAAGAAATCCTTGCAACGGAGCGGATGTTTGACCAGAACAAGCTGGACGTCCGTACCATTACCATGGGTATTTCCCTCCTTGGCTGCGTGTCGGACGATGAAAAGACCCTTTGCCGGAAGATTTACGACACCATCTGCACCAAGGCGGAACATCTCACGGAAGTGAGCCATGATATTTCCCGGGAATACGGGGTGCCCATCATTAACCGCCGTATTTCCGTTACCCCCATCGCCCTGGTGGCGGGGGGCATCAAAACTTCCAGCTACGTGAATATCGCAAAGACCCTGCAGAAGGCAGCGGACGAAGTGGGGGTCGATATTCTCGGCGGTTTCTCGGCCCTGGTGGACCGGGGCATGACGTCCTCCGACAAGATTCTCATCGACTCCATTCCGGAAGCCCTGGCTTCCACGAAGAGCATTTGCAGCTCCGTAGCTGTAGGCTCCACGAAGGCCGGCATCAATATGGATGCGGTGAAACGGATGGGAGAAGTGGTCAAAGAAACGGCGGAGCTCACGAAGGACCAGGATGCCTACGGCTGCACGAAGTTGGTGGAATTCTGTAACGCCGTGGAAGATAACCCCTTCATGGCCGGCGCTTTCCATGGGGTGACCCAGGGAGATACGGCTATCCATGTGGGCGTTTCCGGCCCCGGCGTGGTAAAGCGGGCTCTGGAAGATGTGAAGGGAGCGCCGCTGAACGTGGTGGCCCGGACCATCAAGAATACGGCCTTCATGATTACCCGCCTCGGCCAGATGGTGGCAGAAGCGGCTACGGAACGGCTCCATGCGCCCTTCGGCATTATCGACCTGTCCCTGGCGCCTACATCGGCGGTGGGGGACAGCGTGGCCCAGGTGCTGGAAGAAATGGGTCTGGAAAGCTGCGGCGGCCCCGGTACTACGGCGGCCCTGGCGCTCCTGAACGATGCGGTGAAAAAGGGCGGCCTCATGGCTTCCTCCAGCGTCGGCGGCCTGTCCGGCGCCTTCATCCCTGTCAGTGAGGACCTGGGCATGATCCAGGCTGTGGAAAAGGGCAGCCTGTGCCTGGAGAAACTGGAAGCCATGACCTGCGTATGCTCCGTGGGCCTCGATATGATTGCCATCCCCGGCGATACACCGGCTTCCACCATTTCCGCTATCCTCGCCGATGAAGCGGCAATCGGCATGATCAATAACAAGACCACCGCCACCCGCCTCATTCCGGTACCGGGCAAGAAACCGGGAGACATGGTGCAGTTCGGCGGCCTCATGGGCTATGCGCCGGTGATGAAGATCAACGAATTCCGGGCTGATGATTTCATCAACCGGGGAGGAAAGATCCCGGCTCCTATGAGATCTCTGACGAATTAATATTGAAATGAAAAAAGCTGTATCCGATGGTTGTCCGATACAGCTTTTTTTGTTGTGCGGATGGGTGGGGGCGAGTGAGATCGAGATCGAGGCCGAAATCGAGGGAATAGGGCTGTAGGCCCTAAGGATTTAGATCTAGGTCTAGGTCTAGGTGATCAGGCCCTGCGGGCCGATTCCATCAGCTAACCCCACCCCGTTGGGGTGGCAAGCGAACGGGGTTCGCAGGGAGCCGCCAGGCGACTGAGAACCCCGTGAGACGCTTCCCACCGGGCGCCCCTTCCCGAGGAAGGGGCCGACTGCAGTGTCATTCGCACGTTATTTGTGCAGAGCCATTAGGATTCCACCGGCGGCGGAGCCGCGGATGGTTAGCCTCCTTCCTTGGGAAGGAGGTCTACTGCTGTGTCGCTTCGCACGTTTTTGGTGCAGAATCCTCAGATTCTCAACTTTCTTGCCCTCCTATATTTTGCTATACTATAGAGGGAGGTGGTATTATGCCGACAATATCTATGTTCTATGGGATTATTATCCGGATGTACAATAATGGCGAACATAATCCGCCGCATTTCCATGCTTATTACCAGGGATACAATGGCGTCTTCAATCTGGATGGAGAACTCATTGAGGGCGATATGCCTGGAAAGCAGAAAAAGCTGATTGCTGCCTGGGCAGTTATTCACAAAGATGAATTAATCGCAAATTGGGAGCTTGCCATGTCTGAGCAGCCTCTGTATAAAATCAGTCCGCTTCATTAAGGAGGTGCAATGATGAATACACCTTGCTGGGTCGTAAAAAATGTAACCCCTACTAAAGATTATAAGCTGATTCTTACATTTGCAGATGGTGAGAGAAAGAAATACGATGCCTCCCCGCTTTTGAAGAAACCAATCTATCACTCTTTAAAGAATCCCCATTTTTTTCTGAGCGCTAAAGCCATGTATGGAACGGTAGTATGGAACGATGATATCGATATTGCGCCGGAGCATCTTTATGAATGCAGCCAGCCCATCAAATAAAAAGAGCCCCCTTTCACAGAGGGGCTCTTTTTGTGGATCTTCATGAGTCATGTGCCAGGGAAGTGCTGATTAATTCGCAGAGTCATTAGGATTCCACCGGCGGCGGAGCCGCGGATGGTTAGCCTCCTTCCTCGGAAGGCGAGGGTCCTGCAGAGGACCCTC
>NZ_UQKJ01000176.1 GCF_900541605.1 uncultured Dialister sp. | reverse complement strand
TTATGCAATCACCCGGCCAATGGCACCGGCTGTGAACAAGGCGCAGGTGAAGTCGTACATGGACGCATTCACCTCTTCCCCCACCGCCGAAAGGACGGCCGGCAGGATGCCGCAGGACCCCGCCGTGGGGCAGGCCACGATACGGTACATTTTCGCATTGGCCTCTGCCGTGGCGATGGCGTAGGACGCCGCCTTCTGGCAGATGGGGGACATGAACCGCATATTCCCGTTGAACAGGCGGCTCCCGTCGCCCCCCACCAGGCCGCTGGCGGATTTGGACGTATCTGCCAGCCCCTTCCGGATGGCTTCCCGGAAGACGGGAATCGTGTACTTCATGCGATCCCATACCTGCTCATAACTTTTCCCGCTTTCCTCCGCTTCCACGCGGCAGGCAATAATGCCGGGCGAACATTTTTCCACGTCCGCCACGGCGAACAGTTCTTTCATCGAATGGTATTCCATGACGGCCTCCTCAGATAATATCCAATGCCATGACGTAGGTAATATTGTCGTTCGATTCTTTTACCTTTTCCGCCACCGCCGGCGGTACAGGCTGGTCCGTATGGATGATCATGACCGCCTCACTGCCCTTTCCCTTCCGGAAAAGGCGCATGGTGGAAATATTGATCTGTTCCTTCGCCAGTTCTTCGCAGACCTTGGCCACCACCCCCGGCTTGTCGTGATGCCTGGTGAGGAGCGTATACTCTTCCCCCGTGATTTCCACGTCGTAGCCGTCAATATTGGTAATCATAATGCGGCCGCCCCCCAGGGACCGGCCGATAATGACCCCATGGGCTCCCTTTACGCCCCAGGCTTCAATCTTTGCCACATTGGGGTGTCCCATGTCCTCTTCGGAAAGGGAAAAGGAAATATCCACATTCTTTTCTTCCGCAATGCGGAGGGCATCCCGAATGGTGCCGCTGTCCGGTGCGTAACCCATGAGGCCCGCCGCCAGGGCCCGGTCCGTGCCGTGGCCTTTCCCGGTTTTTGCAAAGGAACCGTAGAGGGTAATCCGGGCCTTCTTCACCGGTTCTCCCAGGATGGCCCTCGCCGTCTGTCCGATGCGGGCAGCACCGGCGGTATGTGAACTGGAGGGGCCCACCATGATGGGTCCTATGATATCAAAAATTCCCATGACTGTTCCCTTCTTCAAAAATAAAAACTGCCGCTGCCGGCAGTTGCAGGAAGCGCAGGAACACTTCCTGGAGGTTCAAAGTCAATCTGCTTGTACGGCTTTTTCAACATTGAATCAGAATGAAGTTGTAAAAGATAGATTTGAGTAAAGAGAGTTGAGATCCTGCGGCGCAGCCGCTGAAGGCCTAGATCTAGATCTAGGCCTAGATCTACAGGGCCTTTGGCCCTGCTCACATCCAATGGCTCAGGTCGAAATCTTCGCCGATGGTTTCCCGGATGCAGATCTTGGCGATGTACATGCCCATGAGGGTCAGGGAAGAACGGCGGATCATGCTGTTATCCCAGATGGTCTGCAGCTTCTCCAGGTTCGGCGATACCTTGCCCAGGATGTAACCCATTTCCTTTCTGTCGTAATTGACAGGCCTGGATTCCACCAGGGCCAGGATGCTTCTCCTGGTCACTTCATCTTCCAGGCCCATGTCATCGAAGAGGCCGGCCAGTGTCGATTCATCCACCGCCGCCGGTTTCACGTAGGAATTATACAGGCTCTGTACAATGGTGCCTTCCGGCCAGGACGGCCAGGCCGCAGCCAGTTCGCTCTTCATGCAGCCCCGGAATGCAAAGATCAGGGGGTAAGAATCGTGGAGTACCTGGCCAAAGGGGATGTCCTTATTTTCCAGGGACACGCAGTGCAGATATTCCAGCTGCTGGTAGCCTGTGTATTCATCGGGCAGTTTATAGAGGAAAGGAGTAATGTATTTTTCCGTATACCGCTTCAGGTGCTGGGCATCCACGTTATCCGTATTCCGGGAATAGTGGAAAATGAGCAGCAGTGCCAAGGCATGGAATTCGCTTTCCTCCATGCGGGGCATGGCCTTCAGGGCATCGTAGGCAAGGATGGTCTTCGTATCGGAACGGCTGCCCCGGGCCACATCACCAAAGGCATCGGTCACCATTTCCAGCACCACCGGCGTCGGCATCATGACATAGGTGCGCTGGGCATTCTGCATGGCTTCCTGCACCATAATATGGGTGAGGGTATCCACGGCTTCCTTGTTTTTCATGTGAAGTCCTTCGATGAGGTGCATGGTCACCTTCCGGGTATCCTGCTCCACCGTAGTGGACACGGCGCCGTACCGGTTCAGGAAATGGCGGACGAAGTATTCCTCCAGGGAATCCAGGTCCGGCATGGAAGACAGCACATGGGGCTCCGGTTCCGGCGGGAAGGGGCCCTTGTTGAGATGGGAAGAGAAGGCATCCTGGGCCTTGGATTCGCCGAAATCCTTGCGGTTGAAGACCCGGGTCTTTTCCTCATCATCCTCAAAGCGGACGGGCTTCGGACGGTTCCGTTTCACCGGGATAATCTGGGTGGAATCATCCACCTTCGATTTGGCTGCTGCCTGCAGGTCCGGCTTCGGTGCTTCCTCTGCTTTCGCCGCCTTCTTCAGCGGGATTTCTACCGTATCGTCACTGACGGTGCTGCCCTTCTTGAAGCGCTTCGGCACGCCGCAGATGATGATATAAGAAACGAAAAAGAACAGCAGTGCCACCGCTGCCAGCACAATATAAGGAATAATAACCATGAAATCTCCTCATTTACTCTTTCACTGACACAAAATTCAGTTACATGGTACCATATTTTCCCTGTGACTTCAATGACACCCCCTGCAGAAGGCGGGAAAGCTTGTTTTGTCCGGGGTCCTCGGTATAATAGTAATGTAAAAGTATGCACAATTCTGGCCGGCGCTTTTTTCGTGGCTGAATGCATGGCTGAATGCGTGCGATCCTATGCGGGCATTGATCTGGCCAGGCCCTGTGAACTGAGTGGCGTGCGGATAAGAAGCATGCGAACGGGCGAGGGCTTCTAGCTGCTAGCTTCTAGCTGTCAGGAAAGCTGGTCAGCGGCTTCGCCGCAATCTATCCCCTGCCCTTTGGGCTGCCGCCGTTAGGGTTCATAAGTCGGCGCTTCCCCACTTATGCGCCGTCAACATCATTCTGAACTGGCCCCCTTGTCAAGGACACAATTAAAAGTGTAGTTCGGACTCCATAG
>NZ_UQKJ01000175.1 GCF_900541605.1 uncultured Dialister sp. | reverse complement strand
CTTCCTTTTAGGCCAAACGGCGGCAGCCCAAAGGGCGGGGGATGGATCCGCCTCGGAGAGGCGGGATTTAAAAATCGCGGCGCTACATGATTTGATGCGCCGCCACAACCACTCCTCACTCCTCACTCCTCACTTTTTTCTCTCCTTCCCTTCTCTCAAAATCATAGGAAACCGAAAACCTATGCCGAATGGTCATTCATGCATGATTACAAGTATTCAAAGGGCACCGAAGGTGTTATAGTAGCAGTAGTGGGTCTTTGGGACTACCCGGAGACTGTAAATACTATTTCTTCAGGAGGTAGAAAATGGCAAACTACAATCCTTATGAAAACATGCTTCACGTACTGGACAAGGCAGCAGAAAAGCTGGGTTACAAGAAAGAGGACTATGAATTTGTAAGGTATCCGGAACGGGAACTCACCGTCAGTATCCCGGTCCGGATGGATGATGGCCATGTAGAAGTTTTCTCCGGCTACCGGGTGCAGCATTCCACCGCCCGGGGTGCTGCAAAAGGGGGCATCCGGTTCCATCCCCAGTCCGATGAAAATGAAGTAAAGGCACTGGCAGCCTGGATGACCATTAAGAACGCCATCGGCAATATTCCCTATGGCGGTGCCAAAGGCGGCATCCGGGTGGATCCCCACAAACTGTCAGAGCGGGAACTGGAACGGCTGACCCGAGGCTATGTACGGAAGATTTATCCCATCATTGGGCCGGACAAGGATGTACCGGCACCGGATGTGAATACCAATGGCCAGATTATGGCCTGGATTGCCGATGAATATGCGGCCCTTTCCGGCACCTGGCAGCCCGGCGTGGTGACAGGGAAACCCCTGTCCGTAGGCGGCTCCCTGGGACGGAATGAAGCCACCGGCCGGGGACTCCTCTTTACTCTGGAGACCTGGTGCGAAAAGAACCATAAGGACATGAAGGACCTCACCATGATTGTCCAGGGCTTCGGCAACGTTGGCTCCGTCGGCTCCCTCCTCATGCACCGGAAGGGTGTGAAAATCACCACCATCGGCGATATCAACGGCACCTGGCACAAGGAATCGGGCCTGGACATCGAGAAAATGTACACCTATGCCAACAGCCACGGCCGTTCTCTGAAGGGATACACCGAAGAGGGGGCAGAAATGATTCCGGATGAAGACCTCTTCGCCCAGAAGGCGGATGTCATTTTCGTGGCGGCTATGGAAAACCAGCTGAACAGCAGCACCATGGAAAAGGTACAGGCACCGCTCATCCTGGAAGGCGCCAATGGCCCCACCACGGAAGAGGCGGATGCTTACTTTGAAAAGAAGGGCATCGAAGTACTGCCGGACGTCATGAGCAATGTAGGCGGCGTCGTGGGCTCCTACTTCGAATGGGTCCAGAACCGCACCGGCTACTACTGGACGGAAGAAGAATACAATGCCCGCCTCCAGAAGAAGATGCGGGAAGCCTATGAAGATGTGTACGCACTGAAAGAGAAATACCATGTCACCTACCGGCTGGCGGCTTACATGCTGGCCCTGTCCCGGGTGGTGGAAGCCCAGAAGACCAGAGGTTTCCTGGGATAATCGGCTAGGATAAAAAGCACCGGCACCGCCGGTGCTTTTTTCGTCCATGGTATAATGGGGAGAATCAGCATTGTTATTCGGTGCTAATGGCTAGAGTCATTGGCATGGGGCTGCTGGCTTCCAGCTGTTAGCTGCCAGGGAAGCTGGCCAGCCTACGGCGTGTGGAATATTGTCGGAAATGTCGAGTGCAAAAGCGCCGCAGGCAGATCAGCTTTCCTGGCAGCTAGAAGCTAAAAGCTAGTGGCTCCATCGGAGTGACTCTGGCCATAAGTACCGCAATCATACATAAGGAGATCATCATGTTTATCATCGGATGTCATTTATCAGTTTCCAAAGGATTTCTGGCCATGGGGAAGACCGCCACGGAACTCGGGGGCAATACATTCCAGTTCTTCCCCCGGAATCCCCGGGGCGGCCAGGCGAAACCGCTCGTAGAGGAAGACGTGGAGGGCCTTCGGCAGTGGATGGAGAACCATCACTTCGGCCCCATCCTCTGCCACGGCGCCTACACCATGAACGGCGCTTCCACGAAAGAGAATGTCCGGGAATTTGCAAGGACCGCCATTCGGGAAGACCTGGCAAAGACGGCCCATCTGCCCCGCTGCATGTATAATTTCCACCCCGGTGCCCACCTGAAGCAGGGCGTGGACCAGGCGGTAATCCTCATTTCAGACATGCTGAACTACGCCATGGACCAGGAAGAACTGCCGAAATACGTACTTTTGGAGACCATGGCGGGGAAAGGCACCGAAGTGGGCCGGACCTTCGAGGAACTGGCAGCCATTATCGACAGGGTAGAGCGGAAAGACCAGATGGGCGTATGCCTCGATACCTGCCACGTCTACGACGGCGGCTATGACATCGTAAATGACCTGGACGGCGTGCTCCGTCACTTCGATGAGACCATCGGTCTTGACAGGCTCCATGCCATCCACCTGAACGATGACAAGAACCCCCTGGGCAGCCACAAGGACCGGCATGAAAAAATCGGAAAGGGCACCCTGGGCCTCGAAGCCATCGGCCGCATCATCAACCATCCCCTGCTGAAGGATCTTCCCTTTTATCTGGAAACGCCCAATGAACTTCCGGGATATAAGGAAGAAATCAGTTTGCTGAAAAGTATGAGAAAAGAATAAAGAAAGTTTACGGCCTGCTGCCGGGGCTGTGTCCGCTGGACAAGGCTGGTGTCTGTACTGCACATGGTAAAGGCTAAAGTCCCTATTCGTTCGCATGCGCACTTAATGCGCATCCATTCATCCGTATTCCCATAAATGATTCCTGTTATAATAATGACAAAGCAGGAATCTTTTATTTTTTACGAGGAGACTATTATGAAATTTATTCATACCGCAGACTGGCATCTGGGGAAGCTCCTGAAGGAGCACAGTATGACCGAGGACCAGGCCTGGCTTCTGGAGAACCGGTTCCTTCCCCTGGTGGATGAGGAGAAGCCGGATGTGATTCTTCTTTCCGGCGACGTGTACGACCGGTCCTATCCGCCGGAGGAGGCGGTGGAGCTCTTTGACCGGATGACCGAGGAAATCGTGGGGAAGAGGAAGATTCCCTTTATCATCATCAGCGGCAACCACGACAGCCCGGAGCGCCTGTCCTTTGGGGGAAGGTTGATGAGCAGCAGGAAGGTGTTTGTGGCGCCGGT
>NZ_UQKJ01000174.1 GCF_900541605.1 uncultured Dialister sp. | reverse complement strand
TGCGAGTGACTCTACCCGTCAACACCGAATACCAACAGCTCACTGAAATATCGCGGTGTGGCCACCGTACATCCACGTTTGATTCTACCCAGGAGACTTTCATGTCACGAAATAAAGCTGACCTTCTTTTACTCTCTGCTGCCTTCGTATGGGGCAGTTCCTACGGTTTTATGAAAATCGGAACGGAAACCATGCCGCCCATCTGCATTGCAGCCCTTCGGTGTCTCTTTGCCTTTATCATTCTCTGCCCCCTCTTCCTGGGCCGCATGATTCGAAAGACAAACCGGGACATCCTCCTCTACAGCGCTGTCACCAGATTTCTCATTGCCGGCGTCTTTATCGGCGTCATTTACGGGGTCATCGGCACCTCCGCCTCGGCGGCAGGGTTTCTCATTTCCACTTCCGTCATCATGGTGCCCATCCTCCACGGACTGTGGATCCGAAAATGGCCATCCCTTCCTGTCATGACAGGCACCGTCATCGTCACGGCGGGTCTCGTCCTTCTGAATGGGGTCACCTCCATTTCCCTGGACAGGGGATTCATTCTCTGCCTTCTGGCGGCCTTTCTCTATGCCCTGGATATTCTTTTTACAAATACCTTCGTTTCCCGCATCGACAGCCTGCTCCTTGGCATCTGGCAGATGGGATTTGCAGGTCTCTTCGCGGGCATCATGAGCTGTATACTGGAAACGCCGGTACTGCCCTCTACGGTTCCCGAGTGGACCGCTGTTCTGGGGCTCGCCATCTTTTCTTCCGCCTACGGTTTCACGGTGCAGGCCATGGCCCAGGAATACACCACCCCCGAGCGGGCAGGATTCATTTTCTCTCTGGAGCCCGTCTTCTCCGCCCTCTTTGCCTTCGCTTTTCTTGGGGAAAATCTGGGAACCACAGGCCTTGCAGGAGCCTTCCTCATCCTCCTCGGCGTCTGGGCAGCGGGAGGAACGTTTTCTTTCCCCCTGCGGTCGAAAGATTGAAGCTTTTGCAGGTCGGCAGGAGTGTCACGAGCCTTGAGCCGGAAAGCCGCTACGCGGCAGATCCCCATGCTGGTGGATAGAGACAATGGGGCGGAGCTTCCAGATGCTCCGATTCCAGTGGCTCTGTCCCTGAAAGTCCAAAATCCATTGGGACATTTTCCCTATGCACCGGACTATACAGACAGAGAAACATCAGGAACTCTCCTTCCCATCAATCCTGCCGGGCCCATTCCACGGGGCAGGAGGAGGAAGGAATCTCCGAATATTCTCTCCCCAGTGCACCGGATACAAACCAATACCAGCGGGATTCCAAAGAAACCAGCGCAATTCCATATTCCATGGGGAATCCTTTCGGACCCGCTGCAAAAAACGCACGAAACCTGCCTGACACCACTGCCAGGCAGGTTTTCGTGCGTTTTTATGTATGGGAACACGCCAATTGCAGTATTACGAGCTGATGGTAATTTGCAATTTAAGGAAGCACTGATTAAATCGTTGTCAGATTTCATTCTTGGATTTTTATGCAATGCGAGGAATAACTCGACGCGAATAGCGAGCTATTTAAGGCAGCAGTCCTGCATAGGACTGCTGAGCCAAGATAAGTTGGCGCTTTCTCTGCACATTAAAGCGCCTTCCTTTTATTCTTGGCCGATTTATGACGAAGCAGTGCATAAAAATCCTTATAAAATCTGACTTTGCGAATTAATCAGAGCTTCCTTAGCATACTTGCGGTTAGAGTCATAGCCTTTAGCTTTGAGCCTTTAGCCTTGAGCTGATCAGCGTCTTCGACGCAAATACACCCCTTGCCCGCTTCGCGGGACTTCCCCGCAGGGTGAGCTGTCGCCGCAGGCGACTGAGGAGGTGCATTTGCCGCGCAGCGGCTGTCCAGCTCAAGGCTAAAGGCTCACTGCTCAAGGCTTGTGACTCTGACCATATTCCTGAAAGCGGGAATGCCCAATGCCCTATCACCCGTTCAGTTCATCCACCAGTTTCTCCACTTCTTCCAGGGAACACCTGAAGGAGCCCTGCATGATATCCCGTCCGCCGCCGCGGCCGTTCAGGCGGGAGTTCCATTCCTTGAGGAGGGACTTCAGGTCACTTCCTGTGCTGCCGATGGCGTAATTCAGGGATTCCCCGTCTTTCTTAGACAGGACGAAGCAGAATTCCGCTGCCCTCTGTTCCGTCAGGTATTCGCAGAACTTCCGGATTTCCATGGGCGCCATGGCTTCTTCATAGAGGAGAATGGCCTTCTTTCCCGGCGCAATGGATTCCTTCCGCATGGCAAAATAACGGCGGTTCATTTCGTTAATTTTCTGGCGAAGGTCCTCCACTTCCTTCTCCATCTTTTCTACAGCCCTCACGGTCTCATAGGGCTTTACGGAGAACCGGACCGCAATGTCCCGGTTCAGGTCGTGGATCCGGTCATAGTCTTCCATGGCCCACCGGCCGCAGGCCAGTTCAATGCGGACACCGCCTTTATGGTTCACCAGGGACAGCACCTTGATGAGCCCGATTTCTCCGGTCCGTGCTACATGGGTGCCGCAGCAGGCGCAGATATCGCCGCCCGGGAATTCCACAATCCGCACCTTTCCGGTGAGTTCGATTTTGCTCCGGTAAGGAATGGTCTTCAGTTCCTCCGGCGTGGGGAAGGAAATCTTCGTTTCCACGTTCCTGTAAATCAGGTTGTTCGCTTCCTTCTCAATGGCCAGGGCATCTTCAATGGTCATGGGACCATTGAAATCGACGGTGACCACCTTGTCCATGTGGAATCCCACATTATCGTAGCCGAATTTCTTATGCACCAGGCCGGAGTAAATATGCTCTCCTGAGTGGTTCTGCATGAAATCGAACCGCCGCTGCCAGTCGATGGTCCCGTGGACAGTACTTCCCACGGTGAGGGGCTTATCGGTGTAGTGCACCACGAGGCCCTCTTTTCTATGCACATCCATCACCTTTGCGTCTCCCAGAGTGCCATGGTCCCCGGGCTGTCCGCCGCCTTCCGGATAAAAGGCAGTGTCCTCCAGCACCACTTCATAGCCTTTCTTCCCTTTCGTGCAGCTCACCACTTTGCTGTCGAATTCTTTCCGGTAGGCATCTTTATAAAAAAGTTCATTCATTTCATCCATAGGTGTCTCCTCCTTCATAGGCCTATGATGCCATATTTCCGGATTCTCTGCAAATTGCAGTTTGTCGAGCTGTTAGAGCGAAGCTTACGGATAGAGTCATTCGTGCGGGGCTTCTAGCTCC
>NZ_UQKJ01000173.1 GCF_900541605.1 uncultured Dialister sp. | reverse complement strand
GCATAAAAATCCAAGAATGAAATCTGACAACGATTTAATCAGTGCTTCCCTGGAATTTAGAGTGCCTGCGGTTAAAGTCATAGCCTTGAGCTTTGAGCCAGACAGCCGCTTCGCGGGACCTCCTCCAATGGGAGAAGCAATAACCCTGGCTCCCTCACCGGGGGAGCTGTCGCCGAAGGCGTCTGAGGGGGTGCATTTGATTCGAAGACGCTGACCGGATCAATGTGAAAGGCTATGACTCCAACCGTCAGTATGCCCCCCTGCCCCAACAGCCCGATAAATGGAAATTGGCAACGTAACCTGCCATACTCTCGGTGCATCCATTATATCACGATGAGACGACTGCTACAGGGACACATCCCTTTTCCCTGTGAGCTTGTAGAAAAGAAGGAGAGAAATGATAGATGTCACCGTGAGAATAGTAGCATAAGCGGAGGCATTGCCGTAATTGCCGCGAATGACTTCCGTATAAATGGAAACCGTCAGGGTCTGTGTAGAATTGGTGTAGAGGATAATGGACGACGAAAGTTCACTGATAATGGTGACCCAGCTCATAATGGCCCCCGAAAGGACGCCCGGCGCCATCATTGGAATCGTGATCTTTCGAAACGTGGTCATTTCTGATGCGCCAAGGGATATGGCCGCTTCCTCAATGGAGGGGCTGATATTTCCCAGAACCGCCGTAGAAGACCGAACCGTATAAGGCATACGGCGGATGGCAAAAGATATAATCATGATGAGTGCTGTCCCCGTAAGGATGAGTGGAGATTTATTGAACGCAAAGACAAAGGAAATACCAAGCACCGACCCGGGAATAATAAAGGGAAACATGGTAATCACGTCAAGGGCACTGTTCAAAGGGTTCTTCTTGCGCACTGAAAGATAGGCGATAAGCACTCCCAGTACCAGCACAATACAGATAGCGCAGAGCCCCAGGAAATAGGTATGCCAGATGACATCATTATCCTTGGCAAAAAGGGTGGCTTCATAACTCTGGAGAGCAAAACCGCCGGTAAAAACCTGTCCCCCGTTGGAGGCAAGAAAAGATGTATAAATAACCACAGCCTGTGGCAGAACCGCCAATCCCACCACTGCATACACCCACAGATGGGCTAGGATATTCTTCATACCCTTCGCCTGTTCTGCAACCATGGGCTTCAACGCATTCATGGCATAGGTATTCCGATTTGCCAGGAACCGCTGCACGAAGAACATGACAATAGTGAGGCCAATGACAATACAGCAGATGGCTGCTGCAAAGCCGTCATCACCACCCACTTCTCCCATAAACTGGTTGTAAATAAGAACCGGCAATGTCTTGTACCCTTCCCCGATCAGCATTGGCGTACCGAAGTCGGCGAAAACCCGCATGAAGACAAGCATAGAGCTGGCCAAAAGCGTAGGCATGACGAGGGGAATGATAATTTTGAAAATCCGTCCCATTCTCCCGCAGCCCAGACTTTCCGCTGCCTCATTTAAGGAATTATCAAGACTCTTCAGCGCTCCGGACACATATATAAAGACCAGTGGAAATGACTGCAGTGTGAATACAAGCACAATGCCTGCAAAGCCATAAACTCCACCAAAATGAAAGCCAAAAGTGGAATTCAGGAAATGGGTAATCACCCCATTTCTTCCAAGGAGCTGGATCCATGCATAGGCTCCAATGAAAGGCGGCGACAAGTACGAAATAACAATCAGTATATTCAGAAAGCTGCTGCCCCTGATTTTGAGTCTCCCCATGAGGTAAGCCATTGGGAGCCCCAGGGCAGCCGCCAGGAAAGTAGATACTACAGTGACCTTCAGGGAATTTACCATGGTACCCCAATAAAAGCGCTTTGCAAAGAAGTGGGCGAAATATTGGAGCGAAAAGGCACCGGTATCCCCTGCAATAACGCTTTTATAGAGAATAAGGAAAAGAGGATACAGGATAAAAAGGGCGAAGAACGCCAGAATAAGGATACTGAAAAGATTCCAAATGGTCACTTTCTTATTCATGGACTACACCTTCTATCATTGATTTTTCCGTATCCTTCCGGAATACATTGATCAGGTTTGGCTTCACCGTAAGGGTCACATGGGTACCATCGGCTATAATATCATGGTCTTCCCGTGTTTCCAGGGCTTCGATATCTTTTCCTGTTTCCAGATGAATAAAATAATGAGTGGTAAGACCGAGAAAGATGGATGAAGAGACGATGCCCCGAATTCCCTCTCTTCCATCTGTGTGGATTTCAAACTCCTCCGGACGCACGGACACAATAACCTCTTCCCCATCACCGGCATCCGAAATAAGGCCTGCGATTCCGGTCTTGTACCCACTGCCGGTAAAAGAAATCGTCTTTGTCCGGTCACCGGAAAGCACAGCAGGAAGCAGATTCGATAAGCCAATAAAAGTAGAAACAAATACATTGGCCGGGCGCTTGTAAATATCTGCCGGCTTCCCAATCTGCTGTATGACCCCGTTATTCATGACTGCAATCCGATCAGATACAGCCAGTGCTTCTTCCTGGTCATGGGTGACATACATGGTGGTTATATCCACTTTTTTTTGGATCTGCTTGATAGCACTTCGCATTTCAATACGAAGCTTAGCATCCAGATTTGACAGAGGCTCATCCATAAGAAGCACTTCGGGACGGATAACGATGGCCCGAGCCAGGGCCACACGCTGCTGTTGTCCACCAGAAAGGGCCACAGGCATACGGTCTTTCAGATGGTCAATTTTTACAACCTTCAGAATATGGTCTACCCGTTCTTCGATTTCCTTTTCCGGTACCTTCCGCATACGGAGTCCAAAGGCCACGTTATCTTTGACCGACATATGAGGAAAAATGGCATAGTTCTGAAAAACCATCCCCATATTCCGCTTATCCGGAGATACATCATTAATGACCTTTCCCCCAATGGAAATGGTACCTCCCTCAATGGAATTGAATCCGATCACCATACGGAGCAGTGTGGTTTTCCCACAGCCCGAAGGGCCGAGAAGGGTAAAGAATTCACCTGCTTTTACAGATAAGGAAAGACCATTAATAACCGTATTATTACCATACCGTTTAATGACATGGTCTATATCAATGGAAACACTCATAGAATCTCCTTCTTTGTCAGTAAAATGATGAAACTGCCAATTGCGGTTTGTCGAGCTATTGGTTTTGCATGCTAATGTGCGGAGTCATCAGGAGCGGGGCTGCCTGCTGCCAGGAAAGCTCGACAGCCTGCGGCGCTCTCGATGACACCCCTCCACCGCTAACGCGGTCCCCCTCCCCTCTA
>NZ_UQKJ01000172.1 GCF_900541605.1 uncultured Dialister sp. | reverse complement strand
TGCATGAAAATACAAGAGTATAATCGAACAACGATTTAATCAGTGCTTCCCTGGCCGCCGAAGGCGGCAGACCCGCTTTATGCCCTGGTGCGAAGCACCTGCAGCCCACCACCCTTAGCCCCATCCACCTCATTTGGATTATTGACACTCATTCCATCAACCTGGCAGCCATATGCACTCTTTTCTGCATATCCTGCATACATCATAGGAATAGGAGATAATTGCAGTTGCTCGATAACATCGGATAAATCACGGAATAGTCGAAAAATATTTCATAAAAGTGCAAGAAAATTCACTTTTACTATTGCACATTTATGCAAGCAGATGTATAATTATCACATCTTAAGAAAAGCCTCCGTGAAGGGCTTGTGAAATTGTCTATTTAAAAAAGAAAGGCGGCATTCCTATGGCTGATGTTAAAAATGTAAAAAAAGTAGTTCTTGCTTATTCCGGCGGACTGGATACTTCCGTTATCATTCCCTGGCTGAAAGAAAACTATGGCTGTGAAGTCATTGCCTGCACCGTGAACCTGGGGCAGCCGGAAGATTTTGATGCTATCCATAAGAAAGCTCTCGCTTCCGGCGCTTCCTATGCGGAAACCCTGGACGTGCGGAAAGAATTCATTGAACAGTATGCCTACAAAGTACTGCAGGCCGATGGCAGATATGAAGGCAAATACCTGCTGGGGACATCCTTTGCCCGTCCGCTGATCGGCAAATGCCTCGTGGACATGGCCAAGAAATACGGTGCTGATGCCATTTGCCACGGCGCTACGGGCAAGGGCAATGACCAGGTCCGTTTTGAATTGACCATCAAGGCCCTGGCTCCCCACATGAAGATCATTGCTCCCTGGAGAATCTGGGATATGAAGTCCAGAGAAGATGAAATGAAGTATGCCGAAGCCCATGGTGTACCGATCGATAAATACGATGAAAAGCAGACGGACGAAGAAAAGGCTGCCCAGAAGTACCCCTATTCCATGGACTGGAATATGTGGCATCTCTCCCATGAAGGGGACGACCTGGAAAATCCGGCCAACCCGCCTCACAAGGATATGTACCTTGTCACCTGCGATCCGGAAGATGCTCCGGATAAATCGGAACTGGTTACCATTGATTTTGAAAAGGGCGTACCGGTGGCAGTGAATGGCAAGAAGATGGACGGCGTGGAACTGGTGAACACCCTGAATGCCATCGGCGCCAGAAATGGTATCGGCATCGATGATCTCGTGGAAAACAGACTGGTGGGCATGAAGTCCAGAGGAGTCTATGAGAACCCCTGCGGCTCCATCCTCTTCTATGCCCACACGGAACTGGAACGGCTCTGCCTGGATAGAGCGACCTTCCACTTCAAGGAAGTGGCCGCTGTGAAATACTCCGAACTGGTCTATGACGGCATGTGGTTTGCACCACTCCGGGAAGCACTGCAGGTCTTCGCCGAAAAGACTTCGGAAACGGTAACCGGCAAAGTGACCCTGCGTCTGTACAAGGGCAATATCATGTCCCACGGCGCAGAAAGCCCCTATTCCCTGTACAACGAAGAATTTGTCACCTTCGGTGAAGATGATGTATACAACCAGGCCGATGCAGAAGGCTTCATCAACCTCTTCGGCCTGCCTCTCACCATCCGGGCCCTCATGAAGGAGAAGAATGCAAAATGAGTGACATGATGTGGGGCGGACGCTTTACGAAAGCGGAGGAAAAAAATGCCCTGGATTTCAACGCATCCATTTCCTATGACTGCCGGATGTATAAAGAAGACATCGCCGGGTCCATGGCCCATGCGAAGATGCTTGCCCGCCACGGCATCATTTCAGAAGAGGACTGCCGGAAGATTACGGAAGGCCTGAAGAAGATCAGGAAAGAAATCGACGATGGAAATTTCGATTTCTCCGTGGACCTCGAAGACATCCATATGAACGTGGAAAAGCGGCTCACCAATGACATCGGCGATGCCGGCGCCCGGCTCCATACGGCCAGAAGCCGGAACGACCAGTGTGCCCTGGACCTCCATATGTATATGAAGCGGCAGATGGGCCGCATTGCGGAAAAGCTGATCGCCCTGGAAGAAGCGCTTCTCGGGGCTTCGAAAAAGTACAAAGATGTCATCCTGCCGGGATACACCCACATGCAGCGGGCCCAGCCGGTGCTCTTTGCCCATCATATGCTGGCCTATTTCGCCATGCTGGAAAGGGATTTCAAACGGCTGGAAGAGGCCTATGATATGGCGGATATGTCCCCCATCGGCGCCTGCGCCCTGGCAGGGACCACCTATCCTACGAATCCCCTGGAAGAAGCGGAAGACCTCCATTTCTCCAAAGTCTATGGAAACAGCCTTGACGCTGTGTCGGACCGGGACTACCTGCTGCAGTTCCTGTCCTTTGCCTCCATCTGTGCCATGCACCTGTCCAGGCTGTCGGAAGAATTCATTTACTGGAGCACCAGTGAATTCCGGTTCATTGAACTGGACGACGGCTACTCCACCGGCAGCTCCATCATGCCCCAGAAGAAGAATCCGGACATGTGCGAGCTGATTCGCGGCAAGACAGGCCGGGTGTACGGTGACCTTGTGGGCCTTCTGACCGTCATGAAGGGGCTGCCCCTGGCCTATGACAAGGATATGCAGGAAGATAAGGAAGGGGTCTTCGATGCCATTGATACCCTTTACTTTGCTCTCGATATCTATGCGGGCATGGTGAATACCATGACGGTGAACGGGAAGCATACGAGGGAAGTCCTGGAGCACGACTTTTCCAACGCCACGGACATGGCGGACTACCTGGCCAAGAAGGGTCTCCCCTTCCGCCAGGCCCATGCAGTAGTTGGTGGTGCAGTGCATTACTGCATCGAACACCACAAGGTGCTTCACGACCTGTCCATGGAAGAACTGAAATCCATGAGTCCCCTCTTTGAAGAGGACATTATGGATGCCCTGAAGATAGAAAACTGCGTGAAAAACCGGGAAAGCTACGGCGGCACAGGACCGAAATCCGTAGCCCGCCAGCAGGCCCATGGCGAAGAAGTAATCAAAGCCATGAAGGAACAGGCAGCGTCATGGAAACAGTCCATGGCCTTTCTGGGATAAAAGGGAGCCATAGCGCACCGCGCTTGGTATAGACAATTTCACAGGAAAAGCCCCCGCCTCGGCGGGGGCTTTTCCTGTGTGGGGATAGGGGGTTAGCAGGGATTGGAAGTGTGGCACATCCGATTTATATGGTGCCGTAAGTTATAGAAGAGTGCTTCCAACCGGATGATAAACTTCAAGGCTGTTAATGAGGAGAAAGGAGTTAGGGAAGCACTGATTAAATCGTTGTTCGATTATACTCTTGTATTT
>NZ_UQKJ01000171.1 GCF_900541605.1 uncultured Dialister sp. | reverse complement strand
AATACCGCCTTTCATGACACTTTTTACCTTTTATCTCTATTTTACAGGAAAATGCGTTTTCTGACGATATTTTCTTGATTAAATCAGCGTTTCCCTAGCAGCTAGAAGCTAGCAGCTAGAAGCCCCCGCCCGTTCGCATGACGTCAAATCATACGACATCCGCTTTGGAACGGCTGGACCACGCAAGGCTAAAAGCTCAAGGCCTCACCCTGTATGGGAGATCGCCTATCCGGTTTTAATCCCGAAAGGAGCCATCTTTGGAACCTGTTTATAAAGAAATCATTGAGGGCACATTCATAGACCGGCCGAACCGGTTTGTGTGCCATGTCCTTGTCCATGGCAAGGCGGAAACCTGCCACATGCCCAATCCCGGAAGGATGCGGGAATTCCTCTTTCCCGGGGTTACACTGTACCTGACGCCGAACCGGCCGGGGCTCCGCACGGCGTACCGGGTGGTGGGCGTGAAAAAGGGGGAGGACATTTTCTACCTGGACACCACGAAGGCCAACGACGTGGCGTCGTACCTGGTGCAGCACCGGAAAATCCCGGGATGGGAAAACTATTTCCTCGCAGGCCGGGAGGTGACCATGGGAGACAGCCGGTTTGACCTGCTCCTGGGGGATGCGGACACCGGGGAAACCTTCCCGGTGGAAGTGAAATCCTGCAGCCTTTCCGGTGAAAGGGGCGCCATGTTTCCCGACGCTCCCACGGAGCGGGGAGAAAAACATATGGCCCACCTGGTTACCATGGCGGAAAACGGGGAACATGCGGGACTCCTGGTGCTTGTCCATTACCGGAAGGCCCAATGGTTCCTTCCGAATTTCCATACGGACCTGCCCTTCGGGGAATGGTTCCGGAAGGGCATGGATGTACTGGACTGGAAGGCGGCGGGCCTTTCCTGGACCGAAGATTTCCACATGCCCGAGTCCGTCCGCCTCATAGGAAGCTCCGCCAAAGCGCTGGATGAGGAAATGGGCAATGCCGGGGACTATATGATTGTGCTCCATCTCGAAGAGGACCGGGATATTCCCACCGGCAGCCTGGGTACACTCCATTACCGGAAGGGGTACTACGTGTATGCCGGATCGGCGAAGAGAAACCTGGACCAGCGCATGGCCCATCATCGGGCGCTCCGGAAGAAGAAGCACTGGCACATGGACTACCTCCGGCAGGAATGCTCGTTCCTGGCGGCCCTTCCCATCCGTACAAAGGAGGACCTGGAACACCGGCTGGCAGGCCGGCTGTCGGACATTGCGGACTGGTCTGTGAAGGGCTTCGGCTGCACCGACTGTCACTGCGATTCCCATCTTTTCGGATTTGAAGAAAATCCCCTGCACCTGCCGCAGTTTGTGAAAATCGAAGAGGACTTTGAAATCAACCGGCTGGACCGGTATTTTCGGTAATCAAAAAGGACTGTGAGAAATCACAGTCCTTTTCATTTGGGAATTTTACGGATTGAGTCATTCGTGCGGGGCTTTGAGCCTTTAGCCTTGAGCTGGTCAGGCCCTGCGGGCCGGGTGACGAGTGGTTAAATGTGTGGCTGAACGTACAGGGGTTTTAGGGAAGCACTGATTAATTCGCAGAGTCAGATTTCATAAGGATTTTTATGCACTGCTTCGTCATAATCCTCCTTAAATAGCTCGCTATTCGCGTCGGATTATTCCTTGCATTGCATAAAAACCCAAGAATGAAATCTGACAACGATTTAATCAGCGCTTCCTTAAATAACATTCTCAAAGTGTATATGGATTTCAAGGAATGAATGAGCTTTGTTCGGGCAGCGGCCTGCGGCCGGGGTTATGCGTGGCAAGGCGCTGCCTGTCGGCAAGGCAGTGGCCTTTGGCCAGGGCTGAAGGTGCGGCACACAGATTATATAGCGCCGCAGATTTATACTATTCCTTCCTTGAGCCCAGGCGGCAGCCTTCGCCATGCTGCGCATAGCCATGCCGCAGGCGGAGCCTGGGCGAAGGCACTGCCCTTTTATTTATTCACATAGAGTGGTCGAACGTTGTTTCCGAAAGGAGGGGAATGCCCTGAGTCTGAATAAAAATATCATCACCCTCATAGCCAGTATGTTTCTGGTTTCCTCCGGCTACACCATGGTTATTCCTTTCCTGCCTCTCTACCTGGAGGAAATGGGGGTGCCGGAAAGGGAAATTTCCCTTTGGACCGGTCTTGTTTTCTCCAGCTGCTTCCTCGTGGCTGCGGTCATGGGGCCGGTGTGGGGGAAGCTGGCGGATGTGGGGGGAAAGAAAAAGATGGCCATCCGGGCGGCGGTGCTGCTCGGTTTTTCCTATCTTTTCTGCGGTCTCTGCCAGAATCAGTACCAGCTCATGGCGGCCCGGGCGTTTCAGGGATTTGCCAATGGCTTCGTGGCGGCTGCCATGGCTATTATTTCCGACAGTGCGGACTCCAGAAAACTGGGAGGCACGCTGGGCATGGCCCAGACGTCCCTTGTGGTAGGCGGTATCTGCGGCCCTCTCATGGGGGGCGCACTGTCCCACGTGGCAGGTATGAAAAATACCTTTTATCTTTCTGCTCTTTTTCTGTGGATCGTGGCAGGGGCGGTTATTTTCTTCGTCAGGGAAAAGAAGGGAACGAAAACAGAAAAGCCGGTGGAAAAGACATCCATCACGGCGGACCTGAAGTACGCCTTTGGAAATGACCATGTTCGTGGGCTCCTGCTTATTACTTTTTTCCTGCAGACCACGCTTCTCATGATCCAGCCCGTAACTTCTCTTTATGTGAGCCAGCTCATGAATCACAGCGGAAATATAGAGCTTGTCTCCGGCATCATCATGTCCAGCGGCGGAGTGGCCGGTGCATTGACCACGACCCTTTGGGGTAAATTAGGACAGTCAAAGGGGTATTACAAGGCCATCACGGTAACCCTTTCTTTGGCAGGCTGCATTACCATTCTTCAGTCTTTGCCTGATTCGGTCATAGGATTCGGACTCTGCCAGTTTTTAGCGGGCTGTTTTGTTATCGGTGCGAATCCTTCCATTAATGCAGCCCTCGTTAAGTTTACGCCTTCCGATTTCCGTGGCCGGGTTTTTGGCCTTTCCAATACGGCCCAGCAGTTTGGAAACATGTGGGGCCCCCTCCTGTCCTCTGCCATATCCATGACCTTCGGCCTGTGGGAAGTCTATGCTGCCGCAGGACTGATCCAGCTGGCCCTGGGAATTATAGTTTATGCAAACCGAGTGAGGCATAAAGAAAATGGCTGAAGGATACTGCCCTTTTCATAGTCAGCTAGGGAAGCACTGATTAAATCGTTGTCAGATTTCATTCTTAGATTTTTATGCAATGCGAGGAATAACTCGACGCGAATAGCGAGCTATTTAAGGAG
>NZ_UQKJ01000170.1 GCF_900541605.1 uncultured Dialister sp. | reverse complement strand
TGGGCATGGTGGCGGCTGCTTTCAATACATGGACCAGCGATGCGAAATACTGGGTTTGTACTGTCTGAAATCAGAAAAAAATAAGGAAGAGAACATTAGTGCAAAGACCTGGCTCCCCCTCCGGGGTGGCAGCGAACACGAGTTGCACCAGCGAACACATTTTGAAGGAGCGTAGCGACGCACAAATTGTCGTGAGTCGGTGACAGCCGTAGCGTAGGAGCGCCCGCGACGCACAAATCGTAGTGAGTCGCTTTCCCGTAGGGTGAGCTGCCGAAGGCTGAGGGGGTGCATTCACCGCGAAGCGGCTAAAGACCCATGTCCAGACTTGAAGCCAGCCCCTGACCTGCTGCTCCATCGGCCCTTTTCCCTCGATCTCGACCTCGACCTTGGTCTCCATCAGGGAGTGTATTTGCGGCGGATCGGCTGCTGTCCTTCTCGTAGTGGTTACTGGTAATTTAGCTGCAAAATGATCAACTCTTTAGTAAGTTAAAGCGCCATAAAAAGAACCACTTTTACAGGTAAATGACCACTTTTGCATAAAAAATGGAAATAGGACTTATCATTTAGTATAGTATGGGTGAAAATAATAAATTGATTTTAATGCTTGTACAGGAGGTATAAAAACTTAACTGAATAAATGGCTCAAGGAAAATGAAATCTGGGGGGATTTCCCTGGGCCTGATGGTCTTTTAAGACCAGGCTTTGGAGGTGGACTTAGTTTCTTAGCTGTATGGGAAGATTCCATACAGGATTATCCATCTCAGGAGAGCAAATTATATGAAAAAGGTATCTGCTATCAAAAAGAAAAGAGTAAGAGTACTTCTGGCGGCCTGTATGCTGTCAGGAGCTTTTTCCGTACCCGGCATGGCAGCGGAGATTATCACGGAACCGGTGATGGTGCAAAACAAGAATACTGTGATATCCGATGATATTCATGTGACCAATGGGCGAAATCCTACGGCAATCTACATTCCCAAAGCTGCATTTGGAGGAGATATTTATATCAATTCCAAAAATGTTGAAGTCGATTACAGTGGAAATACCCGGACCAACAGCTGTGGGCTCATAGATTTTGATTATGGATATACAGGAAATGTTTACCTGGCGGATGGAATAAAACTGGCAGATACAGTTACTGGGCCTGACATAGATGTGGCCGGAATCAGGATCAGGGATGTGGGAAATCTGATTGACAGAAATACCGGTAAACCTGTCGGTGGTACCGTATCGATTGGTAATCATGTGACCCTTGGACTGGAAAATCAGAATACAAATCTCGATGACAAGAACCCTGCCGTGTTTAATTCTCTTCGCGGGTTTCACGTAGACGGGGAGACACTGAAAGCTGGAGATAACCTGTCCGTTGGCCTTAAAACGAATACTGGTGATCAATCACAGACAGATGCCATTACAGTTGGCCATTACGGAGACGTATCCATTGGAAACGATGCCCGGCTTTTAGTGGAAAATCATACATCCGGTGACATGAGAGGTAATAGGACTTCGGTTATTTCTTCCTCTTTGCAATATATTGGCGAAAAGGAAGTTGTACCCAACGGATGGAACCGTATCCGTATTGGTAGAAATGCCCAGATTCTGATGACATTCAAGGCAGATCATATATTGTCTGAAGAGGAATTGTTACGACAGGAGAATGACAGCTCATCTGCACAAATAGCTCATGGAATCTATGTTCAGAATACAATACTTGATGCCGGTGATTCGGTTGTAATTGATGTAAACGGAAGCGGATCTGCAAGAATTCTTGAGGGAATGAGAATCTCCAATAATAGTCGAGTTACCATAGGGGATAATGTATCAAGCCGTCTCTCCATGAGCGGGCCCGTTAGAGAGTTGATCGTGTACAATATAAGAGCATCCAAATCAGCTCCTTCCTTTTTAAAAATTGGAAAAAATTCCCGGACTGAACTTTATGCGGAAGGTCCACTTTATACGCATCAGGTTTTGGCAGGAATCGCATCCGATTATGGTACAATTCAGGTTTGTGATGGTGCAAACTTATCTATGAAGGCCGAGAATACAGAAGAATACATTGGAAATTCAAATTTATGTGGTATTCGAAGCGAAAAAAACAGTCATATAGAGATAAGCAATGATATGCGAATGAATATCGATACAGTGGGATATAACAGGACAAGAGGGCTCTATGCGTACAATGCTCCCAATTTATCTGAAGGCGATGATTTGAAAGTTGGCGATAATCTTTCAATTCGTGTTTCTGCATCTGGCAATGGAAAATCTTCCGGACCTGATGTGAGAGGGTTGTTTAATGGCAATTCCGGCGTTTCTATCGGTAGTCATGCCGGAGTAACAGTAGAAGGATCTTCCGATGCAGTAAAGACTATAGGGCTGTATACTGCGGACAATGGAACTACGGATATCGGTGATGATGCTTCTATTATGGTGAACAGTGATGCAGTAAAAAATAACCACGTCCTTCATACAGAGTCCGGTGGCGCCATTACCTTTGCGGGCTCTGCCTATATCCGGGGCAATCGGGAAGCTGCCTGGTCAGAGGGCGAAGGAAGCCTCATTTCTCTTGCCGGCACTGGAAAGAAGACAGTACTGGGAGATCTGGTAAGCAGTAAAAAGGGGAAAATCCTTTTGAATCTCTCTACATCCGATTCCCTGCTTCGAGGTACATCTTCTGTCCTTGAGGAAGGGTACAATGAGGACGTAAGCGCTGCAGATACAGAGATTTCCCTTTCCAATAATGCAAAATGGCAGATGACCGACACAAGCTATGTGACGAAGCTTGCCAATAACGCCGGAACCGTGGATATGCAGTATAATCCGGACTACCAGGACCTCCATATCGGTACCTTCAGCGGAAATGATGGCGTATTCAAAATGAAGTCGGATCTCGCCAGTCAGACTGATGGGGATAAGGTTACCATTGATAACGCAGATCCCGGATCCACAGGAATTATCTCCGTCTACGACAAGAGCCTGGCTACGGGCAAAGAAGTGACCGGTGCCCGGCATCTCCTTATGGTTACCGATGCCAGTAAAAATGCCGCCTTCCGGGGCGAGAGCGTCAGCACCGGCGGGCTTTGGGAGATTACACCTTCTATCCGTGAAGGAAGCACCTTTGAAGACGGTCATGGAAACAGGGTAGGGAACCCCGGCGAATGGTACCTGGCATCGGTGACTAAGACCATCAATAAAGATACGAAGCCCCTCATCGATGCCGGTGATAATACCTACGGTTTCTACCGTATGTCCATTGATCCCCTCCGCCAGCGGCTGGGGGACCTGCGGTACCGGAACCGGAGCGATGACAGGTACGACTTCTGGGTAAGAAATCGCCATGGCCACTTCGACAGCAGCGGCTACGACAGCAAGTACAACTTCTTCCAGGTAGGCGTGGATACTATGCCTAACGAAAAGAGTGCCTACGGCTTCCTGGTGGAACGGGGCATCGCTTCGCCGAGATTTGATACCGGCAGCGGCAAGAACCACACGCTGGCAGGCGCCCTCT
>NZ_UQKJ01000169.1 GCF_900541605.1 uncultured Dialister sp. | reverse complement strand
CTTCGAACCCTGTGCAGCTTTAAATAAAATTATTTTTGTCGTTTACTATAGAAGCTAGGAGCTAGCAGCCCCGCTCCTACTGACTCCAACCGTAATCCCCCTACCCACGTAAAAAGCCCGGGGAAATGGATTCCATTTTCCCGGGCTTTCTTATGCGCTTATTCTGCAGAAATGAACATGGGGTACAGGGGCTGTCCGCCATCGTACATTTCAAAGGTAATATCGGGGTACTTCTTTTCTGCCTTGTCCAGTTCTTTCCGGCAGTCCTCTTCGGAGAGGTCCTTGCCGTAGTACACGGTGACAATTTCCGTATCTTCCGTGGTAATGAGGCCCAGAACTTTTTCGAAGCAGGTGGTGAAGTCTTTTTCTGCCACCACTTCGTGGTTCTTGGTGAGGCCCATGAAGTCATCCTTGTGAATCACGGACTTGCCTACCACGCTGTCCCGGACGGCGGTGGTGATCATGGCGGATGTGATGTCTCCCATCCGTTCTGTCATGGCGGTGAGGTTATCTTCTACCATGTTCTCCTCGGAGAATGCCATGGCTGCAGCCAGGCCTTCCATGGGGTTCGTGGAAGGAACGATGTGAACCTTTTCACCCAGCATTTTCTTCAGCTGCTGGGCAGCGAGGATGATGTTCTTATTGTTCGGGAGGATGATGTATTTTTCATACTGCCCGTTGTCCATGCCCTGGTTCAGTTCCTGCACCGAGGGGTTCATGGACTGGCCGCCGGAAACCACGTCGGCTCCCAGTTTCTTGAAGAGCTCTGTCCATCCGTCACCGGAAACTACGGTAAGGATGCCCAGGGGTTTCTTGGCCATTTTCTGCTGTTTTTCTTTATTCTTGTGGAACTGGTCCACCATGTTGTCGCACTTGATGTCGTGGAGGGTGCCCCAGTCGGCAGCCATGTCGAGGACGTGGCCCGGACGCTGGGCATGGATATGAACCTTGACGAGGTTATCCCCTTCTGCCACGATCATGGATTCGCCCCAGGGGGACAGTTTCTTTCTGACTTCCTTCGCCCTGATCTTGCAGGGGCTGATGATGAATTCGGTGCAGTAAGGATATTCAATGGAGAAGGTTTCGCCCTTCGCTTCCAGACGGCTGATGACCGGTTTCACGTCGACCTTTACGTCTTCCACCTTGCCGGTGAGGCCATTCAGGCATCCCATGAGGAAGAAAATCAGTCCCTGGCCGCCGGCATCGACTACGTTGGCGTCCTTCAGGATCTGGAGCTGTTCCGGTGTCTTTGCCAGGGCTTCATTGCCGCACTTGATGGAGGCTTCTAAAATTTTGGAGAAATCAGTCTCTGTGCGGATGATTTCCCGTGTTCCCTTGGCAATGCCCCGGGCTACGGAAAGGATGGTCCCTTCCACCGGCTTGGTGACAGCCCGGTAGGCATAGAGGATGCCGTACTGGAAGGCTTTACTCATCTGCCCGCAGGAGGCGGTCTTTTTGCCGTGGAGTCCCCGGCTGATGCCGTGGATGATCTGGGACAGGATGACGCCGGAATTGCCCCGGGCCCCCATGATGGCACCGGCTGCCGCTTTTTCCGCCAGGATGCCTACGGGCTGGTCCGGTTTTTCATCGGCCACCATGCTGTACATGGATTTCAGTGTGTTCAGCATGTTGTTTCCCGTATCTCCGTCGGGTACGGGGAATACGTTCAGCTGGTTGATGATTTCGTACTTTTTCTGGAACAGCTGGTACGCGCCGATCAGCATGTTCTTGAAGCAAACCCCGTCAATAATATTATACATGTTCTATTCCCCCATTATTTGGCACTTTCAAATATAATTCCTGTCAGCCCGGGCCCCAGGTAAGATGCCAGAACAGGGGTACCGGTGGAAAGGGTGACTTCGATGTCCGGATACTCTTCCTGCACCCGGGCCTGGAGGGCCTTTCCTCCCTCTTCATTCTCTATATGGACGATGCCGATCCGCTTGCACGGAGAATTGGCGCGGAGGTAGTCAATCATGGCGGCGGTGGCTTTCTTGCTCGTCCGTACTTTGGCCAGGACGTCCACTTCATTCTTGTCGTTCAGGAAAATGACCGGCTTGATTTTCAGGATGCTGCCGATGAGGCCTGCGGCTTTACCGATACGGCCGCCCCGGCGGAGGTAGTCCAGCGTATCCACGGTGAAGGTGGTTCTCATGTTTTCCGCGGATTTCATGAGGGCTTTGCTGATTTCTTCAAACGAAAGGCCCTGGTCAATGAATTCCAGCGCATCTTCCACGATTTCCATCATGCCGATGGCGGTGGTCCTGGAATTGATGACGGTGATGTTCTTCCGTCCGCTCTGGCGCGCGGCAAGAACGGCACCGTTATAGGTACCGCTGACGCCGGAAGTAATGCAGATCACGATAATGGGGTCTTCCTTCGGAATGGTTTCGAACATTTTGAGGAAATCCCCGGTACTGGGCTGGCTGGTAGGAACCGCCTTTTTTGTGCTTTCGGAATAGTCGATGACCTGTTCAATGGTGGCTTCGTATTCCGGCACGTACTCCCCTTTCACGGAAATGAAGAGGGGAATCACATGTACATTGGCATGCTTTTCCAGAAAGTCCTTCGGAATGGCTGCCGTACTGTCTACTACTAGCTGAATCATGGGTGAGCGTCCTTCCTTGTTATTTTTGTTCTTTCGCTTTTCTTTCTGCTTTCCTGGCTGCTTTTCGTTCCGCAAATTCCTTCAGGAGCTGCTGGTAGTCATCATTGTCGTAGCCATTGGTGGCAAGGATGTATTCTTTAATTTTCTTGCGCTGCAGGGCCACGTTCATGGCAGAAAGTTCGAAGGGATCCAGGGAAATCCGGGCAAGCATTTCGCCGGTGGAAGAGTACCCCACAATACCCTCCCCCAGGAGGTCCACCAGCTTTTCTCTCTTCACAGATTCGCAGAAGGTGCGGAAAAATTTCTCCGCCTCTTTGATCATACGGTCGCGAATCCGCTTGTATTCCTCCGCTTTGTCCGCAGGAATCCGGAATCCATCGACTTCGACATATTTATTGGGTAAGTTAAACATAGTATCACCTGTTGATTTTATATTTATCCACTATACCTAAGTGTATCGCCCATTCCAGTTTTGGTCAAGCTGAATCGGTCAATTATGTATAAAAGATAGGAGATTGAGACCGAGGTCGAGGGTAGGGATAGCCGCATTTACGTGCGAACGGGCGGGGCTTGGAAAAATCAGGAGTTAGGAATGAGGAATGAGGAATGAGGAATGGTGGTGCGCCGCATCAGAATAAAAAGCGGCGCGATTTTTGTATTCAGCCGCTTCGCGGCGGGTGTCGGGTGGCTCGCAGGCATGCGAACGGGCGGGGCTTTGGAAAAATTAGGAGTTAGGAATGAGGAATGAGGAATGGTGGTGCGCCGCATCAGAATAAAAAGCGGCGCGATTTTTGTATTCAGCCGCTTCGCGGCGGGTGTCGGGTGGCTCGCAGGCATGCGAACGGGCGGGGCTTTGGAAAAATTAGGAGTTAGGAATGAGGAATGAGGAATGGTGGTGCGCCGCATCAGAATAAAAAGCGGCGCGA
>NZ_UQKJ01000168.1 GCF_900541605.1 uncultured Dialister sp. | reverse complement strand
GACGCCTTCCTTTCAGGGCCCGGCGGTGGCGCCGTCAGGCGACGGAGGTTAGCTGATGGGTGTGCCATAGGCTGATGATTAGTCCCCCTTTTCCAAAGGGGGATGTCTGCGACAGCAGACAGAGGGATTCTGATGGGCTTGCGGCGCAGCCGCTTGACCTCAATTCTCAACTCTCAACTCTCAATTCTGTACTAAGGAAGCATACATATGATTACCGAAATTATCACTACAGGAACGGAACTGCTCCTGGGGGAGATTGCCAATGAGAATGCCCAGTGGCTCGCTTCCTTCCTGAATGAACACGGCTACACCGTGGCCTATATGACGGTGGTGGGGGACAATCTCCACCGCATGGAAGAGGCCTTCCGCATCGCCCTTTCCCGGGCGGATCTGGTCATTACGTCCGGGGGCCTGGGGTCCACCCTGGGAGACATTACGAAAAAGGCGGGGGCCAATGTCATGGGCCTTCCCTTTGTCCATGTGCCGGAGGAATCGAAACGGCTGGCCGCCTATTATAAGGATAAACATAAAGAATTTCTGCCCTCCCTGGACCGGCAGGCCTGGTTTGCGGAGGGGGCCCACATTTTCCCGAACGACGAAGGTTCCGCCAGCGGTTCTGCGTCCGTGAAAGATGGGAAGGTGCTCATCCACCTGCCGGGGCCGCCTTTTGAAATGAAGACCATGATGCGGAACCACGTGCTGCCCTGGCTCACAGAGCATTTCGGCAGCCAGGGGATCATCCGGTCCCTGGTCCTCTCTTCGGTGCACCGGACGGAAGCGGAGATCGAGGAAATCATCGGAGACCTTCTCAAAAGCCAGACGAACCCCACCATCGCCCTCTATGCCCGTCCGGGATACGTGGCTATCCGGGTGACGGCGAAGGGGAAGGACGAGAAGGATGCAGACCGGCTCATCGAGTCCGTGGCTTCGGAAATTGAAAAACGAATGACCGTTTCCCGGTATAATATAGAGGCGGACGTGGTGAAGGATCTCCATGAACTGCTTCTTGCCAAAGGGCTCACGGTGAGCGCCGCCGAGTCCTGCACGGGGGGACTCATCGGAAAGCTCCTCACCGACACCCCCGGCAGCTCAGAGTATTTTAAAGGGAGCGCTGTGACCTACTGGAATGAAGCGAAGGAAAAGGTGCTCTCCGTCCATAAGGACACTTTGGACGAATACACTGCCGTCAGCGAGCCCGTGGCCCGGCAGATGGCAGAGGGGTCGAGGGCCCTGTACAGCAGCGACATCGCTGTCTCCACCACCGGCTACGCCGGCCCGGGCAAAGGAGAACGGGGCGAGGACGCAGGCCTTGTCTACATCGGCGTCTCCGGCCCCCTGGGTACGGAAGTGCACGAAGAGCATTTCTACGGTTCCCGCCGCAGCGTCCGCTACGGCGCCGCCCAAAAGGCGCTGTACTACATGCTGAAGTACGCTGAGAGGCTGTAAAAAAGCGTCGGGCCCAAAGAGGTGAATGGTTCATAAAGGTTGTGGGTCGGGCGGCGCTGCGCTGGCCCGACCGGGTTGTGGCTTTCACATCGCTGTGCTCGTGAAAGCGGGTGCTGTTGGTACATAAGCCGCCAATGGCGGCAGACCCACCTTATGCCCCCGGTGTGAAACACCTACAACCCGGTGAACAAGCGAAGCGCCGTTCACCCACCACCCTTAGCCCCATATACACGCATGGGGTCCTCGATCTCAATCTCGACCTCAATCTTACATACATTGCTATTCATACTATTCACACCATTTATATATACATTTCAACAAGGAGGATTCAGATGGCTAACCAAAAAGATTTAAGCCCGGAAAAGAAGAAGGCCCTGGAAAGTGCCATGCACCAGATTACCAGGGAATTTGGGGCCGGTTCCATTATGCGGCTCGGAGACATGGGGGATAAGCTGGACATTGATGTCATCCCCACAGGTTCCCTGGCATTGGATATTGCAGTGGGCGTAGGAGGCTACCCCCGGGGCCGGGTCATTGAAATTTATGGACCTGAATCTTCCGGTAAAACCACCCTGGCCCTCCATGCCATCGCGGAAGCCCAGAAGCTGGGCGGCGTGGCGGCCTTCATCGATGCGGAACATGCCCTGGATCCCATGTATGCCCATAACCTGGGCGTAGACACGAAGGACCTCCTCATTTCCCAGCCGGACAGCGGCGAACAGGCCCTGTCCATCTGCGAATCCCTCGTTCGGAGCGGCGCCGTGGATATCGTGGTCATCGACTCCGTAGCTGCCCTGGTTCCGAAGCAGGAAATCGAAGGGGACATCAGCGACCAGTCCGTGGGCCTCCAGGCTCGTCTCATGAGTAAGGCCCTCCGGAAACTGACGGGGATCATCAGCAAGTCCCGTACCATTGTCATTTTCATCAACCAGATCCGCGAAAAGGTGGGCGTCATGTTCGGCAACCCTGAAACCACCACCGGCGGCCGGGCACTGAAGTTCTATGCGTCCATGCGTATCGAAATCCGCCGGGCCGAGGCCATCAAGAACGGCACCGAAGTCATCGGCAACCGCACCCGGGCGAAGGTCGTGAAGAACAAGGTGGCACCGCCATTCAAGGTTGCGGAATTTGATATCATGTACGGCGAAGGGATTTCCAAGGAAGGCACCCTCCTCGACATCGCCGTGAACATGGACATCATCCAGAAGAGCGGCGCCTGGTACTCCTACAAGGGCAACCGCATCAGCCAGGGCAGGGAAGCGGCTAAGAAATACCTGAAGGAACATCCCGATGTGGCAGCGGAAATCGATAAGATTATCAGGGATACCCTCGTTGTAGAACCGGATCATTTCGAAGATGGCGTCTTATCCGAACAGGACGAAAAAGAAAAGTAACCGTACCTGCTACGAAGCAGCCCTCCACCTTCTCCAGTACCGGGGCCAGAGCGAAGCGGAGCTCCGGAAGAAACTGAAGGACCGGGAGTACGGGGCAGAGGACATCGAAAAGACCGTGGAAAAACTGAAATACTACGGCTACGTGAACGATGAAAGCCTGGCGGAAGACGTATTCCGCTCCTTCCGGGTCCGCCGCTGCTACGGGGATACTTATATCCACCTGAAAATGAAGGACCGGGGCCTGCCCTGCCCCTGGCACATTCCGGAAGAAGAAGAACGGGACAACGCCCTTTCCCTTCTCACCATGAAATCGAAAATTCTTCCCTCCATCCTCACCAACTACCGAAAGGCAGCGTCCTTCCTCCTCCGGAGAGGCTTCTCCACAGCTGCCGTCCGGCATGCACTGACGGAACTGGGAGTAAGGGATGTAAGTGAGTGGTGAGCGGAGAGATCTAGGTCTAGGCCTAGGTCTATAGCGGCTTTGCCGCAAATGTGGCGGCGCACAAATTATGGTGCGCCGCCTTTTATATTGCCGTTAGCGGCTGCGCCGCATCCATCCTGCGGCTTTGCCGCGCCCCTTCTCTAAGGCTGCATGTGAGGGAAATGTGTCACATGGAACGGTCGTTTCCGCCCTGTGACTCTATTCGTTAAAAGCGTGCCCCCTTGGAGATGGACATCCTGCATAGGATGTCCAAGTTTGGCCTGAATACAAAAGGCGCTTAGCCTGCCCATCAAAGCGCCTTCC
>NZ_UQKJ01000167.1 GCF_900541605.1 uncultured Dialister sp. | reverse complement strand
CGCTAAAGCTTTATTGAACCCCCGGTCCAACCGGGGGTTTTCTTTTTACAAAAAAACAGCAGCCCCATAATGGGTGCTGCTGTTTTTCATTGCCACTGATCAGTTGGTCTTATTGTTGTCCGCCTCTGAAGGCTTAGCCGTATCCTTGCCGGTAATGCGGTCCAGGAGTTTATTTCCTGCGGCCTTATTGGCCTGGGCAGCTTTATCGTCCTTCTTCTTCGTATCTTCCTGCTTCCTGGCTTTTGCGGCCTGGGCAGCCTGGGCGGCCTGGGCTCTTGCGTTTTCTTCTCTCACTGCCTGGGGGATGTCGAAGCTCTTTGTCTTATAGGCGGTAAGGGCCTGTTTCATGAAGTCCCTCCAGATAGCGGCAGGGATGGTGCCGCCGGTGTAGCCGGCATTGGTGGATGTATCATCGCCGATCCAGACGGCGGTGACCAGTTCAGGGGTATAGCCCACGAACCATGCATCGTGTTCATCATCGGTGGTACCGGTCTTACCGGCTGCGGTACGGCCAATGTAAGCGTTGCCGCCGGTGCCCCGGGAAATAACCTCTTCCAGGATGCTGGTGAGGCGGTACACCGCATTTTCACTGACCACCTGCTTGCCTTCCTGTTTGCCGGAATGGTCTTCCAGGACATTGCCGTTCCGATCCACCACTTTCATGATGGCCGTCGGTTCGATGAGCTTGCCGCCGTTGGCGAAGACGCTGTAGGCCTTGGCCATATCGTAGACGGAAACGCCGTTGGTCAGGCCGCCGATGGAGGCTGCCAGGTTATCATCGTTCTTCTTGCCTGTCTTTACGAGGGTGGAAATACCGCATGCCTCTGCGGTGTCCAGGATTTTCTTCATACCCACTTTATTGGCCAGGTCAATGGTGGGGATATTCATGGAGTGAACGAGGGCCTCTTCCAGTGTGACCTGTCCACCGGAGGTGCCGCCGTAGTTCTTCGGGGTCCATCCGCCGCCGTAGGTCTTCTTTTCATTACTTACGGTGTCGTAGGGGCTGAATTTGTTTTCAAAGGCCGTGAGGTATACGAAGGGTTTGAAAGAGGAGCCCGGCTGACGAACCATCTGGGTGGCGCGGTTGAAATGGTCTTCGCCCCGGCCGCCAACCATGGCTTTGATATGGCCGGTACCTACTTCAATGGTCATGAGAGCGCCCTGGGGCTGGGTGAGTCCCTTGGAGTCCTTATTTCCCTTCGGCAGGTCCGCTTTCAGCGTCTTTTCTGCTTCCTTCTGCATATCCAGGTCCAGGGTGGTGTATACCTGGAGCCCTTCTTTGTAGATGGCGTCAGAATCATATTTATCACTTATCGTCTGGATGACATAGCTGATGAAATAGGAAGCGGTGCTGTCGGTGCCTTTATTGGTCTGGGGCTTTGCCAGGTGGAGATCCGCTTTCTTGGCAGCCTCTGCATCGGCCTGGGAAATATAGCCGTACTTGGCCATCTGGTCCAGTACGATTCCCTGGCGGTACTTGGCCGCTTCCAGGCTCCGGAAGGGGGAGTAGTAGTTCGGGCTGTTCGGAAGTCCGGCCAGCATGGCACACTGGGGCAGGGTGAGGTCTTTCACGTCTTTGCCGAAGTACACCTTGGACGCTGTCTGGATGCCGTAGCATCCCTGGCCGAAGTAAATCTGGTTCATGTACATTTCCAGGATCTGTTTCTTGGTGTACTTGTTTTCAATCTGCAGGGCCAGTACCACTTCCAGCAGTTTTCTCTTCAGGGTCTGTTCCTGGGTAAGGAAGGCATTTCTTGCCAGCTGCTGGGTGATGGTGGAACCGCCCTGGCTGGTGGCGTTGTGGGTAATCACATTGGACCACACGGCGCGGAGAATGCCCCGTGGGTCTATGCCGTGGTGTTCATAGAAGCGCACATCTTCTGCTGCCACAAAGGCATTCTGCAGGTTCTGCGGAACCTGGGTGATAGGCACGGGGATACGGTTTTCCTCTGCATGCACCGTGGTAATGAGCCGTCCCTTGTCATCATAGATGCGGGAGGAAGCGTTAGGCTGGATATTGGCCGTCACGTCCGGCAGGTGCCGGGATACGGACACAAAGAACCCTGCCGCCGCACCGGCTCCGGCAATCATCACGATGACCAGCAGAAAGATAAGGACCCTCTTGAAAAAGGAGGATTTCTTCTGCGGCCGCTCGCGACGGATATCAGAATTTTTCATATATAACACTCCTGTAGTAAAATCTGTCCTCTTTGGCGGCCATTCTCCCACAGCCGCCGCAAATTGGGCATACAATCTAATTTATTATACCACAAGAGGGGAAGGAAAGAGTGGATTGGTGGGATAGCAGGTTAGTATGCTGATGGATAGAGTCATTAGCATGGGGCTTCTAGCTTCTAGCAGTTAGGAAGACTGACCAGCCTGCGGCGCCTCCTACTCGATGTCGCCGCCAGTCATTCATGCCGTAGGCTGGCCAGCTTTCCCAGTTGCTAAAAGCTGGCAGCTAGAAGCCCCGGCATGAAGGTCTCTATCCACCGGCACGCTAACCGCCCATTTCCTCGGGGTCTCACTCTTTAATCCTCACCTGTTCCCAGCCCCGATTTTCCTTTAATTCGGCATGGGGACCGGTGAAGATTTCCTGGCCCCGGAGGTCCCCTTTCAGCTGCCAGCAGAAGAAGGCTGTGAGATAGGCATCGGCATCCCGCTGGATATCCAGGTGGTCCGTATGTTTCCTCCGTCCCATGGCCGCGTAGGGTGCCCGGGTCATGGCATCAAAGTTTTCATTCATCTCTTTAAGCGGAGAAATAAAGTCCCGGTCCAAAATGCCGTTCCCGGAAACCATGAGCACCGGGATTTTCGCTTTTCCCGTATCATAGAGCCAGTTGTCCAGTTTCAGGCGGCGGCTGATGGACTTCGTCACCGCCGACACCGTGGCCATGGCGGTGTAAGCACTGCCATGGTCCCTGTCCAGGGCGTGCCAGGCGCCGGCGCCGCCCTGGGAATAACCGATGATTCCGATATGTTTTGTATCCACTTTGCCGTAGAGAAAGCTTCCTTTGGTCCCGTTCAGGAGCAGCATCTGCCGGATTCCATATTCCCCGGACCACCCGGGACCGGTCTGGGGATCGCTGTTTCCCAGGACCAGGAATCCCCAGGACGCCAGATGTTCATAGAGGGGCTCATCGTTTTCCGCAGAGCCGCCGGTGCCATTGAGGCAGATTACCAAAGGCAAAGGCCAGCTGCGGTAACGGCCAAGGCCAGCCGGATACCAGAGGGTATAGGTATAGCCTCCGTATTCTTCTCTGCCCTTCGACAGAACCTGGCTTTTGACTTCGTAGGGACCATTCATGCGGTAAAACTGTTCCAGCCGGCCCTGGTCTTCGATTTCCATGGTATAGTCCGGGGAAATCTTGTCTTCCGCTTCCAGGGGAGCAAAAGGAATGGCCGCTGCCAGGGCGGCAAAGAGGATGATGTGCCTGTAGTTCATAGGACCTCCGGAAATAGTGAGATAGTGGGTTGGTGGGTGAAAATTGGGAATTAGGAATTAGGAATGGTGGTGCGGCGCACAAATTTTATAGCGCCGCGAATTTTTTATTTTTTTTGCAATTTTGCATGCCGGATTTACACTTGCTTCAGCACTGGAATTCCCGGAAGGA
>NZ_UQKJ01000166.1 GCF_900541605.1 uncultured Dialister sp. | reverse complement strand
TATTGGATTTTTGTCCTGCATATAGATTTCATAACCGTTAAATGTGTTACCCATTGCAAATCTGTATTGTCCGTATGGGCTTTCAGAAGTCGGTTGTGATGTATAACCTATAGGTTGAATTTCCTTGTCGTTTACCTTTGTATAAAGTTCGCCCTCAATACCGAATACAAGCAGATTGTACAAATCTTTGCCCTTTTCAGTATTCATAAGACCGATTAACTGCATTGCGCGTTCAGGGTGTTTTGAATTGATTGATATTGCAGTATTCGACGCAGATGCGGCATATGGAATGTAATGCTTGTTATCAAACGGAATTTTTACGTATGCAGTTGAACCTGCGGCTTTTTTACTGTCAATTTCAGATTGCCGTCCCCCTTCTTCAAGGGGGAACTTGCTGACCGGTATTCTCAACGTGTAAGTCCATCCCGCCCCGTCATTTCGAGCGGTGTAAGCATGCTTCATGAAGATACAGTCAAGAACCGCTACAGCTTCGAGGAGCCGAGAAATCTTTCTTGTGGTCGGGAATACGGGGCTTTTCAACTCCTTCAGCCGTTTCGCGGCAAATGCCCCCCTCAGTCGCCTGCGGCGCTTCCATCAGTTTCCATCAGCTAACCCCACCCTGGCGGGAGCCCCTTCCCAAGGAAGAGGCCTCCTGTCGAGTCAATTTCTCGTTGGGAAAATAGAGTCATCAGAGTTCCCATAGCGGCGAAGCCGCTGGACCTCAATGCTTCACTCAATTCTCAATTCTGCTTTTTGCACAGCCGCTGGACCTCAACTCTCAAATCTCAACTCTATTTCTTTCTGCTATAATGACAGTACAGTTTATTGAAAGAAAGGAACGTCCATGGCCCTGTCCCATAACTTTACGTCCGGTCCCATTGCGGGGCCCCTTTTCCGGTTTGCCCTGCCCGTCATGGGGGCCCTGTTCCTCCAGTCCCTTTACGGGGCGATGGATCTTTTTATCGTGGGCCATTTCGCCAGTTCCGCCGATGTGTCTGCTGTGTCCACGGGGTCCCAGGTGCTCCAGACCTTTACCATGCTCACCGCCAGCTTCTCCATGGGTATCACCATCCTCATGGGCCAATATATAGGAGCCGGCAGGGGATCCCAGGGCGGGAAGATTGCGGGAAACGGCATCTGCCTCTGCCTCCTGCTGGGGCTTTTCTTCACCCTGTGTCTCACAGTCTTTGCCCCCACCTTTGCGGGGTGGATGAATGCTCCTGCTGAAGCCTTTGAAAAGACGGTGTCCTATATCCGCATCTGCGGCGGCGGTATGGTGGCCATTATCTGCTACAACCTCATCGGCAGTATTTTCCGAGGTCTCGGGGACTCCCGGACGCCCCTTGTCACCGTGGCCATTGCATCGGTATTCAATACCTTCGGCGACCTCCTGCTGGTGGCCTTCTTCCACCAGGGCGCCGCCGGAGCGGCCCTGGCTACTGTGGCGGCCCAGGCTCTGTCCGTGGTGATTTCCTACGGCCTCATCCGCCGGAAGGGCCTGCCCTTTCCCTTTTCCCTATCCATGGTACGGCTTCACTGGCCTGTGGCCATCCGTATCGCAGGCCTTGGCCTTCCCATCGCCCTCCAGGACCTGCTGGTGGGGCTGTCGTTTCTCCTCATCATGTCCATCGTAAACCACATCGGCCTTACGGCGTCCGCCTCCATCGGGGTGTCAGAGAAAATCTGCGGTTTCATCATGCTGATTCCCGGCTCCTTCATGCAGTCCATGAGTGCCTTCGTGGCCCAGAATATCGGAGCCCGCCGCTTCGACAGAGCGGAAAAGGCCCTTTTTTCCGGCATCGCCATGGGCCTGGCTGCGGGTGTATGCATGTTCACCATTTCCTTCTTCTACGGTACCCATCTTACCGCCCTCTTCACCTCTGACGAGGCAGTCATCCTGGGGGCCGCGGACTACCTGAAAGCTTACTCCATCGACTGCCTCCTCACGGCCATCCTCTTCTCGTCCATCGGATTCTTCAATGGTCTCGGCATGACGAGGTTCGTCATGATCCAGGGCATCCTGGGTGCCTTCGGTGTCCGGGTGCCGGTGTCCTACCTTATGAGCCTCGAAGTGCCGCCACGGCTTTTCCACATCGGCCTCGCCACCCCGGCGTCATCGGCAGTGCAGATTCTTCTCTGCGTGATGGCCTTTATGTATGTGAAGAAAAAAAGAAAGGATTGAGGTTTGAGTAAAGAGAATTGAGGTACCGCGGCTGCGCCGCAGGCTGACGTCTTATCTTCCGGGGTGCATTGGCGGCAAAGCCGCGGGACCTCAACTCTCAAATCTCAAATCTCAACTCTATTTTTTCCCAAAAGCAGTATAATAAGGTTACCTTACATCAGAAAAGAGGGATCCCTTTGAAAAGTTGGAAATCCATCGTATACCTTGTCTGCGCCATCCAGGTAGGTGCCGGCATTTCCATGGTGGGCGTCATGTCGTTCCTGCCACTCTTCCTGTCGGAACTGGGACTGTCGGACCCCGGAGAAGCGGCATTCTGGGCGGGCCTTATTACCGGGGTCACTCCCTTCATGATTGCCCTGTCCGCTCCTTTCTGGTCTATCCAGGCAGACCGGCGGGGGCCGAAGGTGGTCATGACCATTGTCCTCTCCGCGGTGCTCCTGTCTTCCCTGGCCTCGGGCCTCTCCACGGCGCCCTGGCAGATTCTTATTTTCCGCACCCTCCAGGGTCTCGTAGGCGGCTTCGTGCCCATTGGCCTTTCCATTGTTGCCACGGTGACGCCTGAGCATAAGACTTCCTGGGCCATGGGCTATTTCCAGGCCGCCATGGTCATGGGCATCATGTTCGGCCCCCTTTTGGGCGGCACCATCGCCGATACCTTCGGCTACCGTATGCCTTTCTTCTTCTTTGCCTTTCTTGCCTTCCTCTGTCTCCTTGCAGTGCGGTTCTTCCTGCCTCCCATCCATCGGAAAGGAGCCGGCAAAGACCGGTCTTCTACATTCGGCCAGATCCTGTACTTCATGAAAATCCCCCGGGTCCGGATTATGACGTTCATGCAGTTTCTCTGTAACTTCGGCATCACCGGCATCGGACCAATTCTCCCCCTGTACCTGAAGCAGATGATCGGCACCAGCTCGGATATGGTCGCTACCATCGTGGGATTCATCATCTTCATTTCCGGAGGATGCAGTGCCTTCATGTCCCTGAACGTAGGCCGCATCACAGAGCGGATCCGTCCTCACCGGCTCCTCATCGGCGCCACCTTCTTTGTGGGTTTCACCTTCCTCATGCAGTACATGATGAGCTCCGTTTCCGGCCTCGGCTTCTGGCGGGCGGTGACGGGCCTCGGCATGGGCCTAATCGCCCCCTGTACGAATACGATCATCGCCAGGTCCGTGCCCCCGGAGAAACGGTCCATCGTCTTCGGCGTGGTGTCCAGCATCTTCCTCATGGGCAACGTGGCAGGTCCGGTGTGCTCCGGCGCTCTGGCCCGGTGGCTGGGCTACCCCTCAGTCTTCTGGTCCACAGCCATAGCCTTCTGGCTCGCCGCCTGCGTGATTGTATGGAATTTCAGGAAGGAATGATGGAAAGCCGAGATTGAGACTGAGGCAGTTAACGTTCGGCAAATTGGTAGCTTGTGGCTAGGGAAGCGCTGATTAATTCGCAGAGTCAGATTTTATAAGGATTTTTATGCA
>NZ_UQKJ01000165.1 GCF_900541605.1 uncultured Dialister sp. | reverse complement strand
AGGAGGCTCTCTTCCCAGAAGAGAGCTGTCCACCGGACTGAGAGATGGTAATGGAAGCGCCGCAGGCTGTTGAGTTTTCCTAACAGCTAGCAGCTAGAAGCTAGAAGCTCCGCCCGTTCGCACGTTCACCTCGCCACGGTTTTGCATCCCAATAAAAAACTCCCCGATATCGGGGAGTCCATAGTAAAGGGGAATTTTCTTATCTTTCTCTTGTACGGCAGAGGCCGCGGTCGCAGTTCCGGAGGAACCGGAGGAGATGTTCGATTTCCGGAGTGGACGGCAGTTCCTGTTCCATTTCCAGGATGGCGTCGTTCAGCTTCAGGCCGGAACGGAAAATGAGGCGGTATGCCTTTTTCAGGTAGCTCTTCACTTCCGGGGTGATATTGTTCCGGGCCAGACCTACACTGTTCAGGCCTACCACCCGGGACGGGTTGCCGTCGACGATGACGAAGGGGCATACGTCCTGTACAATCTTGGACATGCCGCCAACCATGGCGCAGGCACCAATCTTTACGAACTGGTGGATGCCGCTCATGCCGCCGATGACTGCATGGTCTTCTACGGTTACATGGCCTGCCACGCCGGAGAAGCTGGACATGACGATGTGGTCGCCGAAGTTGCAGTTGTGAGCCACATGGGTGTAGGCCTGCAGCATGTTGTAGGAGCCTACCCGGGTTTCGCAGTTTTCGCCGGTGGCCCGGTGGATGGTCACGTATTCGCGGATCAGGTTGTGGTCGCCGATGACCACGGTGCTGTATTCATCGTGGAATTTCAGATCCTGGGGATCTTCGCCGATGACTGCATGGGGATAAATGTGATTTTCCTTTCCCATGCGTACGTTCTTTGCAATGACTGCGTGGGCGCCGATGACGGAGCCTTCGCCGATTTCACAGTTTTCGCCAATCACCGCGTAAGGTCCGATGACCACATTCTTGTGAATGATGGCAGTCGGGTCGATGATGGCAGTTGGATGGATATTCGGTTCTGCCGATTTGATAACTTTTAATTCCATAATTCCCATTCCCCTTTATTATGATGCGCCGATTTTTGACTGTCGGCCGGTTTTCAGCTTTTATGATTCTCTTTATACATAAATCCCTGGTTTTCTCTCCATTTGAAACGGTGATTTATGGCGATTTATAAGGGGAATCCTTTATTTTTTATTTATTTTCTCGTTATTTCTTGGCCAAATGACCGGGTTTGTGCTGAAAGGAAATATTATTTCTTTGCAGCCGCTTCTTTTTCCTTTGCCTTTTCCTTCTTCTCCGGTGAATCGTTGGGATCCATGAGGTAGAAGAGGAAATCGGCCTCTGCCTTGTGTACGTCGCCTACGTGGCATTCGCAGTGTACCTTGCCCATGCGGCCGATGATTTTCTGGATGACCGCTTTTGTGACCAGCTGGTCTCCCGGCAGCACGGGGGAACGGAACCGTACATGGTCCATACCGATGAACATGGGGATGAGGCCCCGGTTTTCTTCCGGATACTGGAGGGCTACACCGCCGACCTGGGCCATGGCTTCACAGATGAGGGCGCCCGGCATGACAGGGTGTCCCGGGAAGTGGCCCTGGAAGAAGGGTTCATTCATGGTGACGCATTTGATGCCTACGGCATATTTCATGGGGACCATTTCAATGATCTTGTCTACCAGCAGCATAGGATAGCGGTGGGGCAGGATTTCCATAATTTCTTCAACATTTAATTCCATAACAGTTCCTCCTTAACAGCCGGAGTCCCTGGCGGGACCGGTATGAATTTTTTATGGTCAGCGGGTTTCCTGTTCTTTCAGGGCCTGCAGCTTTTCAGAAAGTTCGGCATTCAGCTTGTGGCTGCCCAGCACGGCGATAATGTGGGCGTGGAGGGGTCCTACGAGGGAAATATCTCCGAGAATGTCCAGGATTTTGTGGCGTACCAGCTCATCCGGGAAACGGGGTACCGAGAGGCATCCGTCCTTCGAGTAGATCACCGCATTTTCCAGGGTGCCCCCCTTGCCAAGACCCATTTTCCTCATGGCTTCCAGTTCCCAGGTGAATCCGATGGTCCTGGCGGAAGCGATTTCTTTGATGTAGGAATCGTGGTCAATCACAATGTCCCGCATCTGGGTGCCCAGCATGGGATGGGGATTGATGGAAGTGAAGGTGATGCGGAGTCCGTCGTAGGGGAGGGCGGTGATGAACTTCTCTCCCTCGTACACCGCTACGCTCCGGTCCAGGGTGAGGATCGGGATTTCTTCTTCCTGCTCCCGGATGCCCGCTTCTTCCACCATGTCCACGAAGGTCTTGGCGCTGCCGTCACCTACGGGAGGCTCCGGAGAGTCCATTTCAATGATGCAGTTATCGATTTTCAGGGCATAGAGGGCGGACAGGAGATGCTCCACCGTGAACACCTTGGCCGGCCCTTTTTCCAGGGTGGTGGCCCGCATGGTGCTGGTGATGCAGCGGCTGTCAGCCGGCACTTCCGGCTGGCCGGGAAGGTCCGTGCGGCGGAAAAGGATGCCGGTACCTGCGGGGGCAGGAATCATGGTCATGGTGACCGGCATGCCCGAATGGAGGCCGTTTCCTTTGTAGGAAACGGGCTTTTGAATGGTATGCTGTCTTCTTTTCACAATGAGACACCTTTCATTGATGAATTATTTTTATAATCAATTTATTATACCGTTTTTTACAGTATTACACAAGGGAATGGGGATTGTCGAGATCGAGACTGAGATCGAGATCGAGGTGCGGCGCATAAATCAGATAGCGCCGCGAGTATTGGGTCTTCAGCCTGTGGCTGGGTGCGGGAGCGAACGGGCGGGAGCTTTTAGCTGCCAGCGGTCAGGTAGACGATAGTTGGTAGACGGTAGAAGATAGACGGGGCCAGGCCCTGTGGGCAGCTCTCTTTCGGAAAGAGAGCCTCCGGCAGGGGCAATTACGCGTTTCAGGGATAGAGGCATCGGGATTCTATCTGCAGCGGAGCCGCTGTTTCTGATGACCTCCCCCATCTATGGGGGAAGTGGCGCCGCAGGCGACGGAGGGGGTTCTCGCTAAAGTCGCTCAAACCGTCTCCATCACTAACCTGTAGTCTCACACTGCATGTTTATGTACATAGCCAACCGCCCCCATCTCCTGCTTCGCAGGATGGATGCGGCGAAGCCGCTAATGGATAGTCCCCCTTTTTCAAAGGGGGATGTCACGAAGTGACAGAGGGATTCTGATGGGTCTGCGGCGAAGCCGCTGAACCTCAACTCTCAAATCTCAAATCTCAAATCTTTCATTTTCCCCCTTGCAATTTCAGAAACAATCTGCTATGATAATACAGTCGCAAGCGATGAGGAATCATTCAGCGATGATAGGGGCATAGCGCAATTGATAGAGCAACGGTCTCCAAAACCGTAGGTTGGGGGTTTGAGTCCCTCTGCCCCTGCCAATTTGGCCCAATAGCTCAGCTGGATAGAGCACTTGACTACGAATCAAGGTGTCGGGGGTTCGAATCCCTCTTGGGTCACCAGAGAAAATCCGCTAAACATAGGTTTAGCGGATTTTTTATGTGCATTTACGATTGGATTCACCGGCACGGGACCTTGCGCTTTGCGCCTTGTGCTGACCAGCCGCTTTGCGGCGAACCAGCCTTCCTGGCTGCTAGGGAAACGCTGATTAAATAGGCTTTTTACAAGCGCTAATTATTCACAG
>NZ_UQKJ01000164.1 GCF_900541605.1 uncultured Dialister sp. | reverse complement strand
ACGAATGACTCTATCCGTAAGCATCGCCCTAACAGCTCGACAAACTGAAATTGGCACTGCCCCGTGCCATCACCATCCATCAGCACCGAATCCGGCTCTGTAAACTCCTGCAGAAACCATGCTATAATATAATTATATCATGCCCTTTGATTTGCAATAAGGCGGGGGAGAACCTATGAAAAAAATGATTTTTACACTGGCCCTGGCGGCAGCTGCAACTGTGCCGCTGGGAGCGGTGATGGCGGAGGAAACGGAGACCCCATCTGTTATGGCGGCGCCGGTATCTTCCTATGTATATACGAATGAAAAAACCGGGATCTCTATAACCCATCCGGGAAACCGGATGGAAGACAAGAGTTCCAATGACTTCCAGTACCGGGCCTACCTGCCGGACAGCGGCATATCCCTTTCTGTCCTGTCCCATGGAATGAGCCAGCCCCTTCCTTCGGCGGAGCTGAAGAAAGAGCAGGCAAAGGTAAAAAAGTTCCTGGAAGAGAGTATCCGGAATTCCGGAGAAAAACAGGTATCCCTGAAGCAGGAAAAAGTGGGTGGGGAGACGGCCTTTCTGGCAGAGACGGAAGGATCCGGACAGGATGGAAATTTCTCGGTTCTCCGGTATGTATTCCCCCTTCAGGACGGGACCTACATGGTATCCTGGACCATGAAAAGGGAAGACCTGAAAGGGAACCGGTCCCTGGTAAAGTCCATGATGGACACGGTCCGATTTTTCCCGGTTATGCAGAAGATACCGGTGAAAGGAACGGCCTATACCTACGATATTCCTGCGGACATGCGGGTGGATTATGATCCTCCCGTGGCACCGGACCATGTGCTGGTGGCGGGAAACAGGAATCTCATGACCGGCGTGCTGGCGCTCCCTATTAAAGAAAATGGGGATTTCAGTTTTCTGCCGGCAAGCCTTTCGTCTCTGACGGAAGCGCAGAAACAGAATATCGTGGACCATTTCAAAGCAAAACTGGCCAGCGAGAGCACGGGAAAATATGTGAAGAATGTGATATTCCGCTTTATGCCGATAAACGGCAGGGACGGGCTGGTGCTGGACTTTGATGACCAGGGCGACCATTCGAGAAGCTATATCTTCATGAAAGACGGCAGGTATATTTCCTTTGACTACATTTATAATGTGAAAGAGAAGGACTATGCGGAGAAGATCATCCGCCAGTCGGTATCATCCATTTCCCTCTGACCGGAGGGAATGAATCGTTTTCAGTGGAGGCGTTACTTTGTTTTTTAATCTATTCGGCGGCGACAAGCAGAAATATATAGAAGAATATGCGGACAGAATGGCCGGGGCCGCAGTGAACGATGAACTCGATGCGGATATGCTGGAAAGTCTCATCGACTTTGCAAAGAAGCATGACCTGGGCAACAAGCAGCTGGCGAAGGCCCAGGGCCTGGCCTGCGACAAAGCTTTCGAGAAGCTCTATCACAACGGCTACATGGATGACGATGAATATGGCATGTATTCCGATATGCTGAAGCTCTGCTACATGATGAAGGAAGACCAGAAATACAAATATACCACCATTGCCAGCCGCTGCAATGCGCTCTACAAGATTCAGGAAGAGGGGCTCATGCCCACCATGAAGCGGGAGTACACCAATGTGAAGTACCGGGAAGGGGAAAAGCTCCATTATACCTCCGCCGGCCGTTTGGTGACGCCGCAGCAGCCGCTTGCAAAAGGCAGTGGTATCGTCATTGCCCCGGGCAAAACATTCCGGGTGGGCAATTGGGAAAATAAGGAAGACAAGTCCCTCTGGAAAGAAGGGGACAAGGGGGCCTTCTGGATCACCTCCGACCGCATCGGTTTCCGCAGCCGGAATGAGCAGGTGGAGACGGACCTTGCAAATCTGGACTCTGTGGAGCTGGGCGCCGGTCCCCTCCGGGTGTACGAAAAAGGGAAAAAGGATCCCTGGTGCGTGTCCCTGGACGACTATGAAATGGTTGGCGCCATCCTGTCGAACCTGATGAATCGGTAAGAAGGGTGGTATTCGGGCTATTGCGGTTTGACGAGCTATTGGAAATTTACTGTTTGGCATGCTGACGGTTGGAGTCATAGCCTTGAGCAGTGAGCCTTGGGCTTTGAGTTGGCCAGCCGCTTCGCGGCAGATTTACAAGCTGACGGGTAGAGGCATTCGCATGGGGCTTCTAGCTTCTAGCTGTTAGCAGCTAGGAAGGCTGATCCGCCTGCGGCGCTTTCCATCCGATGTTTCCACCTGTCATTCATGCCGTAGGCTGTAGAGCTTTCCTAATTGCTAGAAGCTAGGAGCTAGAAGCCTCCGCACGAATGACTCTATCCATCAGCACTGCCCAACAGCTCGACAAACTGAAATTGGCAGTATCTCATCACAAACGTTTATGTATGATTACAGGGCTTCGGTCTGGAGGTAACTATGGAATTTGATCATGTACTGGCTGTAAGAAGCTCCGTCCGCCGCTATACGGAGGAACCGGTGGCGGAAGAGGATATCGAAAAAATTGTGGCGGCAGCGGAACGGTCGCCGGTGGGCCACTTTGACTTCAAAAACTATGCCATTGCGGCGGTGACGGACCGGAAAGTACTGGACCTCCTGGCTGAAGAAAACCAAACCCTCTCCGGTAGGGGAGACCCCATCTACGGGGCGCCGGTGCTGCTTCTCATCATGAGTACCCCCGAGGCCCGGGAAGACTCCATCAAGCTGAATGCAGGAATCATGGCGGAAAACATGCACCTGAAGGCCGTGGACCTGGGGCTGGGATCCATCTGCATTTACAGCTTCATCCGCACCCTCAATCAAGAAGAGGGCTATGGAAAATATTTCCAGGCCCTGCACCTGCCGGAAGGGTTGAAACCGGCCATGGCAGTGGCCGTGGGCCATACGCCCATTCCCCAGCGGGAAAGGCGGTTTACACCCCGCATCAGGGTCTATCGTATCGGTAATGAATAACAGGAGGCAGTGTTATGGAATTTGATAAGGTATTACAACTTCGGAAATCCATTCGTTCCTATACAGAGGAGCCGGTATCGGAGGAAGACCGGAAGGCCCTCGTCCATGCGGCCCTTACGTCCTCTGTGGGCCATCACAATGACAAGGGCTATGCCATTGTAACGGTGACGGACCCGAAGGTGCTTCATCTTATCAGCACCGAAGGCGGAGAAAAGGTGGGAAAGCCGCACATGATTTATGAAGCGCCCCTCCTTATCCTCATTTGCCGCACGGAGGATGTCATGGAAAGTCTGGAAGGCTTCGATGCCGGTATCATTGCAGAGCACATCCACCTGAAGGCCAGCGACCTGGGCCTGGGCTCCATTATTCTCTTTGGTTTCATCCGTCTCCTTGGTAAGGATGCGGAATACCTGAAGGCTCTTCACCTGCCTGAAGGGATTACACCAATCTTGGCAGTGGCCGTAGGCCATACGCCTCTGGCAGACAAGCCGAGAAAAGAAGACCGCCATTTCCAGGTCATCGAGAGATAATAGGTGCAAGCCATATGTCATGGAAATCATGGCATATGGCTTTTTACGCGGGGGAAAGGGGGACAATTAGGACTATGCCAGTTCGGCAAAATGCGGTTTGTCGAGCTACTGTGTTCGGCGCGGATGGGTAGAGTCTTTCGCATGGGGCTTCTAGCTTCTAGCTTCTAGCTGTTAGCAGCTAGGAAGGCTGATCCGCCTGCGGCGCTTT
>NZ_UQKJ01000163.1 GCF_900541605.1 uncultured Dialister sp. | reverse complement strand
AGGCGGCGCTTCCCAATCTGTGCGCCGCCACCTTCATTCCTAATTCCTCATTCCTAATTTTTCCCGCACCGCCACCTTCCCCTCGGGTGAAGTCCGTTCCCCCTGAACCACATCGCCCGAAGGATGTTACCCTTCAGCCGCTTTACCCCTTCATCTGTCTTATCTTATTGTAATCATTTCATATTTATCATATAATGTAATCAGCATAAAATTATAGTTATTTATTCATTAAATGATTCAATCGTATAATGACAGAAAGGAATGCAAATGACCCCATCCGATTCCAATCCCTCTCCCCTTACCTTCTCCCAGGCGGAGAAAGAAGAAGCCGGCATGATTGCAGCCCTGCGCCGGGCTTCTTCTATCGGCGTAAAGGTGCTCGAAAATCAAGCCATGAAAGAGGCACCGGACCGGGACGCCATCCTTGTCATGGCCTTCGGTACCACCTATTCCGAGACCCGCCGCAAAACCATTGAAGCCGTGGAAAAGGACATTCACCGCCTGTATCCGGAGATTCCCATTTTAGAAGCCTATACCTCCAAAATCATCATTAAACGGGTCCACCTGAAGGAAAATGTGCTGAAAGCCAGCCCTGCCAGGGCCTTCCGGAAGCTGAAGGAAGAAGGATACACCCGCATTGCGGTGGTGGCGCTGAATATTATCCCGGGCATTGAATATGACTATACCTGCCTCTTTGCGGAAAGCCAGCTTTCTATGTTCAAGAAAATCGTCATTTCCACGCCTCTCCTCTATTTTCAGGGAGTCAAGGACCAGCGGGATGATGTGGCAGATCTTCTGGAAGCCATGAAAGGGCAGTTTCCTCCCCTGGATGATGGTGATGCCATTCTTCTCATGGCCCACGGCACGCCGCATCCGGCCAATGCGTACTACAGCGTCATCCAGGACCGGATCAGGGAGATGGGACTGGGCCCGGTATTCGTGTATACCGTAGAAGGCCGGCCATCCCTGGAAGATATCATTCCCCCATTAAAGAAGCAGCATATCCATCACGTAACCCTCATGCCCACCATGCTGGTGGCCGGTGACCATGCCAATAACGACATGGCCGGCGATGACCCCGATTCCCATAAGAATATCCTCATCCGTGAAGGCTTCACTGTCTCCACCTATATCCATGGTCTTGGAGAAAATGAAAAGGTCCGGCGCCTTTACGCCGCCAGGGCTATAGAAACCATGAATGCCCTTCTTAATAAAAAATAAGAGATTCATGAATTTCCCCTCTTCCCATGGTTTTCCCTCTGACCACATCTATCCCCGCTTTCAGAAATGCTTGCTGAAAGTGGGGATATTTCTGTATTTATAGAAATACACATATTTATTATCAATCAAATCATAGATAATTAGTTATAGTATATTTACACATTGAAAGAAAGCACCATAAAGATAAAAAACAGGTAAAAATTCAATTGACATTACGATTAGCTTGTACTAAACTTAAGGAGTATTAAGTATGGAGGAGAGAGAAAAAACATGTGCTTGGGAAATAACTTGTTTTTTCTTCCTTTATTCTATACGAAACCTGGATTCCAGGAAATTTTCAAAGGAGTGATTGTTCATGAAAACAAGTATTAAAAAGGTTGTAATCGCATCTATGGCAGCTCTCTCCATGCTGGGCATGGGCATGTCTGTCAACGCTTACGAACTGAACCCGGAAGTTAAGGATGTAACTCCGGCTCTCCGTGAAGCTTCCACCGTTGGTGTATGGACCCATGAAAACCCGGCTATGAAGAATGCGCCGAACAAAGATGCCATTCTGGTTATGACCTTTGGTACTACCTTCACCGATACCCGTCACAAGACCATTGATGCTGTAGAAAAAGCCATCCAGGCTGCTAACCCGAACGTACCGGTTTATGAAGCCTATACTTCCCACATCATCATTGACCGCGTAAAAGCTAAAGAAGGAATCACAAAGCTGACCCCGGAAGAAGCATTCGCTAAACTGAAAGCAGAAGGCTACACCCGTGTTGCTGTTGTATCCCTCGATGTTATCCCGGGCATGGAATACACCTATGATTCCGTTGTAACCAAGATGCAGGTCAACAACTTCAAGAAGATTTCCCTCGCTACCCCACTGATGTACTTCCAGGGCACCGAAGGTGAACCGGACCAGGTTGTAGACTTCCTCCAGAACCTGAAGAGCCAGTTCCCGAAATGCGGTCCCCAGGACGCTATCATGATCATGGCTCACGGCACTCCGCATCCCGGCAACGCTTACTACAGCGTTATCCAGGCCCGCATCAACCAGCTGGCTAAGACGGACCCGATCTTCTCCCATGTATATGTATACTCCGTAGAAGGCCGTCCGAACATCAATGATGTTATCCCCCAGCTGAAAGAAAAGGGCTATAAACATGTAACCCTCATGCCGATCATGATGGTTGCCGGTGACCATGCAAACAACGATATGGCAGGCAGCGATCCTGACTCCCACAAGAGCCAGCTGGAAGCCCAGGGCTTCACCGTTTCCACCTACATCCATGGCCTTGGTGAAAACGCTAACATCCGCAAGCTCTATGTAGAACGTGCAAACGAAGCTCTTGCGGACCTGCAGAAATAATTTGTGGTAATATAATATAAGAGATGATGCGTCTCTTATAGAAAGAAGGGACTGTGAAATCTTTTCACAGTCCCTTTTCTATCGGACCGGGAAGGATCAATCTCTCCTCCCCTCCCCATTTATGACAAGGAGTACATAATGAAAAAAGTATTAGCAGCCATTGCCGCCGCTGCCCTCTGCCTTTCCCTTTCCGCCTGCGGGTCCTCACAGACCGCAGGAAGCGCAAACGGACTGAACTACACCTACAAAGACCAGACCATCACCGTAAAAGCAGCGCCCCAGCGTATTGTAGAACTGTCGGCACCCCTTCTTAATATGGCCTATGCCGTAGGCGGCACCTCCATTGCCCGTCCGGAAACCACGAGCCCCATTCCGGAAGAAGCCAAGTCCCTCCCCACCCTGGGCCATGTCCAGAATATCAACATGGAAACCCTGGTGGGCATGAAGCCGGACCTGGTTCTCGGCGAAAAGAACCAGAACTCCAAACTGGAATCCCTCCTGAAGAGCAATAAAATTCCCTACGTCCTCATCCAGTATGACGGCATCAATGATAACGTGCCTCTCCTTAAGTTCATGGGCCAGCTCTACAACAAGCAGGACCAGGCGGAAAAGGTGATCAAGACCTATGAAGACGGAGTAAAGGCGGTAGAAGACAAGGCAGCCGCCAAAACACCGGCAAAAGTGGCTGTCCTCCGGGCCACCGGCAAAGATGTAACCGCTGAAACTCCGAAATCCATCTGCGCCTCCATGGTGGAAATGCTGAAAATGGATAACGTCATTACAAACCACAAGGACCTGAAGCTGGACAGCAAGACCGTCCCCTATTCCCTGGAGCAGCTCTCCGCCGATGATCCGGACACCATCTTCATCGTCACCATGGGCAAACAGGACGAAATCAACAAGAAACTGGATGAATCCATGAGAAATAACCCCTCCTGGGCCCACCTGAAGGCGGTACAGAACAACCATGTATACTTCCTGGAACCGGACCTGTTCCTTATGAACCCCGGCGTGAATACCCCCCAGGCCATGGAAAAGCTTTATGAACTGGCCTATGGGAAGGATTGAGCGGAGATCACCATTGACGCAGGTCCCCCATGCTGATGTATGGGGCTAAGGGTTGTGGGTGAACGGCGCTTCGCTTGTTCACCGGGTGGCGGGTGCTTCGCACCAG
>NZ_UQKJ01000162.1 GCF_900541605.1 uncultured Dialister sp. | reverse complement strand
CGCTTTTTATATATTGGGAGGTTCCGGCAGATCGTATGTATAGGGCATAAAGGTGTAGCGGCGGCTTCGCCGCAGGCGGGATGCCGCGGAGCGGCTGATTCTCTGTAAGCTGTAAGCTGCAAGCCTTTATAACGTCCCGCATGCGAATTGGCCCAGGGAGAATAATAAGCGAATCGTCTAACACCTGCGGCGGATTCGATCTTCCCTCTTCCCTCTTCTCTCTTCACAAAAATACCCGCAGGTCCTCCGCCGGAATGTCCGGCAAAACACCTGCAGGTATTTATCATCTATCTTCTATTTTCTATCGTCTTCATCCAGGCGGTCCCGATTATTTTCTGACTACGCTGATGCGATGGCATAGTCGGCGTAGGAAATGATGGATTCCCCTTTGCTGTTCGGTGCAAATTCTTCTCCGTGGATTTCATAGGATCCGGTCCGTTCTCCGTCGGCCTGGAAGTCGGCGGCGGGGCTGAGGTAGGTCCATTTTACATCATTTCTTTTACGGAGTTCCGCCAGGGACTGGCCCATGGCTTTTGCCAGAGGCTTGATGGTTGGCGGGAAATCGGGTGCTTCATAGAGGGCCTTCGTGTGGTCCCTATTGATATAGAGGGAACCGGCACCGCCTACCACGAGAAGCCGGGTGTCCGTACCGGAAACGATGTCCGCCAGATGGAGGAGGGTGGTGGTGTGGAGGGGAAGGGTCTCCGGTACCCAGGCACCGAAGCCGTCTACCAGGGCATCAAAACCCTTGACGTCTTCCTTTGTAAGATCCATGATATCTTTTCTTATATATGTGGAAGCACCGGTGTCATTCTGTTCATGCCGTCCGAAGGCCACCACTTCATGGCCTCTCTTCAGGGCTTCGGCAATAATTTTTCCGGATGCTTTTCCATTGGCTGCTACTACTGCGATTTTCATAGGGATTCTCTCTTTCCAGGCTTTGCCCAAATCATAAGCTATTGATGTAATCAATGTTGTTCTATCTATGACTGTATTGTAACTCATCTGCTTACATGTTGTCAATAGTTTTGTTACAACTTATTTCGAAAAGAATGAGGACATGCTGCAAAGTCAGGTATGGCCGGTGAGGAAGGCTTTCGTTTCCCCTGTCCGGGGAGTAAAAATATTTCTGCCATCCCCTTGAAGGCAAAAACATGTTCGTGTATAATGAGTAAAGAACTTATGTTCTTATTATGCAACGATGCAGCATAATAGAGGAAAGGTTCCTCATGACCGGGTATGAAAGAAACGGAACTGTTACATGCAGGGAGCGTACACATGAAATCTCTATCAATGATTGCGATTGTCCCCCAATGGGAAGGACCGGCACCGGGATGTCAGGTGCTCTATGAAGATGGAAGCTGGTGCCACCGGTACTGCAGCGTGGAGAAATATATGAATACCCTGGCCGCCCTCCTGGGCAATGATAACAGGGCCTGCCGGAGGCTGTTCTGCGGAAAGCGGGGCACCGGTATCCGGCTCAATGACGGCAGTACCTTTGTGCAGATCAAACTGTCCCAAAGGGCGCCTACCCTGGGCTACGTGAGGCTCGATGCCCTTGACCGGTGGAAGGGTGGGAATCATGGAAAATGCGTCCTCCATCTGACCAATGGAGTGATTCTTCCTACGTTCTGGAGTCTGGAGACCGTGGACCGGCATATCCAGATGGTCAAGAATCGGCTGGAGTCACCGGATGTAAAAGAGCTGGAAGGAATTTGAAGGATCAGCATGCCGGCGGTCCATTTCACAAGCCTTGAGCATTGAGCATTGAGCGCTGCAGCCGCTTCGCGGCGAGTTTACGCGTTAATGGTTAGAGTCATTCGAGCGGGGCTGCCAGCAGCTCCCGCTCGAATGACTTCTACGGCCGGTGCACAAAAAAGCCGGGAAAAGCACATTTCGCTTTTCCCGGCTTTTCGTATGCAATTAATTGTCCCGGAGGGCCCGTTTCAGGATTTTGCCTGTCGCATTTTTCGGCAGGGCATCCATGGGGATGAAACGGCGGGGAATCTTGTAGCTGGCAATGTTCTTTGCCATGTACTTCCTGATCTTGTTCTCGTCGAATTCATAGCCGTCTTTCATGACGATGTAGGCCCATACCGCCTGGCCCCGGAGGGGATCCGGATGGCCCACGACGGCACATTCGGCAATGCCTTCCACTTCATAGATGCAGTCTTCCACTTCACCGGGGTAAATATTTTCCCCGTTCACAATGATGAGGTCCTTAATGCGGTCTACGATGTAGATATACTTATCATCATCCATGTAGGCCAGGTCACCGGTACGGAGCCATCCATCTTCGGAGAGCACTTTCTTCGTTTCTTCCGGCTTATTCCAGTATCCCTTCATGACGTTGGAACCGCGGACAATGAGTTCGCCCACCGTACCTGCCACATAGGGACCGCCGCTTTCGGTCTTGATGTAAGCTCCCACCCCCGGAAGCACGGGGCCGCTGGTCAGGTACTTCGGTTTGGCACTGGGCAGTACGCAGACTACCGGAGACGCTTCGGTGAGGCCATAGCCTTCCTGCACGGGATGGTGGAACCGGAAATAAAAGGCCTGGGACACGGGCTGGGGGATGGAGGCACCGCCGGAAATGAAGGTGTGCACGGTCTTCATGACGGACGGTTCCCCACGGCGGGCCAGGAGGTTGTACATGGGTGGCACCATGATGGCAATGGTAACAGAATGTTCCACAATGGTATTGATGATTTCCGTGGGGCTCTTGGACCGGAGGATAACGATGGTGGAATGGGCATAGAGGCCTGCATTTACCACGGTGGTGAGGCCATAGCAATGGAACATGGGCAGTACACAGAGCACCTTGTCTTCCGGTTTGAAGACGATGCGGGAAATGAACTGCTCCACATTGCCCACCAGGTTCCGGTGGGTCAGCATGGCTCCCTTCGGGCTGCCGGTGGTGCCGGAGGTGTAGACAAGGGCACACACGTCGTCTTCCGTAAGGTCTTCCGGAAAGGCCGGCGCTTCGTCCGCCTTTCCTTCCTGGGCCCTGTAATCCAGATCGTGGATGTCGATGGAAGGGCAGGATACGTCCAGGGCCGTATCGGTGATGAGGAGGACCGCTCCTGCATCTTTCAGGATATAGTCCACTTCCCGGTCCACCAGGGAATTATTGACTGGGATAATAATGGCACCAAGGCTCACGGTGGACAGGTAGGCGTAGACAAATTCTGCCCGGTTGGCAGAGTACAGGGCTACCCGGTCGCCTTTGCGTATCCCCATCTGATACAGTTCATTCCTGTAGAGACGGACCGCTTCCGCCAGTTCTCCATAGGTCACCTGTGCTTCTCCTTCGAAGGCCAAATGGGAAGGATCCGCACCTTTTATCATTTCATGTAAAAACATTTTGCACCTCGCTAACGTATAACGGTACCATTTTAGCAAAAATCGGTAATTCTAGCAAATTTACGATGCAGCGGTCGAAAAAAGGAGAGTACTTGGATTGGCATGCTGACGGATAGAGTCATTCGTGCGGGGCTGCTAGCGGCTAGCGGCTAGCTTTTAGGAAAGCTGATTCGCCTGCGGCGCTGGCGATGGAATACGGTTGGAGTCAGTTGGAGCGGGGGCTTCTAGCTTCTAGCTACTAGCTGTTAGGAAAGCTTACAAGCCTACGGCATGAAAAAGCTGACGGAATCACCCGTAGGAAGTGCCACAGGCAGACCAGCCTTCCTAGCCGCTAGAAGCTAAAAGCTAGGGAAGCACTGATTAAATCGTTGTTCGATTATACTCTTGTATTTTCATGCAA
>NZ_UQKJ01000161.1 GCF_900541605.1 uncultured Dialister sp. | reverse complement strand
AAAGGGATAATAGGACAGGTGTTGGCAGGGAGCTACCACTTTTTCATCCCTGGCCACAAGGGCTAAACATTTGTCTACTTTTTTCTGGATTTTATACATAGGCTCCTCCGTACCAAATAAAAAACGAACAGAAAACTCTCTCTGTCCATCGGAAAATACCAACTCTGCGAGGAAAGCAGTTACCGGGAATCATCAGAACCGGCAGCTCCCTGCAGAAGGGTTTTCCAAAAATCATTGTTATTGACAGTGTATAAAGACAAGAAACAATTGTCAAGGTAGAAGAGAAAATCCGGTTGTCCAAAAAGAAAAGAGCTGGGGAATGGGACCCGCCGCAGGCGGCCGGGATTTTCCATGCCTCAACTCTTTTTTTACATGCCCACTGTTTCATCCAGGGGTTCCTGGCAGAAGAGCTTCATGGCACCTTCCGCCATTTTGCCGCCTTCGTGGGCTGCACCGTCTACGACTTTCAGCTGCCAGCGGAAAGGGACACCCAATGCGGCAGCTCTGGCCTCACAGAAGTGGAAGTAATTATTGCACCGTTCCATGCGGTTCTGCCCCTGGGCATCGGCTTCCGGCGTATCCCGGAATGGCTTTTCCCGGGATATATCATTGCCGCCCATGAGCATAATGACAGGACGGGAAAAAGCCCTGGCCAGGTCCCTGTCCGAAATGGGGAGCCCCTTGATACCGTAGGGATAAAAAATGGTGTCATCGGGCATGGTGAACCAGCCGGAATTGGCGCAGATAATGGCATCTACCGCAGGGTGGCTGGCGAAAAGGGAATACCGGTGCATAAGCTGCCCTCCGGCGGAATGACCGAAAAGGAGTACTTTTCCCTTTGCCCTTGTACGGCGCCGTACGGCAGCCACTACATGGTCGATGGCATCAAATGTCCAATCCCTGCGGGACTGGATATGGCCTTCTTCCCCTTCCGCATCGGAAATATTCCCTTCCTGGTACCAACGGGCACCGGGATATTTTTTCGTGGAAAATTCAGGGCACGCAATAAGCATATTGTACTTGACCGCCAGTTCTTCCAGGTGTTTTTCAAAACGCTGCGCCTTCCGCGTGTATCCCGGAAAAGCAATGAACACAGGCTGATCTTCTGTCCAGGTAGCAGGACGGTAGTAGTATACAGGAATGGCATCTTTAGAGGCCCCGCTCCTTTCTTCCAGCAGATAGGAACTTTCTCCCACGGGAAGGGAAAGATCCTCTTTCTTTCTGGGAAAAAGATAGGCAGTCACAGCTCCGATGGCCAATGCGGCCAGGGCTTTTGAAAGTTTACCCAAATTTAAAATCTCCTTCGTGCAATGTGGGATTCTGCACCCCACGGGGTGGGGAAAAAAGAGCAGTTTTTTCCCTCCAATTGAATCATTATACCATGGTCCTGTAAAAAAGAAAGATGAATGGGAGAGAGGCCATAGGTGGGAGAGAGGTCATAGGGGAGGATTTTAAATCTGTCCGGCCCAGCCGGCCGTGCAGGGGGCCCTGTCTGAAAACAGGAAACGCTGATAAATCCGAATCTGGCTGGTGGACATCCTGTTTTCCTTGCATCCCGCTTCTATCGGTCGTATAATAGCGCCATCGGTAACTTATGAATTCGAACCAAAGGAGCCATGTATGAAGAGCACATTTTTTCCACACTTTACCATAGGCGTCGATGCCTATGATGCGATTCCCTCCATCTGCGGCGACTATGGACATACTGCTGTCATCGTAGGCGGCAATAAGTCCCGGGCTGCTGCGGAACCCCTCATCCGCAGGGCCTGTGAAGGACATATTGATATTCTGGGATCTTTTCTCTACGGCGATGATGCGACTTTTGAAAACGCAGAAGCCCTGACGAAGATTCCGGAAATCCAAAAGGCAGACATGATTTTTGCTGTTGGCGGAGGACGGGCTACGGATACTGCCAAATGGGCCAGCCATCTTCTGAAGAAGCCTATTTTCACATTCCCTACCCTGGCATCGAATTGTGCCTCCGTCACGGCGGTATGCATCATGTACAATCCGGACCACAGCTTCAGGGGATCCATTTATCGAGACCGCAATGCGTACCACACATTTATCAACACCGATGTTATCGCCCATTCGCCCCGGGAATATTTCTGGGCAGGTCTTGGCGATGCTCTGGCCAAACAGTATGAAGTACCTTTTTCTGCCCGGGGTATGGAACTAACCTGGGTTCAGCAGACGGGCGTCCGGAATGCCCAGAACGTGGCGGCAGGTATTCTGAAATACGGAAAGAAAGCATTGGAAGCGGTGGACCGGCAGGAAGTCAATGAAGCCCTGGAACCGGCCATCCTTTCGATTATTGTAGCGCCGGGTATGGCCTCTGTATGCATTGAGGATGATCTGGACTCCAGCCTGGCCCATGCCATCTACAACAGCCATACCAGGACGCCCCATAAGGGAACCCATCTTCATGGCGCCGTAGTAAACTATGGGCTCCAGGTCATGCTGACCATGGATGGACAGCTGGAGGAGCGGGATAAGATTTACAATTTTGCAAAATCCATCGACCTGCCCCACTGTCTGGCGGATATCGGTATCGATCCGGCCCATCCGGATGAACTGGTACAGAACTGCCTGCACACGAAGGATATGCGGGTAAAGCCCTATGATATTACCTTTGACATGGTGTACAAGGCCATGATGGATCTGGAAAAACTGAATCGCTGACCGCTTTTCTTTGCGGCACGTTAAAACCCCTTCACCGGATGGCAGCCGGTGAAGGGGTTCCTATTTTTGGAGTTTCGGAATAGTCTAGTCATAGGCGCATCATGTATGCATCTATGAGAAGGTGCACGGGAAAACCCGGCAGAATCAGGAAAGGAGGAAACATCCCTGTCCTGCAGCTGCTGCACCGGCAGCCTGGTTTCCGGGAAAACATATTGGCCAGCTGAATTTGTCCTTTCTGCAGAAACACTGACATCGTGCGGGATAAAGGAATCAATGCCACCTGCTGCAAAAGCGGATTTCTTCTTTTTCCTTTTCCCTGGACCCCTGACTTTGGGACCTTCCGGAAAGGGAAATGTGGAAGGAATGCTTTTCCTTTACCTTCTGAAAAAAGGGCTCCGTTAAAAAATCCTGTAACAGTCAAACGATTTTTCAAACGGCAGATTCCACGAATGATTTCCAAACCACCACCCCTCCAGCCTGCGCATGGCAGAGCGGTTGGAATCCATCCGGGAACCTCACAGTCGATATCTCGGAGGACAAGCCTCATTGGCTGCTTTTCTGCGTGCATACAGGAGGGACCAGCCATTTCGGATACCGGACGACAACACCGGCAGGGAAGTGGATGGGCCTGCTGCTGCAGCCGGGAAGAGAAGCCCAGTCACAGCATGGGAAAATATACTTTTCACCATAACCTGTCTTTATTATACATCATTTGGACAAAAATTAAAGGGAATTGTTATCCTTTTGGGTGAAGAAGGGTAAAAAGTGCGGCGGCCGTGGGTACCTGGGGCTATTGAAATTTTCTTTACCCGGTTCATGAAAAAGTGGGGGTTCCATGTGGGGCAGGTTCCCTTCCATTACGGTGCAGGGCTGCTTTCCTGAAATCCGGGTTATGCGGAAGGTATTTTGTCTCAAATTTTATGTTGTGCTGCCCTGCTGCAGAATTGGTGTTCAAAGGCTTCAAAATTTTCCCGGCTGCCGTAGATGGCGAAGATAATATGGTCGAAGTGGCGGCGGAAGTTCCTCTCCACTAGGATTTCGTAAAATTCCCGGGCCACATCTTGGGGATTGTGGAGGAAGACGCCGCAGCCCCAGGCACCCAG
>NZ_UQKJ01000160.1 GCF_900541605.1 uncultured Dialister sp. | reverse complement strand
TCGTTCGCTGTACTGTTCAGTTTTCAAAGAATCATCGCTCTTCAAGCGACTTGATCATCTTACCACGACTTTTCGTTTTTGTCAAATCCTTTTTTCAAGGGATTTTCAAGAACTTTCGTGGGCTGCCATGTGACAGCTTTTAGATAATATCACGTTTGCTTTACCTTGTCAACTCCCTGTAATTTCTTACCGGCCGCTCTCAAGTTCAAGCGTATGTTATTATAACAACCTGTCAGTTTTGTGTCAAATCCTGTAATGACCCCGCTTTCCGTTTTTCAGGCTGCTGTTAATTCTAAAGTACACTTTACGTGTGTAAATAGTGTGTGCTTTTTCTTTTGAATGGATTTATATATTGTATCTTTTATTACTTTTTTTACCTGATTTTACTGTCAAATCTCATACTTGTCTCTTTCCTCGGGCATAAAATAGATGCATATAAACTTTTTCAGACTATCTTCAACTGACTTTACAATTTTTTCTTTTCCATAAAAAAAGTGCCCCCCCATGGAGCACTTTATGATTTTCTTTCAGGACTTGAGGGTCCCGGTAAAGGTATTTGTCTTACTGTCGTACTTCAGGACATAGTCCTCCTTCGTCCCTCCCGCTGTCAGGTGGAGAAGCAGTTCTTTTTTACCCACCTCAAAGGATGCGCTGTCGGCAGTATCCTTTAGGGAAGACGCCGTAAAGAGGGACGTGAAATTTCCCTTACTGTAGGAAATGATCTGTGTTCCTGCGGGGGTTCCAGTTTCCACCAGATAATATCTTCTCCCCGTATCCGTATTGATAAGCGGCGTGATGGTAAGTTTTGCATCGGTGTAACCATGTCCGTCGCTGCTGGTACCGGATGTGACTTTGACAGGAAGGGAGGAAAGGGTCAGTTTATTGCCCGACTCCCCCACGGAAAATATCAGATCGGCGCTTCCGGTTTCGCCGGATGTCATTCCTACGTCAAGCCGCTGCTCCGATGACAGGGATGTATGAAAGGCTGCTTCTCCCTGGTTGACGGCCAGGATGGTACTGTCCCCGGCGGCCCAGTTAGCCGATGCACCGGCGGTGAGAAGGATGGAAAATAGGGCTGCGGATATCAATGCTTTTTTCATCATACTGTCCTCCTTGGTCATACAGTTTGTTTTCTCTATTATACGGTAAAGAAGGACGTCATGCCAATTGCGGTTTGTCGAGCTGTTGGTATTCGGTGCTGGCGTATAGAGTCACTCGCACGGGGCAACTAGCTTCTAGCAGCTAGAAGCCCTGCACGAATGACTCTATCCATCAGCGCCGCTCAACAGCTCGACAAACTGAAATATCGCTATTTCCCGGCTGCTTATGTATCCTGCTTCGGGAAATCTACGGTGAAGCCATTCCAGGTGTAGGTCTCCCTGTCTCCGGGAAGCGTTTTTTCCAGATTAACGGCTGCACTATCCCCCGGCCGTACGGCGCCGCGGTCATAGATAATCGTACCCGACGCATCTGCGGCCGCCTTTTGGGGGCCATGGCCGGAAGTCTTTGATGGTTCACAGGCAAGATCCGGCAGGATGCCATGGATGGCCGCTTCATAATACCTGTCGAAAACGGACCCATCCTTTTTTCCCGGGCCGCCGTACAGGGTATCGAAGGAGGAGCGCACTTTTTCCAGATGTTCCATATTTTCAGCAAATTCCGGAAGCGTAATATTGAGCACAATTTTATTATCAAAAAGGAATTCGTCCCCGATGAAATCAGTGCGGTCAGCGGATTTCCCATACCAGTAGGCGGCCTTTGCATAGTCCACCGGCATGCCTTCCCCTTTTTCATACATCCGGCCCAGCCGGTACATGGATGTCACATCTCCCTTTTGGGCTGCTTTTTCATACTATTTCCTGGCTTCCCCATAATTTTGGGGCAGGCCTTGTCCGTTTTCATAACAGAGCCCGATATACCGGGCCGCCTTCATGTGGCCCATGCGGTCCGATTCGTAGAAATAGGGCAGTGCTTTTTCATAGTCACCCTGCCGGTAAGCTTCGACGCCTTTATCCAGAATCTCCCTGTCCAGGAGAGAACGGGGCACATGGGCTGCCGGTACCGTTGGTATATCGGCAGATACTCCTTCCGGCAGGACGAAAAAGAAAGAACCGAAAAGGGCGGCAGCAGCCACAAGTGCAATCCTCTTTTTCATTTGTTTTCCTCCTTCTTCTGTTCAAAGAGCCAGTCCCTGACGGTTTCCAGGTTGTAGGCCACGGACCAGGTATACATGTGGTTACCATCTTTAAAGACCGTGAAATGCATGGGATACCCCGTATCTTTTAACGCCTTTGCCTTCGTTTCCAGGTCAGCCCAGGGTCCCTTGGTATCCCAGAAGGTGCCGTCTTCCGCCACCTTCGTGCCCAGGGACTTCCAGAGAGATACGGCGGAGCTCATACCGGGATAGGCCTTGTTATCCCCCTCTGACACGATGATCCACAATTTTTTATCCTTCATGGCCTTCATTTCGTCCACATTCCACTGGCAGGCCACCAGAAGCTGGGCTGCAAAGAAATCGGGGTATTTATCACTGATGGCAATATTAGCCATGCCTCCCTGGGACTGGCCCATGCCGTAGATGCGATCCGTATCTACAGCGTATTTCTTCGATACGTCAAAAATGAGATCTGACGTCAGGGTAAGTCCCGGAGTCCAGGTATTGGAATCGGTGGTCATCATGCCGATCTCATTGATGAGGTTATCGGTGTAATGGGGAATAAGGATAATGCATTCATGCTTTGCCTGTTCCTCCGGTTCTGCCCAGATGGTGCCGCCATTTCCCTGGTACAGGGAGGTCTTAGGATCGTTCGTATCCACACTGGCATCACCGATAAAGACCACCAGGGGATATTTTTTCGCGGGGTCATAGTTTTTGGGCAGGTACAGGTTATAGGGCATGGAATAGCCGGTAGAAGGATCCTTATATACATACTGTTTGAAAGAATCCAGCATGGGCTCTTCCACTTTCGATGCCTTCACAAATTCTCCCGGTGTATACAGATTATCCTTCGGTGAAAGGATATACCCCTTCTGCTTTACAGAAATAGAAAGGTCCGGAGCCACCCGATTGGAATGCATGGGAGCATCCCCTCCCGGAGCTCCGCCTTTGGGTCCATTTCCGTTATCGTTATCCTTCTTTGCCCGGGAAGAAAGATTCCCAAAGAAAGATTCATTGCTGTATTTGAATTGGAGCACCACGTAGGGTCCAGCCATTTCCCTTCCTGCCGCAGAAGCCTCATCACTGACCCAGGCCTTCTCAATGGTCTTTCCCGGAACTTCAAAGGTATCGGTGGAAATAGAGCCGGGCACCAGTTTTTCCGGATATGCCAGAATGGAGGACGCCGTCTTTTCTCCGTCTCCATAGACCTTCGCCACTCCCGTCACCGATTGGATCCCTTCAGAAGAAGAGTAGGCTCCGGTCTCCACGGGCAGGGCCCCCAGGAAAAGGGAAGTCCCCATGAGAGAAGCAAGACATAATTTTTTCCATGTTTTCATAGAATCACCTCAGAAAAATAAAAAACGCCATGCCAAAACGGCAAAGCGTTGATTTTGCTGAATCCAGCGAGCTCCAAACCAGCCCTGTTCATTTGGCGTCATTTTACCACACCGGTGACTTGCGGTCAAGGAAGGACTATTGCGGTTTGTCGAGCTGTCTGATGAATAGAGTCATTCGTGCGGGGCTTCTAGCTACTAGCCTCTAGCTTCTAGGAAAGCTCTACAGCCTACGGCACGAATGACTGGCGGAAATATCCAGGGAAAAGCGCCGCAGGCGGATCAGCTTTCCTAGCTGCTAACAGCTAGAAGCTAGGGAAGCGCTGATTAATTCGCAGAGTCCGATTATACATGTATTTTCATGCA
>NZ_UQKJ01000159.1 GCF_900541605.1 uncultured Dialister sp. | reverse complement strand
GCATGAAAATACATGTATAATCGGACTCTGCGAATTAATCAGCGCTTCCTTAAATGTCTGATTACCATACAAGCCTCATCATCTGCTTCGCAGAAGCCGCCTCTTCGAGGCGGATCCATCCCCTGCCCTTTGGGCTGCCCCCTTCTCTAAGGGGGCACGCTTTTGACGGTAATCTTAATAAAGGTAAACGTTCAATGTGAGATAATCCTAACCATGCAGGCCCATAAAAGTGCCTTCCTTTCAGGCCAGACGACCCGCGCCAGAGGCGCTGGATCTCAACTCTCAAATCTCAAATCTCTCCCATCACCACAGGAAGAAGATCAGCACCGATTCCAGCACCACGAAGAGGATGGTGGCGCCGTACATCATATAGATTGCCTGTTTGATGTGGTCCGCCTTCAGGGGAGTATCGGGATCTCCCATGTACTCCCGGAATTCCGGTTTTCCTTCGTAGTAGTTATAACCGCCAAGCCGCACGTGCATGGCGCCGGCCACGGTGGCTTCAGCGTAGCCCCCATTGGGAGACGGATGCTTCGGCGCATCCCGGAGGCCGATTTTCTTTGCGTTTTTCCAGTCCAGCTTCAGGATGGCCGCAGAGGCTACGAAGAGGAGGAAGGTAATGCGGGCGGGGATGTAGTTCAATACATCATCCAGGCGGGCTGCGAAGCGGCCGAAGTACAGGTACCGGTCGTTTTTGTAGCCCAGCATGGAGTCCATGGTATTTCCTGCGCGGTACACCATGGCCCCCACCGGCCCGAAGAGGAGAAACCAGAAAAGCGGCGAAATGATGCCATCCGTCGTATTTTCCGCAATGGTTTCCACAGTGCCCCGAGCGATGTCGCTTTCATCCAGATTCTCCGTATCCCGGCCCACGATCCAGCTCAGCCGTTTCCGGGCGGCCACGATGTCCCCTGCCTTCAGAAGGTGGTAGATTTCCATGCCGTCCCGGCAAAGGGCCCTGGGGGTGATGGTGAAATACAGGATCACCGCTCCCATGGCTGCGTAAAAGAGGATGCCCCCTTTCACGGAAAGCCATACGAGGAGCCCCGTAATGAGCCCCACCGTCAGGAGCACCAGCAGCACCGTCACCATGCCCCGGAGGAACATGTTGCCGTTGGAGGTCTTCGGCTCCGGATAGAGCTTATTCTCGTAGAAGGAAATGAGCTTCCCTATGAGCACCACCGGATGCCAGTCGCTCCGAGGGTCCCCGTAGATGGTATCGATAACCAGCGCCGCAATGGGGATCAGTGCGTAAAAGGAAGAATACAGTAAGCCGTCCAATTATTCATTCTCCAGAATCTTATAGAACGCATCCATGTCGAAATGGCTTCTGACGGTCTTTGCGAGCCGGTCAAATTCGGACTCCTTGTATTCCCGGTACTTGAACTGTACCGGCAGGTCTTTGAGTCCCTTCCGGCGGCGGAGAGCGTTGATCACTGCCCGGCGGAGGTCGTCGTTATCGAAGAGTCCATGGCAGTAAGTGCCGAAGACATTCCGTTTTTCATTGATATAGCCATCCCGGAGGTCCACTTTGTTTTCGCTTCTCTGGACAATGTGGAACAGGGACTGTGCCGGTTTCGTAAGGGTGGTCTCACCCATGTGGATTTCGTAGCCCCGAAGTCCTTTGCCGGAGAATTTCATGCCCAGGAAGGGCAGGTCGTCGCAGTCGAAGGTGACCTGGTACGTATTCTTCTTGCCGTGCATGGAAGTGGTATAAGGCAGAAGGCCGAGACCATCCACTTCATCATTCGTACTTTCCACATGGAGCGGATCGCATACCTTTTCGCCCAGCATCTGGAAACCGCCGCAGATACCGATGACCGGTACCCCTTTGGCTGCCATTTCCTGGATTTCCCTGGCGTATCCCTGCCGCTTCAGGTAGAGCAGGTCTTCCGTGGTGTTCTTGCTGCCGGGGAGAAGAATGAGGTCCGGATCCCCGATCATGTCCCCCTGCTGCACGAACCGCACGTTCACGTCCGGTTCATGGTTCAGGGCATCAAAGTCCGTGAAGTTGGAAATCTTCGGTGTCTGCATGACGGCGATGTGGATATCCCGCATCACATGATCGCTGGGCAGGTCCTGGAGGGAAACGGAGTCCTCATCGTCGATACCCAGCTTATCCAGGTACGGAATGACCCCGAGCACCGGGATTCCCGTCTTTTCTTTCAGGAACGTAAGAGCCGGTTCCAGAAGGGAAATATCGCCCCGGAACTTGTTGATTACAAGGCCCTTCACAAGAGCCCGTTCTTCCGGTTCCAAAAGTTCCAGTGTCCCCACGATGGAAGCCAGGGCGCCGCCCCGGTCGATATCGGCGATAAGGAATACCGGAGAATGGCATTCCTTTGCAATCCGCATGTTCACGATATCATTCTTTTTGAGGTTCACTTCCGCCGGGCTGCCGGCCCCTTCGATGACGAGAGCATCGAAATGGGTTTCCATGTAGTCCAGGCTCTGCTTCACCGTATCCCAGGCCCGCTGGCTGTAGCTGTTCTGGTATTCAGAAGCGCTGTAATTGCCTACGGACTGGCCGAGGAGAATGACCTGGGAGCAGGAATTGCCGGTGGGCTTCAGGAGCACCGGATTCATCTGCACAATAGGAAGGGTCCCCGCAGCTTCCGCCTGGGCTACTGTGGACCGGCCGATTTCACCGCCCGACAGGGTGACGTAGGAATTCAGCGCCATATTCTGGGCCTTGAAGGGGGCCGTCTTGTAGCCATCCTGGGAAAGGATCCGGCAGAATGCGGTGGTGAGGATACTCTTGCCTACATGGGAACTGGTTCCCTGAAACATTACGCGCTTAGCAATCTTTGTCATTATAGCTCCACTCCTCTTTCTTTGAGCTCCATGGTGATTCCTGCAATGGAAAGATAGACCTTGTCTGCCCTTTTGGCAACGTACTGGTTTGCCAGGCCCACAAGATCCCTGTATGCACGGCTCATGGCATTGGCCGGGACGATACCCATGCCCAGTTCATCGGAAACGAAAATGATTTCCTTGCCACTGGCCTTTTCAATATTGTCAAACATAAGGTCCAGATCCTTCTCGAGACTGGTCTGGAGAGTCGTGAGGTCCGATACCCCCAAAGTCTCCACGGTGATTCCCTTCATGTGGTCCATGAGGATGTTATTCACATACATGGTAATGCAGTCGAAAAGAATGGAATCCGCCTCGGAAAGGATGGCTTCCATGGAATTTCCTGCCTCATGCATAACCTCGAAGGTCTTCCAGTCCGCCGGGCGCCGCTGCCTGTGAAGGATGACCCGGTACCGCATCTCATCATCCAGAATCTGGGACGTGGCGATGTATCCCTTCCTTTTCCCTGTGGAATGATACATCAGCTTCTCTGCGAATTCACTCTTGCCACTTCTGGCTCCGCCAAGAACAAGAAATATCTTATTTTTCATGCCCTTTCATCACCTTCATTTCTAATGGTTTCTGGCAATACTACCTTTAAATAATAACATAATCAGCATGTGAGTGCCATAAGGAATGGACCCCGGTGCGGGGAGTATCATATGAAAAAGTGCCGTGCGGACGGGTGGGGCTTTTAGCTGTTAGCTGCTGGCTGTCAGGAAAGCCCAACGGCCTGCGGCGCTATCCGGCTGGCCCCCGTCCGCACCGACAGGGCCTTGAGCCTTCAGCCTTGAGCTTTGAGCTGGACAGGCCCTTCGGGCCGGATATCGTAGGATAGGACGACATGCGAACGGGCGGGGCTTTTAGCTGTTAGCTGCTGGCATTTAGGAAAGCTCAACGGCCTGCGGCGCTTCCTACCGATAATCGGTCTGCGGCTCTGCCGTACTATCTGACACTACCCATTCCCCGGTCGGCCGGGCCCTGAAAGGAAGGCGCTTTAATGTGCAGTAAAAGTGTGCGGGTCCTGCATAGGACCTG
>NZ_UQKJ01000158.1 GCF_900541605.1 uncultured Dialister sp. | reverse complement strand
GCCCTTTGGGCCGCAAAAGAAGAACCACCAGCTAAGCTGGTGGGTTTCTCTTTTTTTAGAGTTGAGAGTTGAGATTTGAGAGTTGAGGTCCAGCCTGCGGCGCGAGGTGGGGACGGTTGGAGTCACTGGGAGTGGGGCCTTGAACCTTTAGCCTTGAGACTTGAGCTGACCACCCAGATACCAGCCACCAGCCACCAGCCACTGATTCACTGCAGAAGGAAGGCTGTTGAAAAGCCCTGTATTCCCGACCACCAGAAAGATTTCTCGGCTCATCGCAGCTGTAGCGATTCTTGACTGCAGAGTCATAGGGCATGTTCACACCGCTCGAAATGACGGTCATCGTTTAGCGTCAGTCAGGCCTGCGGGTGGGGTGTGGATAGTGTCGTTTGGGGCGGGAACATCAGATGGCCAGACGGTCAGATGTCAGACCGGTCCAGCCTGCGGCGCGTCCAATGGCTAACCTCCGTCTGCTTCGCAGAACCCGCCTCTGCGAGGCGGATCCATCCCCTGGCCTTTGGCCTGCCCCCTTCTCTAAGGGGGCACTCGCTTACGGTTATTTTTCAATTATGAGATAACCAATAAGCATGCAGCCTTTTGCGGCTCTGACGCTGAACCTCAACTCTCAAATCTTTCCCTATTGTGCAGGCCCTTAGAGAAGGCCCGCGGCAAAGCCGCAGGATGGATTGATGGGAGAGTAGCTACGCCGCCGTTGGAATCCTGATGACTCTATCCCCAAAACGTGGAAATGACTCTACCCAAGCCTCCCCCCCAGGCACGAAGTGCGCCAGGGCGGAGAGGGGTTGAAAAGACTTGTATTCCCGACCACGAGAAAGATTTCTCGGCTCATCGCAGCTGTAGCGATTCTTGTCTGCAGAGTCATAGGGCATGCTCACACCGCTCGAAATGACTATCATCGTTTATCGTCAGCCGGATTCTGAAAGGAAGGCAGACGTCAGACAGGTTCCGCGGCGCAGCTGCGGGACCTCAATTCTCAAACCTCAAATCTCAATTCTGTTTTTTCAATCTATTTACAAAAGTCCACATTTCGTCAAAAATGTTGGACTTTTATTTTATTTCTAATTTTCATTTTGCCTTTCTCATACAAAGCCCTGTCAGAACCGTTGCATTTTTTCTTTATCATGGAACTCAGAACAACAATAAAAGAAGTGATGAATAAGATTCATCGGGAGAGCACGGTCATGGTATGGTGCTTTCCAAGGGAAGGAGCAGAGGTATGAAAAAAGCATGGATGAAAGCGGCTGTTTGCGCAGTACTGGCAGGAGGTGCCCTCCTTGGAGGGGCATTTCCTTCTCAGGCATCGGATATCCGGATTCTTCCGGTAGATACGGCCAAGTTCTGGGCAGGCGCCCGTTTTGATTTCGATGTGGAAGTGTCCAATGCCAAGAACCTGCAGTCCGTGGACGTACAGGTGAACGGTGTACCGGCAGAAAAGTTCTTCGGCAAGAAGGCAGTCACCAAGGATCTCGGAAACGGTGTGACTTCCTACCGCATCGATGATGTGGACTTTGCCAAGACCGGCAAGGTGGAAGTAACGGTCAACGCAAAGGACAGCCTCGGCGTGTCCAAAGCCACCGCCGGCTACAATGTAGTCCATGAAGCAGCTGTGAAGAAGGCAAAGAACGTCATCCTCTTCGTAGGCGATGGCATGTCCCTCCAGGCTCGTGAAATTGCCCGTATCCTTTCCAAGGGTATGACAAACGGCAAGTACAATGACCTGCTGGCTATGGAAAAACTGGACCACAATGCGGTCATCACCACTTCCGGTTACGATTCCCTGGTCACCGACAGTGCGAACTCCGCATCCGCCTATGCCACAGGCCACAAGTCCGTGGTCAATGCCATGGGCGTCTATGAAGACTCCACGAAGGATCCCTTCGATGATCCGAAGGTAGAAAACATTTCCGAAATCGTCAAGAGAACGAGAGGCATGTCCGTCGGCATCATTACCCAAGCGGAATCCACCGATGCTACCCCGGCAGCCATGATCGGCCATACCCGCCGGAGAGCCAACCAGGATTTCCTGGCTAAGAGCTACCTGGACGCTTACCATCGCCCGGACGTTATCATGGGTGGCGGCTCTGCCCGTTACCTGCCGAAGTCTGTTCCCGGATCCAAGAGAAAAGATAACGACAACATTATCCAGGATTTCAAGAACCTGGGCTACACCTTCGCTTCCACTTCCAAGGAAATGATGGCTGCTCCGGACAACAAGCCGCTCCTGGGCCTCTTCCATACGGGCACCATGAACGTGTACATCGACCGTGAAATGCTGAAGAACCCGAAGGTCCTGAAAGGCTTCACGGACCAGCCGAACCTGATGAATATGACCAAAAAGTCCCTGGACATCCTCTCCAAGAACCCGAACGGCTTCTTCGCCATGATTGAAGGGGCTTCCATCGATAAACAGCTCCACGTCATGGACTGGCAGCGTGCAGCCTACGATACCATCGAATTCGATAAGTCCATCGAATACGCTGAAAAGTGGGCAAAGGAACATGGCGACAATACACTGATCATCGTCCTCGCCGACCATGCACACGGCATCTCCATCAGCGGCACCTACCATGAACGGGATGGCAAGAAGGGCACCGAAGCAGTTCGGGTCTATGCAAACTCTATTTTCCCGACATTCAAGGATGCCGACCACGATGGATTCCCGGATAACCCGGATCCCGATGTGACCCTGGCTGTCCAGTACGCTAACCATCCGGAATACTATGAAAACTACCACTTCATGAAGACCCCGACTCCGCCGGCCCTGGCTGTAACGGAGACCAAGGAAGAAGCGGTAAAGAACGGGGACAACGTAGAATACCATCAGGTATCCCATGCTTCCTCCAAAGCAAATCCGGCTCGTATCCATCCTGGCGACCCGGCTGAACTGATGCCGGCCAACACTCCGAAGGACGATCCCCAGGAATGCCATTCCGCCGATGATATTCTCCTGAATGCCGGCGGCCCTGGCTCTGAATACTTCCATGGCACCATGGATAATACGGAAGTCTTCTTCGGTATGATGAGAGCCCTCGGCATCGACGCTACAAAAAATAAGAAGTAAGGAAATGGAAGGGAGATCCCTGAACCGGTGACCTCCCCCATAGATGGGGGAGGTTACTCCCACTTTCCATACCTCCAAGGACATATGATTGATGAAACGATTACTTTTGATTTCCTTTATGATTCTATCCCTGTTCCTGGCAGCGGCTCCGGCTGCAGAGGCGGAAGAATTATCGTTTGATGAAATTTATTCCTCCTACTCCGCCGATGGCCTCGCCTTCTCGGACAAGGTGCAGAGTCTTGAAGGCGGCACAGTGACCATCTCGGGCTACATGGCCCCGCCACTGACGCCGACCATACATTTCTTCGTGCTCACTGAAGTCCCTATGTCTGTCTGCCCCTTCTGTTCCAGTGACGCAGACTGGCCTGATAACATCATCGTTGTCAAAGTAGACGACCCCATTACCGCACTCCCTTACGATACCCCCATCACCGTTACAGGCACTCTGGAGATAGGCAGTGAGACTGACGAAGAAACCGGATTTGTGAGCCAGCTTCGGATCCATGCGGATTCCATCGACAGCTGGTTTCTCCTGCCGGCCCATCGCTTGACTGACAAGGGCTGTGAAATGGTTCATCCATTCACGGCCTTTTTCTGTGGGAAAGGGAGAGAATTGAGAATTGAGTAAAGAGAATTGAGACCCCGCGGCTTCGCCGTCTTATCCTGTCAATCTATCCTGCGCCTTTGGCGCGGCCCTTCTCCAAGGGCCTGCATGCTTTGGGATTACCACATATATCGAGAATAGCCATAAGAGCGTGCCCCCCTTGGAGATGGAAACCCTTCGGCCGGGCTCTAAGGTGCTCGCTTAATGGGCAGGCTATGCTCGCAAATGAG
>NZ_UQKJ01000157.1 GCF_900541605.1 uncultured Dialister sp. | reverse complement strand
AAGCGCCTTCCTTTTATTCTTGGCCGAGTTATGACGAAGCAGTGCATAAAAATCCAAGAATGAAATCTGACTCTGCGAATTAATCAGCGCTTCCCTAGACCTCAATTCTCTTCACTCAAATCTCAATTCTTAATTAAAAACTGGTACACCTCTCGCCTTCCCATATGGAAGGCAGTGGCGATTTCCCGGGCCGCTTCTTTGGCGGGCATGGTCTTTGCCAGTTCCAGGGCCTTTTCCTGCCAGCTGGTGGCGCTGTCTTCTTCTGCCGCCATGTCATGGTTCCATCCTTCCACAAGGATCACGTATTCCCCTCTCGGGTCTTCTATGTCCATGCCTTCCCGAAGGGATGTGAGGGTGCCCCGGTTGAATGTTTCAAATTTCTTTGTGAGCTCCCGGGCGGTGACCGCTTTCCGGTCCCCCAGGGCTTTAATGAGGGTGTCCATGGTCTCTTTGATCCGATGGGGCGCCTCGTAAAAGATGAGGGTAAAGGGCACCTTCTCCAGGTCCCCTAAGAGTTTCTTCCGCTTCGCCGTGATTTTCGGCAGGAATCCTACGAATACGAACTGCCTGGCATCCAGGCCCGATGCCACCAGGGCCGTCAGGGCCGCGTTGGGTCCCGGCAGGGGGACGATGGGGATGTCCGCCGCAATGGCGAGACGGACCAGATCCGCCCCGGGGTCCGAAATCACCGGCATACCGGCATCGCTGACCTGGGCCACCGTCTTTCCTGCTTCCAGTTCTTCAATAAGCTTCGGTCCCGCCTCTTTTTTATTGTGTTCATGGTAGGACACCACATGGCCCCCGATGCCCAGATGGTCCAGGAGGATCCTCGTGTGCCTTGTGTCTTCGCAGGCGATGATATCCGCCTGCTTCAGGATTTCCACAGCCCTTTCCGTAATGTCCGACAGGTTTCCTATAGGTGTCGGTACCAGGTACAGAGTACCTGCTGTCAGTTCCTTCATGGTGTCTCCTTCCCGTAGATGGCCAGGACTTCGTCGGTATAAGAACCGTCATCATTGTGCAGGAGCAGCGGCGGCTCCACCGTAAGCTCCGGGTGGCCGCCGTATTTCCATTCCATGAGCACCCTGACCGCCGTGTGCCCTTTCCGGGCATAAATAAACCGCATCCTCTTTGGTTCCATGCCATACTTTCTCCCCAAAGCGATGAGGTCCGCCGTCCGGTCGGCCCGATGCACCATGGCCAGCCGTCCGCCATATTTTAAAAGATACCGGCTCGTGTGAAATACTTCTTCCAGCGTGGCATTCAGCTCGTAGCTGGCGCTGGCCACGCCCTTCATGCCGCTCATTTTCCCGCTGCCCACTTCCCGGTACGGCGGGTTCACCACCACCAGGGAAAAGGACCCCGAAGGGAAGGCCTTCTTTGCCTCCCGGTAGTCCCCTTCCACCACGGAAATCACATCTTCCCTATGGTTTCCTGCCACATTGCGGCGCGCCAGGTCCGCCATCACCGGATTCACCTCGAAGGCCGTAATATCCCGGCCCCCCAGGGCGGACATGAGGAGGGCGATAACCCCGGTGCCGGTGCCCAGGTCCGCGATCCGCTCTTTCGGCCGGATGGCGGGGTAATGGGCCAGCAACACCGAATCCACGGAGAAGCAGAACTGGTCCGGCCGCTGGATGAGCTTCATCCCATCCCGCACGAGGTCGTCCAGCCGCTCCCCTTCCTTCAGCTGCCAATCAGCCATTCTCTTCCTTCTCCACTTCATCCCAGGGGAAAATCTTCGTCTTCTGTCCTTCCAGCTGCACCTTCACCGTGTGCTTCTGGCTGTTCACGTAAATGACCTGGCCGCTGCCTTCTTCGGTGACCACCTTCATGCCCACCCGGAAAAGGGGTCCCTTCTTCCGGTCCATGCAGCACCGCTTTTTCTTCGTGTCCCCTTCGTACTGGTCATTTTCATAGCGCAGACAGCACATGAGACGGCCGCAGACGCCGGAAATCTTCGAAGGATTCAGGGAAAGGCCCTGGTTCTTCGCCATCTTGATGGAAACCGGCGCAAATTCCCCGAGGAACGTAGCGCAGCAGAGGGGCCGTCCGCAGGAGCCGATGCCGGATACCTGCTTCGCCTCATCCCGTACCCCCACCTGCCGGAGCTCGATGCGGGTATGGAAAACGGAAGCCAGGTCCTTCACCAGTTCCCGGAAATCCACCCGGCCTTCAGAAGTGAAGAAGAAGACGATCTTATTCCGGTCAAAGGTATACTCCACCCGGAGCAGCTTCATGGGGATTTTGTACTTCTCGATTTTCTTCAGGCAGATACCGAAGGCCGACTTCTCCCGTTCCTTATTCCGCTCCAGCTGTGCCATATCCTTCATGGTGGCCTTCCGGATGATGGGCTTTAAGGGATCATCGCCCTCGATTTTCGGGTTCTTCGGGAAAAGGACGGCATACCCGTATTCCTTGCCCCGGGACGTTTCCACAATGACCCCGTCATCCAGATGGATGTCGAGGTTGTTGGAATCAAAATAATAAATTTTACCGGCCGGCTTAAAGCGGACACCGATTACCTGTTCCATGTCTTTTCGCCTTTCTGCAGTTTTTCTAATTCAATGAGAACCATGTCCCATACATTCTTTATATTGATATACCGGGAAACAGCGGTTTCCGCGGTCTTCAGCACTTTCACAGCCTCTTCCCCCCGGCCCTCTCCCCAACGGGGCGCGACGGCTGCCTCCCTGGCAGCTATGGAGCGGCACCGCACCAGGGACGAATCCCCGGTCTCCGCCAGCACCATAATATCCCGGCCCACCAGGGAAATCCAGCGGATCATCTTCAGGAAATCCTTCCAGTCTTTGAAGACCACCGTACTTTCCCGGGCAAAGGGAGCCACGCCGTCAGTCATGATTTCCCAGAAATCCATGGCGCTGCCGGGCTGGGCGCTCCCCTTCTCATCGCAGACCTCCAGGGTAATCCCCGGATTTCCCTCGGACATCTGGAAAAGGTCGTCCTCCGCCATACCCCGGGGAAATGTAAATTTCTTCGGATACGCTGAAATGAGGTCATGGTAATCTTTCCGGGAAAGGGGATAAAAGCCGAACCGTTCCCCCCGGGAAACGATGGTGGGAAGCAGGGCATCCAGGTCATGGGTGATGAGGATGAAATGGATATTTCCTTCCGGCTCCTCCAGGGTCTTCAGGAGGGAATTGGCCACAGGCTCCATCATGGTCTGGGCCTCATCGATAATGCACACATGGGGCTTCTCATCAAAAGAAGCCATGGCCGTAAGGAATACCCGGAACTGCTCGATCTTCAGCTCCATGCCCTGGGGATAGAGATACCATACCCGCTCCCCTGCCAGGGTGAGGGCGGGCATCTTCTTCCACTCCTCCTCCGGCACCGCTTCCACCGCCGCCGGGAGATCCTCCCCCGTCCCCGCCAGCGCCGCCGCCAGGTCCAGGGCCGCCGTAGTCTTCCCCAGCCCCTCGTCTCCGTAGAAAATCAGGGTATGGGGCAGCCGGTCCTCCTCCAGCAGTCGGGAGAGTTCTTTCTTTACCTTTTCCTGCCCGTATACATGGGGAAGAAATTCACTCATACACGCCTCCATAAGAATCCATGATTATTCTACCATGGGAGAAAGGGAATGGCAAAAGGAGCCGCCACGCCGCGGTCGGATGGCTTGATGTCATGCGAACGGGTGGGGGCTTCCAGCTGCCAGGGAAACTGATCAGCCTGCGGCATGACAGTTTTCCCGTCGAATCGTTGGAGCGCCGCAGACTGCTGAGTATTTCCAGGAGCCAGAAGCCCCATACGTGCCCATGCAGCTCAGCCACACACTCGCGGCAGAGCCGCTGGAGGTCTAGACCTGGACCTAGACCTAGATCTAGATCTAGATCTTTAGGGCCTACGGCCCTGTCCCTCGATCTCGACCTCGGCCTCGATCTCACTTGCCCGCAGGGCCTGTC
>NZ_UQKJ01000156.1 GCF_900541605.1 uncultured Dialister sp. | reverse complement strand
TGAAAATACATGTATAATCGGACTCTGCGAATTAATCAGCGCTTCCCTGGCTTTTAGCTTCTAGCAGCTAGGAAGGCTGGACTGCCTGCGGCGCTTTTTTCGATACATAACTGCATTCTTCATCCCGTTGGGGAGTGTCCGGCACCTTCTTTTGAGGTCTGACGGTGGCGCTGTAGGCGATGGAGGTTATTTGTCGAAAGCGCCGCAGGCAAATCAGCTTTCCTGGAGGCTAGTAGCTGGAAGCTGGAAGCTTCATGCGAATGACTCTGCCCGTCAGCATGCTAAACTGCAGCACTAAAAAAGCACCCCGTGGGGTGCTTTTTACTTGCTCAGATTTTTGAATTCGGCGACATGCTCGTATCTCCGGGGTCCCAGGTGATGATCTTTCCGGCTTTTAGACTCTTGGGAACGTCGATGGTACGCTGGTTGGAGGAACCCTTGAAGAGGAGGGTCACATCCTTCTTGTCCAGCATGAATTCCCCATCCACCAGGACGTCGATGCGCTTCAGGAGCTCCATGGTTTCCGGCATGACCTTGGCGAAGTGGCCCAGAAGGTCCCGGTCGTAGAGGTATCCTGTGAAACACCAGAGGGTCTTTTTGGGGTACATTTCCTTGAATCGTTTCACCAGGGACAGGAGGCCCTTCTGGTTCACCGGCTCCATAGGTTCCCCGCCCAGGAGGGTGATGCCTTCGTAGAATTCGTGGCCCACTTCCTTCAGGATGTAGTCTTCCACTTCCTTCGTGAAGGGTTTGCCGTAGTTGAAATCCCAGGTCTCCGGATTGAAGCAGCCCTTGCAGTGGTGGGTGCAGCCGGAAACAAAGAGGGAGAACCGGATGCCCGGCCCGTTGGCGATGTCGTATTCTTTAAAATTAGCGTATTTCATGGAAACTCCTTTTTTAATTAGGAATGAGGAATTAGGAATGAGGAATGGAAGTGGCGGCGCACAATTCATATAGCGCCGCAGATTATATATTTAGCGGCTTCGCCGCGATTGGAAAGACGTTGGAATTTAAATATTAGGGAATAAAATCAGGAATGAGGAATTAGGAATGAGGAATTGAGATGGCGGCGCACGAATCAGAAGCGCCGCGAATCTTATGTATAGCCGTTTCAGTGCAATAGGTATCAGAAACTTCTGGTATTTGTAAGAATTTACATATAAAAGAGGCGGCGCTTTTAATTTTATGCGCCGCCCTCCTTCATTCCTAAATCCTCATTCCTAATTAACAGCTCATATTGATGCCATGATCTGTGGAGTAAAGATGACTTTAGAATTACAGGTGCAGTACTCTGTCTTTGATTTCCTGGGTGCGGCCCTGGTTCCAGAACTGGGTGCCGATGTAGCCGCAGGTTCTTCTGGCTACGCTCATCTTGTGCTGGTCCCGGTTTCCGCAGTTCGGGCATTCCCAGACCAGTTTGCCGTTTTCATCTTCCACGATTTTGATTTCGCCGTCGTAGCCGCAGACCATGCAGTAGTCGCTCTTCGTGTTCAGTTCTGCGTACATGATGTTTTCATAGATGTACTTCATGACCGTGAGGACAGCGGGGATATTGGTCTGCATGTTCGGTACTTCGATGTAGGAAATAGCGCCGCCGGGGGAGAGCTTCTGGAATTCAGATTCGAATTTCAGCTTGTGGAAAGCATCGATCTTTTCGGTTACATGGACATGGTAGCTGTTGGTGATGTAGTTCTTGTCGGTAACACCGGGGATAATGCCGAACCGCTTCTGCAGGCATTTAGCAAACTTGTAGGTAGTGGATTCCATGGGGGTGCCATAGACGGAGTAGGAAATATTTTCCTTCTTTCTCCATTCTGCACATTTATCGTTCAGCTTCTGCATGACGGCCAAGGCAAACTTGCGGCCCTCTTCGGTGGTATGGGAAACGCCCAGCATGCGGACGCACATTTCATAGAGGCCGGCATAGCCAAGGGAAATGGTGCTGTAGTTATTGAAGAGGAGCTTGTCGATGGTTTCTCCTTTTTTCAGGCGGGCCAGGGCGCCGTACTGCCAGAGAATCGGTGCCACATCGGATACGGTGCCCAGCAGCCGTTCATGGCGGCAGCGGAGAGCCCGATGGCACAGTTCGAGGCGGTCTTCCAGGATTTTCCAGAACTTGTCCATATCGCCGCCGGAGGAGCAGGCTACGTCTACCAGGTTAATGGTGACAACGCCCTGGTTGAAGCGGCCGTAGTACTTGTGCTGTCCCTTAGGTCCAAGGCCTTCGGTATCCGGGGTGAGGAAGGAACGGCAGCCCATGCAGGGGTATACATCGCCGTTCTTCATCTGTTTCATGATCTTTGCGGAAATGTAGTCCGGTACCATTCTCTTGGCCGTGCATTCCGCAGCCAGTTTTGTGAGGTAGTAGTAAGGAGAATCGTCGTGGATATTGTCTTCGTCCAGCACGTAAATCAGCTTCGGGAAGGCAGGGGTAATCCATACTCCCTTTTCATTCTTCACGCCCTGCATGCGCTGGCGGAGTACTTCTTCGATAATCATGGCCAGATCTTTCCGGGTCTGTCCGTCCGGTACTTCGTCCAGGTACATGAACATGGTGACGAATGGAGCCTGGCCGTTGCAGGTCATGAGGGTGATGAGCTGGTACTGGATGGTCTGGATGCCGGATTTGATTTCTTCCTTCAGCCGCCGTTCCACGATTTTTTCAATGATGCCGGGGTCCATGGATTCACCGGTCTCTTTCCGTTCTTCCATGACTTCCTTTGTAATCTTCTTGCGGCTTACATCTACGAAAGGAGCCAGATGGGCAAGAGTAAAGGACTGGCCGCCGTACTGGTTCGAAGCTACCTGGGCAACGATCTGGGTGGTCACGTTGCAGGCGGTGAAGAAGGAATGGGGTTTCTCGATCAGGGTCTGACTGATGACGGTGCCATTCTGCAGCATATCTTCCAGGTTGATGAGGTCGCAGTTGTGTTCCCTCTGAGCGAAGTAATCGGCATCGTGGAAATGGATGATGCCTTCTTCGTGGGCTTTGACAATATCTTCCGGCAGCAGGAGACGCTTTGTGAGGTCCTTGGACACTTCGCCGGCCATGTAGTCACGCTGGGTGGAATTGATGACCGGGTTCTTGTTGGAGTTTTCCTGTTTCACTTCTTCATTGGAAAGGTCAATGAGGGAAAGGATGCCGTCATCGGTGGTATTGCTCTTGCGGGAAATTTCTCTCTTATACCGATAGCGCACATACTTCTGTGCCACTTCGTAGCCCCGCATTTCCATGATGCCCTTTTCCACCATATCCTGGATATCTTCCACATTCACTGCGTGGGGGAAGGAGGCAATCCTTTTTGCAATCATATCTGCCACAGCGCGGATCTGGAATTCATTCATCTGGTGAATGGATTCCACTTCTTTATTGGCTTTGCCAATGGCATTGATGATCTTGGAAATATCAAAAGACACTTCCTGGCCATTTCTCTTGATTACATTCGTTTTGACGTGAATTTCACTCATCTGGTCCCTGTTTTCCATATTGAACACTCCCCTGTAAGGTACTTCTATGATTTCTACGTAATTAGCGTTGATTTTTCTGTATTTTACAAACCATACTAAATATTGTTGTTTATGCAGAGCAAATACACAATATCTTGTGCCGGAGATAATCATACACCAATTAGAGGGAAAAGGGAATAGACAGAAAATGTCATTATCATCGGCTTACTTTCTGTTCGCCATTGAACTATCTCGAAAAAGGCTGATATTGTCTGAAAAGCGGAGAAAAGATAATTTTCCACCTGTTTGGATTGGCTACTATGAAATTTTTCTATATGGACGTATAAGGAAAATGAAATTGATTTTTGCATGGGATGGTGAATAAACAAGAATGAGGAATGAGGAATTAGGAATGGCGCCGTCTTTTTAAAATGGACCCCGAGGAGTGGACACATCCGAAAGTGAGGCCCCCGGATTTTGG
>NZ_UQKJ01000155.1 GCF_900541605.1 uncultured Dialister sp. | reverse complement strand
GATTGTTCATATGTACTGTACCTCCAATTGAAGTATAGCACATAGATGCATTGATTTAAAGTAAAGTAATTAATGTCGTTTACTATAGAAGCTAAAAGCTCCGCTCGAATGACTCTATCCATCAACATTCGAACCTGCGGCGTTGCCGCGGGACCTCAACTCTCTTTCCTCAAATCTCAATCCTGTCCTTTTGTTTCACGTGAAACATTTTACTTTTCAGGCGGTGGAGCTTTTTGGGAAGCTGGCAGCCCCCACGGCAATGATTCTAACGGACAATAGAAAAAAACACCGGGAAAGGAAATTTCCTTTCCCGGTGTTTTCAATTTCAACAATTACTGGTTTGCAGGCAGGAAGTATACCGGATCCACGGCGTCCCCATTAATGCGCACTTCGTAGTGGCAGTGGGGGCCGGTGCTGTTTCCTGTACTGCCGGCCAGGGCGATAACTGTCCCCTGGTCCACCTGCTGTCCCACGGATACCAGGAGCGCGGAGTTATGGCCGTACCGGGTGGTAATACCGCCGTCATGCTTGATTTCCACCAGGTTTCCGTAGCCTGCCACCCAGCCTGCCTGGGTGACTACGCCGGAAGCGGTGGCTTCCACAGGAGTGCCATAGTCCACGGCAATGTCGATGCCCTCATGGTAGGTGGAACCGATGCCGCCGGGGCTGTTCCTGAACCCGTAGGAACTGGATACCGTTCCCGATACGGGCCAGATATCCGGCGTGGTGGAGGAAGTATGGAGCAGCGGAGCCGCGGAGCCATAGGTCTGGTTCAGGAGTTTTTCCCGAAGGACGATCATGGTCTTGATCTGGCTGTCCAACCGCTGATCCAGTTTCCGCATGCGGCTCAAAAGCTGTCCCGGCGTGGAAATGTCGCTATCTCCTTCGTCGGCAGAGGCATTTCCATGTTCCGAAGCCTTCACATCCCTGGCCTTATCCGGCACCGTGGAGGCGCCGCCCTGTCCGCCTTCACCGGAGGTGGAGATATTCTGTCCGGCGCCGTTGTTATTGGCTTTGATCATATCCTGCAGCTGGCCGGACATTTTTTCGATGGTCTTTGTCTTATCCGCCAGGGCATCCATCTTTTCTTCCGCCATTTTCAGCTGGTTTTTATAGAGCTCATTTTCATTCCGGAGAGTATTCATGGAAGCGGCGGAATAAACCGCAGTGCCAAGGCTCAGGATAAACACAACCGCTCCGGCGATGGCGCCGATTTTTAATTTTCTGATTTCTTTATCGGTAAAGGAGAAGGTCACTTCTCCTGTTTTTTCATTGATTGTCTTCTTCATTCAGAACCTGCTTCTATACTACGGGGCCCCGGAATCCAATGATGGACAGGACCCTTACAATATCCCCCTGTTCTTACCTCATAAACCACGGTCCCCTGGGACCGAACCCTCTCTCCCATGAATGATTATTTTTGTGCCGTATTGATTTTCCGGTCTGCCGGGATACCCTGGGATGGTTCCCCCTGGGGAGCTCCTTCATTGGCAATGTCCGGCATCAGTGTATCCAGGGCCATATTGATACTTTCTGCTTCTTCCGAAGACAGGGCCTCTTTGCACTGGCCTTTGACCACCTGTTTTGCATAGATTCGGGATGTATCATGGCCCGCCAGGGAAGACAGGATGAAGCCGTTATTCTTCCCATCCAGCAGTGTCAGGGAAAAGGACAGCTTGTCTCCCGTATCATCGAAGGCATCATACCGCACCAGTCCCACCTTCTGGAAAGACTGGAGCTGCATGGTGGCCAGAAGTTCCTGCTGGTGGAGCATATTTTCCGAAGAGGCCACCATTTCCCGAAGTTCCCGTACTTCGGTGGACAGCTTCAGTTCAATGGAACCGCCATCTTCCCCATTCATGAAATACTTGTATTTCTTCGACAGCCGGTTCACTTTGGCTCTCAGCAGGAAGTACTGGAGAACCATGAAAAGGAAAAGGATAACAACAATGCCGACACCGGCATACATGACTGTATTGGGATTGATCATAATCGTACTTTACACTCCACCTGTATTATTTACCCTGCGAATCAAGCAGTCCTGCAATTCGCTGGAATTCTTCATCATTTTTAAAGGAAATGGAAATGGTTCCCCTGTGGGCATTCTTTCCTTTTCCCACGCGGATACGGACCTTCGTCCCCACGGAAAGGCCCATCTTTTCTTCAATGGCCTTCAGATATTCGGAAATGGGATCCTTCTCTTTCGTTTTCTTCGGTTTGCCGGCCCGTGCCAGTTCTTCCACCTGCCGGGCAGAAAGACCTTCTTTCACAATCCGCCGGGCCAGGCTGATTTTTTCTGCATCACTCCCAAGACCAAGGAGGGGTCTTGCCTGTCCGGCCGTCAGCTTTTCGGAAGACAGGAGATCCTGTACCTCTTCCGGCAGGTCCAGGAGGCGGAGCATATTGGCAATATAGGGCCGGCTCCTTCCTACTTTTTCGGAAACCTCTTCCTGGGTAAGGCCATAGGTGTCCATGAGTTTCCGGTAGGCCATCCCTTCTTCCACGGGATTCAGGTCTTTCCGCTGCAGGTTTTCCACCAGTGCCATTTCCGCCATGCCCCGGTCGTCATAGTCAAGGACAATGGCAGGAATGGTAACAAGGCCCGCCATCTTCGCCGCCCCCCCGCGCCCCTCCCCGGTGACGAGCTCATAGGAAGAGGAACCCTTCTTCTGCCGTACCGCCACCGGCTGGATCAGGCCATCCTTTTTGATCGATGCCGAAAGGGATGATAACGATGATTCATCGAAATCCTGCCGGGGCTGCCAGGGATTGGAAACGATGCGGTCTACAGAAAGATCCAGAACCTTCCCCGTGTCCTGATAGTCATCGCCCAGAAGCTCTCCCAGGCCCCGTCCCAATTTTTTCTTATTCACGCTTCAAAACCTCCCGACACAGTTTCTTATAGGCCTCGGTTCCCTTTGACTTGGGGGCATAGGTCAGAATCGGTTCCCCAAAACTCGGCGCTTCCGACAGCTTCACGGTCCTGGGAATGACAGTACGGAACACTTTGGAACCGAAGTATTTCTTGACTTCCTCCGCCACCTGGAGAGACAGATTTGTCCGCCCGTCAAACATGGTGAGAAGAATGCCCAGGATATGGAGACGGGGATTCATGCGGCGGGACACCACCTGCACCGTCTTCACCAGCTGGGACAGCCCTTCCAGCGCATAAAATTCAGCCTGGATAGGAATGATAATGGAGTCCGAGGCCACGAGGGCATTCAGCGTCATGAGGCCCAGAGACGGGGGACAGTCAATAAGTATATACTCATAGTCTTCCCGAAGGGACTCTATTTTCTTCTTCAGCAGGGATTCCCGGTCCGGAAGGGGAGCAATCTCAATTTCCGCCCCCGCCAGGTCGATGGAAGCAGGCAGAAGATGGAGCTTTTTGACCGCCGTCTTTACGATGGCATTTTCCACCGGCTCATCATCCAGCAGTACATCGTAAAGGCTTTTTTCGAAATCCACGGACTTGCTGAGGCCGCTCGTGGAATTGCCCTGTGAATCTTCATCGATTAAGAGTGTCCTGTGACCTTTATCCGCCAGGCAGGCAGCCAGGTTCACGGCGGTGGTAGTCTTGCCTACGCCGCCCTTCTGGTTGATGATGCTGATGATCGTTCCCATGGTCTCTTCCTTTCATAGATAATCCATTTTATTATACCATAATTGCATGGGAAAAATGAGGGAAAAATAGGCTATTTCGGGGAGCATGCTGATGGGTTTGGCGGGTTAGTGGGTTGGCATGTTTGTGTACAGAGTCACTCCCATGGGGCTGCCAGCTTTTAGCTATTAGCTTCTAGGAAAACTGGCCAGCCTACGGCACGATCAGCTGACGGAAACATTGAATGAGAAAGCGCCGCAGGCGAATCAGTTTTCCTAACAGCTAGCCGCTAGAAGCTAGGGAAGCGCTGATTAATTTGCAGAGTCAGATTTCATAA
>NZ_UQKJ01000154.1 GCF_900541605.1 uncultured Dialister sp. | reverse complement strand
AGACCCCCAGGGCCTCCGGCCCCATCTTCCTCGATCTCGACCTCAGTCTCGATCTCATTCGCCCCGCAGGGCCTGACGAGCTCAAGGTCCCCATACGAACGCACACCCCTCACCCATGCGAAAAAATCCCTCCCGCTTATACAGCAGGAGGGATTTCCTTTACAGTATGTATTTTCTGACCAGGTACAGGATGAGCGCCGCCCCCAGGACGATGGCTCCCCCTACGAGGACGATCCAGGCCGTCGCGATGGCGAGAAGGATGAAGATACCGAAGCAGGCCACGGCGCCCACAGCGATGAGGGCTTTTTTCCACCAGGGAATGTGGTGGATATCGAAGGAATGGATGTGGATGGTAAATCCGTCATCCGGCTCTTCCTTCTTTTCCTCTTCCCCCTGTTCGTTCAGGGTGAGTCCGTTGTAGTCATGGACTTCGTCGTCGGACATGGTTCTCGGTTCTTCGTGGACCTCAGCGTGGTCATCGTTTTTCATGGTTTCATTCTCATTCATAAGGATGCAAGTTTCTTATTCAGGAGCTCGTTGATGACTCTCGGGTTGGCCTTGCCTCTGGTGGCCTTCATGATCTGGCCTACCAGGGCGCCTACGGCTTTCTTCTTGCCCGCTTTGAAGTCTTCTACGGCCTTCGGGTTTTCGCTGACCACCTTATCCACCAGGGCCTGCAGGGCGCCGGTGTCGGAAATCTGGACGAGGCCCTGGGCTTTGACGATGTCTTCCGCCTTGCCCCCTTCTTTCCACATGGTGGCGAATACTTTCTTCGCGATCTTTCCGGAAATGGTGCCTTTGGAAATCAGCTTCAGGAGGCCCGCCAGGTTTTCAGCGGATACCGGGGCTTTGGCGATTTCGATATTATCATTGGAGAGCTGGCTGGCGAATTCGCCCATGAGCCAGTTCACCGCAGCCTTGGGATCGGCGCCTGCATCCACGCAGGCTTCGAAGTAGTCCGCCGTAGCCTTGTCGTTGGTCATGAAGACAGCGTCTTCCGAGGACAGGCCGAAATCCTTCATGTACCGTTCCTTCCGGGCATCCGGCAGTTCCGGCAGGGATTTGCGGATGTTTTCGATGTATTCATCGCTTACGGTGAATGGTACCAGGTCCGGTTCCGGGAAGTAGCGGTAATCGTTGGCTTCTTCCTTGGTCCGCATGGACTTGGTGACCCCTTCTTTTTCGTCCCAGGTTCTGGTTTCCTGGACCACCTTGCCCCCATCTTCCAGGAGCTCAGCCTGACGCATGGCTTCGTATTCGATAGCCCGTTCTACGCCTTTGAAGGAGTTGATATTCTTGATTTCTGTCTTGGTGCCCAGTTCCTTCTGGCCCACAGGACGGACGGAAACGTTGGCATCGCAGCGCAGGCTCCCTTCTTCCATGCGGCAGTCGGAAATGCCTACGTACTGGAGGATGGCTCTCATCTTTTCCATGTAAGCCACCGCTTCCTTGGCAGACCGCATATCCGGTTCCGAAACGATTTCCAGAAGCGGCGTGCCGGTACGGTTATAGTCTACCAGGGAGTAATCGGAGTCGGTGATGGAAGTGCCGTGGTGTACGAGCTTTCCGGCGTCTTCTTCCATGTGGGCACGGGTGATGCGGATTCTCCGCTTCTCCCCTTCCACTTCCACGTCCAGGTATCCGTGTTCGCAGATAGGCAGGTCAAACTGGGAAGTCTGGAAGTTCTTCGGCAGGTCCGGATAGTAGTAGTTCTTCCGGTCGAATTTGCTGAACCGGGAAATTTCACAGTTCAGTGCCAAGCCGGCCCGTACAGCGTATTCCAGTACTTTCTTGTTCAGTACCGGCAGCACGCCGGGAAGGCCCAGGCATACAGGGCACACATTGGTATTGGGGTCTGCGCCGAAGGATGTCTTACAGCTGCAGAAGATTTTTGTTTTTGTCTGGAGTTCCGTATGGACTTCCAGGCCGATGACTGCTTCGTATTTCATTCCTTAATCTCTCCTTTCGGCGCGGTCTTTGTCAGTTCAGGATGGGCCTGTTCAAAGGTATAGGCGGTGCGGAGAATGGTTTCTTCTCCCAGGGTCTTGCCGATGAGCTGCATACCCAGGGGCATGCCGTCCTTGAATCCCACGGGGATGCTGATGGACGGTGCACCGATGAGGTTTACCGGCACCGTGCAGATATCTTCCATGTACAGGGACAGGGGATCCGAGAAAGCACCGAACTTGAAGGATGTACCGGAGGCAGAAGGCGCAGCGATGACATCGCATTTCTTGAAGGCTTCATCAAATTCCTGCTTCAAGAGGGTTCTTACCTTCAGGGCCTTCAGGTAGTAGGCATCGTAGTAGCCGGCGGACAGTACATAGTTCCCCAGCATGATACGGCGCTTGACTTCTTCGCCGAATCCCTGGCTTCTGGTCTTGATGTACATGTCGATGATATCCTTGCCTCCTTCGGCACGGAAACCATAGGAAACGCCGTCGTACCGGGCCAGGTTGGAGCTGGCTTCTGCCGGGGCGATGATGTAGTACACGGACACGCCGCTGTTGATATGGGGAATGGAAACATCCACGATTTCAGCGCCTTCCTTTTCATAGAAAGCAAGAGCGTCGTGAATGGCATTCTTTGTTTCTTCCTTAATGCCCTTTCCGAAGAATTCCTTCGGAACGCCGATCTTCATGCCCTTCACATCCCGGACGAGGGCCTTCCTGTAATCCTTCTTTTCCTGGGGAATGGAGGTGGAATCCCTTTCATCGTGGCCGGCAATGGCGTTCAGTACGATGGCCGCATCGGTGACGTCCTTTGTGAGGGGTCCGATCTGGTCCAGGGAGGACGCGAAAGCCAGGAGGCCGTAACGGGAAACGAGGCCGTAGGTGGGTTTCAGGCCCACAATGCCGTTAAAGGAAGCAGGCTGGCGAATGGATCCGCCGGTATCGGAGCCCAGGGCCCAGATAGCTTCGGTAGCTGCCACAGCAGCCGCAGAACCACCGGAAGAACCGCCGGGTACATAGTCCGTATTCCAGGGATTTCTGGAAGGTCCGAAGGCAGACCGTTCCGTGGAGGAACCCATGGCGAATTCATCCATGTTTGTCTTACCCAGGGAAATGTAGTCTTCCTTCTTCAGCATTTCAATGACCGTGGCGTCATAGGGGGATACCCAGTGTTCCAGCATCTTCGATGCGGCAGTGCAGGTTTCTCCCTTGATGCACATATTATCCTTAATGGCGCCCGGGATGCCGGCAAGATCGGAGATTTCCTCTCCCCTGCCGATTTTTTCATCCACCAGGGCCGCTGTCTTCAGCGCACTTTCATCGCTGGTGGACAGGTAAGCATGGATGTCACCTTCCACAGCGTCACGGTGAGCAATGATTTTCTTCGTCAGTTCCACAGCGGAGATTTCTTTCTTCACCAGCTGCTCATGGAGATCATGAATGGTATACTTCACTGCTCTTCCTCCTTAAATAATTTTCGGCACCTTGAAATAGCCGTCCTCGCTGTCCGGCGCATTCATCAGTGCTTCTTCGTTCGTAAAGGATGTATGGGGTTCATCTTCCCGCATTACATTGTACTGTTCCACTGCATGTACCGTAGGCGGCACATCGGTGGTGTCATACTGGTTCAGTTCTTCCATGTAGGTCAAAATGCTGTTCATGGAGTCACGCATCTTTTCCAGGTCCTCCGGAGAGAACTCCAAACGGGAAAGGAGGGCGATCTTCTTTGCTTCTTCCGTAGTAATCTTCATAGACACACTTCCTTATTGCTTTGATTTCTTTAATACAGAAAATCTTTATCAATTATAGCATAGATAGGGAAGGAGCCGCAAAGAAAGGAACGAAATCGAGAGGATTCACCTGCAGCGAAAAAGAAAGAGTTGAGATTTGAGAGTTGAGAGTTGAGGCCCAGCGGCTGACGCCGCAAAAATTCAGCCTGCGGCGCTTCCACCAGCTAACCTCCGTCGCCTGACGGCGCCACCGCCGGGCCCTGAAAGGAAGGCGTCTTGGTGTGCAGTATAGACGCCAACTGGGGCCCGGCTCGAGGGTCCTCT
>NZ_UQKJ01000153.1 GCF_900541605.1 uncultured Dialister sp. | reverse complement strand
TCCTTCCCAAGGAAGGAGGCTAACGTTTAGCAGCTTCGCCGCCATCGGTATCCTAAAGACTCTACTCCCCAAAACGTAAAAATGACACTGCACGAGGCCCCTTCCCAGGGAAGGGGCTGCCCACGGGGCTGGGGTTAGCTGATGGGAACTGATGAAATTGGCCCGTAGGGCCTGACCAGCCTTCCTAACAGCTAGAAGCCAGTAGCTAAAAGCCCCCGCCCGTTCGCACGTCCCTCAGCCACACAACCGCCGCGAAGCGGCTGTTCAGCTCAAGGATCACTGCTAAAGGCTCGTGCCTCTACCCATCAGCATGCAAATCCTCCGGTCTCACCCGTTTTTCACATCGTCCGCGATGATTTTCGCCAGTTCATCCAGGCTGCCGTCATCGGCGGGGGCGGAGGAAATGTGGAGAGGTTCTGCGAGGATCCGGCACTTCTTCCAGGTGGACGCCTTTTCCTTCATTACCTTGCCCGCCACGTTTGGTGCCCAACTGCTGTTGCCCATAATGGCGATGGCCCGGTTCTGCACATCCATTTCCTTACAGAGATCCATGAACGCATTCATCACGGGGTTGAGACCCATATTCATGGTCACCGCCGCCAGTACCATGTGGCTCCGGCGCAGGACTTCCGGGAAGGCCTCCGTAATGGACCGGCTGCAGAGGTCCACGAGTTTCATATGTTTCACGCCAAGGGCGGCGAGTTTTCCCGCCAGCACCTGGGCTGCCAGGGCCGTATTGCCATAGGGGGAAGCGAAGAAGAGGGTCACCGACTTTTCTTCCGGTTCCCAGGACGCCCATTTCTTATAGAGGGCCACCATCTTTTCGATATCCTCGGGCCGCCGGAAGATGGGACCGTGGAGGGAGCACACATACCGTACGTCCAGGGCCGCCACTTTCTTGAGGGCCATCAGCACCTGCATGCCGTAGCGGGCCACAATATTGGCGTAGTACTTCCGGCAGTCCGGAAGGTACACCTCGTCGTAATGGCAGTCGTCCGCAAAGATGGAGCCGTGGAGAGTGCCGAAGGTACCGAAGGCGTCGGCGCTGAAAAGGACCTTTTCCGTTTCCTCATAGGTAAAGGTCACTTCCGGCCAGTGCACCATGGGGGCCTTCAGGAAACGGAGCCTGTGGGCGCCCAGGGAAATTTCCAGCTTCTCGTCGGACGTGATGAACCGGTCCGAGAGGGACACGTGGAAATACTGGCCCGCCATCTTCTGGGCCTGGGGCGTTGCGATGATCTTCGCCATGGGGTACGCCTCCGCCAGGGCCAGGAGGGAGCCGCTGTGGTCCGGCTCCATGTGGTTGATCACGATATAGTCCAGGGGCCGTCCGTGGAGGAGATGGCTCACATTTTCCATGAACAGGTCCCGGATCACCGAGTCCACCGAATCAATGACCGCCGTCTTCTCGTCGTCAATGAAATAGCTGTTATAGGAGACCCCCTGGGAAATGGGAATCAGGTCTTCAAACCGGGAGGAGATGAAATCGTTCCCGCCAATCCAGTAAATATCTTTCGTTACCTGCTGTTCATTATGCATAGTCTGGCCTCTTGTGAAATAGGTAAAAACGAGTAAATCTCGACAGTTTCGCCTTATAAGTATACCACGAACGGGGCTGGAAGGGATAGCCGATTCGCGGTTTGATTTCCTGTAACTGAAGGGCCTGCGAACGGATGGAGCCTTGAGCTTTGAGCCTTGAGCTGAACATGCCATGCGGACCGGGGTCTTGTGGGTGAGCTTGCGTGCGAACGTGCGGGAGCTTCTAGCTGCTAGCGGCTAGCTTTCAGGAAAGCTGATCCGCCTGCGGCGCTTCCCTGGTTCAATTGTCCGTTTGGGGTTACAGTCATCAGGAATCCATATGCGGCGGAGCCGCTTGACCTCAACTCTCAAATCTCAACTCTCAACTCTTTTCCCTTCCCCCCATTTATCTTTCCTTTAACAATCCTTCAATTATTGTTTACTGCATAGTACCTTGTACTGCAAGATACTGAGTGATATAGTACAGATAGGATGAAAAACAAAATCATCTTCCACAGGGGAAGCACTTCCCGGATTCACCAAAAGGAGTGATTTCTATGACAAAGAATGAATTCATGAGACAGCTTCGCACATACCTCATCTATGAACAGGCCTCCGTCCGCAACGAAATCCTGGAGGACTATGAAGAATACTTCGCCATGGCGAAAGCCGCCGGCCGGAGCGAAGAAGACACCGCCGCCTCTTTGGGCAGGCCCTCAGAAATTGCCGCCCTCATTTACGGGGTGGACGAAAAGAAACTGAGAAGAGAATCCTACGCCCATGATCTTCTGGGCAGCGTCGGAAATACTTTCATTTCCATGAAAGAATCCGCAAGACGCCATCTGCCCTCCTTCCTCTCCAGAGGAGGCAAGGTTCTCTCCCACCTCTTCACCGGCGCCGGCATCCTGGCAGCGGCAGCCATGGTCATCGCCCTGGCAGCCGCCCTGTACCTGGCCATCGGCGGCCTCGTCATATTCCCCACCGTCCCCGCCCTGCCCGCCATGAGCCCCTTGAGCCTTACCGCTCTCGCGGTGTCCGGCATTTCCTTTGCCGCCTTTTTCTACTACGCCGGCCGGGAACTTTCCCACGCCGCCGCTGCCTTTTCCCATAATCTGAAGGAGGAATAACCATGAAAAAAGTATTCGCCACCCTCATTCTCGGCGCCGCCAGCGCCGCCCTCTTCGCCGCATCCTTCCTCACCACCGATGCCGCCAGCTACATGGACTGGGCCAAAGAGTCAGGCCCCGCCATTCACCAGGAAATGAAAGCCATGAAGACCTCCCTCCCCTTCCACGAGGAAAAGGACCACGATCACCATAAAGTGAAAAAAGTGAAACAGGACGTCCACAGGGATATGCAGACAAAGGACATCGATTTTCACGCTGACAGTGAGAGTCACCAGCCTTGAGCTGGCCGGCCGCTTCGCGGCGATTATGGTGTGGTTGGGGCGTGCGAACGGATGGGGGCTTCTAGCTACTAGCTCCTGGCTGCTAGGAAACCTCAACAGCCTACGGCGCTGGAGTGGCCGGGGTTCGTGCGAAAGGATGGGGACGAGCCTTGAGTGTGTTAGCCGCAATTCGCGGCAAATACACCCCTCAGCCTTCGGCAGCTCACCCGGAGGGGGAGTCAGGGGGATTAGCCTGCGCCGCAGGCTAATCAGCTTTCCTAGTAGCTAAAAGCTAGCAGCTGGAAGCCCCCATCCGTTCGCATAAAATCCAGCCACACGACACCAGCGGCTCCGCCGTGGGACCTCAATTCTCAACTCTCAACTCTCAACTCTCAACTCTTTTTTCCCAAAGGAGTCCTTCCCATGGACACTCTTATGCATATGCAGGCCCTCTTTCTTTTCTTCCTCCAGGACACCATCCGGACGCCCCTGCTCACGAGGATTCTCGAATTCACCACGGATCTGGGGAACATGGGCTTCATCTGGGTGGTGCCGGCGCTGCTCCTGCTCTTCAAAAAGAAGACAAGACCCCTGGGCATCGCCGTCCTCACGGCCCTGGTGCTGAGCCTCCTCATCACCAACAGCGTCCTGAAGAATCTCGTAAAAGAAGCCCGGCCCTTTGTGACGTACCCGGAAATCATCCCCCTCGTCACCCACGTGTCCGCCTCGTCCTACGCCTTTCCCTCCGGCCACGCCTCCGCCTCCTTTGCGGCGGCTCCCCTCTTCTTCCATTACCTGCCAAAGAAATTCGGGATCCCCGCCCTCATCCTGGCCTTCCTCGTTTCCTTCTCCCGCCTCTACCTGGGCGTCCACTACCCCCTGGACGTTCTCGCGGGCGTGGTCATAGGGCTGGGTTGTGCCTGGCTGGCAGTGAAGATGGTGCGAAGAGTAATGTGAGAGATCTAGATCTAGATCTAGGTCATCAGCGGCTCCGCCGCGGATGTCTTGTGGATGAAAGTCGGCCAAACGGACGAGGGCTTCTAGCGGCTAGCGGCTAGCTTTTAGGAAAGCTGATCAAGCCCTTTGGGCCAATTCCATCAGTTCCCATCAGCTAACCTCATGGCCCGGC
>NZ_UQKJ01000152.1 GCF_900541605.1 uncultured Dialister sp. | reverse complement strand
CACGAATGACTCTATCCGTAAGCATCGCCCTAACAGCTCGATAAACTGAAATATTCCATTCTCCCCAAAATGCATCTTGACGAAAGCTATGGGGCAGTGCTATAGTATGTTCAACTTCATACAGGCAGTGAAGAGAAGAGTAAGCGGGAAAGAAAGTCAAAGAGAGCCCCAGGTGGTGAAAAGGGGTACCGGACGTCCTTCTGAAGATGGCCTCTGAGCCTTTCTGCTGAATAGTCAGGCAGGACGGGAATTCCCGTTACAGAAGAGAAGTATTAAGGCTTTGCCGGCGTACTTCATAAGGCTTTTCCGGTGACGGAAAGGCGAACCTGGGTGGTACCGCGAAATCAATCCTTCGTCCCAAATGGGACGGAGGATTTTTTATTAACCAAAATACAGGAGGAGTACTATGAATTACAAGAAGACCCTGATCGCATCCATCGCAGCTCTCGCTGCTGTTTCCTTTATCGCAGGCTGCGGAGACCAGAAAGCAGCCGCTCCGGCAAAATCTGCTTCTTCCGATAAAGCGGTAACCATTAAAGTCGGCGTTTCCCCCGTTCCCCACGGTGAAATTCTGAATGCCGTCAAAGACCAGCTGGCAAAAGAAGGCGTCAATGTAGAAATTGTCGAATTCACAGACTATGTACAGCCAAACCTGGCACTGAACGACAAGAGCCTGGATGCCAACTATTTCCAGCATAAACCGTACCTCGATGAATTCTGCAAATCCCGGGGCCTCGACCTGAAGTCCATCGGCACCGTCCACCTGGAACCGATGGCTGTATACTCCTCCAAAATTAAAGATATCAAAGACCTGCCCGATGGCGCCCATGTCACCATTCCAAATGACCCCACCAACGGCGGCCGCGCCCTGCTGGTACTCCAGTCCGCAGGACTCATTAAGCTCCGTGATGGTGCCCCCATCACCGCTACCCCCCAGGACATCGCTGAAAACCCGAAGAATCTCCAGTTCTCCGAGCTGGAAGCGCCCCAGCTGCCCCGTTCCCTGGAAGATTCTGACATTGCAGTCATCAACATGAACTTTGCCCTGGAAGCCAAACTGGATCCGAAGAGCGCTATCTATACAGAAAGTTCTGACTCCCCCTATGCCAATATCGTAGCGGTACGGGCAGGAGACGAAAACCGTCCGGAACTGCAGAAACTCATGAAAGCGCTGAACAGCCAGGAAGCCAAAGATTTCATCAACAAGAAATACAACGGCTCCATCAAAGCTACATTCTGATTTCCAATAAAGAAAGAGAGGATTCCTTCACAGGACTCCTCTCTTTTTATGTGGAATGAAAGATTTTCCATGAAATATAACGGCCCCATGAGACGGAAAGTCTGCCTGAATTAAATATTGTAATAAACCCTCCTCTCCCCTTGCATTTCCCAACCGATTTATATTACACTATGGATAGTATTGAACAATTCGTACTGTAATTAAATGGAGACTACCATGGACCGTCGTCAGCAAAAGACAAGGGCTGCCATTTTTGATGCATTCAGCGCCCTGTTGTCAGAAAAACCTTATTCCAAAATTACCATCCAGGATATTATTGACCGCGCCAACATAGGGCGAAGCACATTCTACGCCCATTTCAAAGCCAAGGACAGCCTGTTGGAGGAAATGTGCGGTGAACTGTTTGATCACATCATCGACGGCGTCATGAATGACAACATGCCCGATGACGGACATACGGCCCCCGGCGTGCCGGATCCCGTTTTTGCCCACCTTCTGCAGCACATCGCCGCCAACACAAACCATACGAGAGATCTCCTGACTTCGGAAAGCAGCGATATTTTCCTCCGCTTTTTCAAATCCAGCCTGAACCGCCTTATCGCTTCCTATGTGCTGAAAGGCAGGACCCCTTCCTGCCATGTGCCGGAGGAATTCCTGCTGAACCATATCTCCGGCAGTTTCGTGGAAATGGTGCAGTGGTGGGTGCAGAGAAAAATGAAGGAGACCCCGGAAGAGCTGGACGCCTATTTCCGGGCAGTCATTGAGCCTTTATTATAAGGTATAAGAGAGCCATGGCACAGGCCATGGCTCTTTCATTCGCAGTATGCCAATGGATAGAGTCATTCGTGCAGGGCTTCCAGGGAAGCCAGGGAAGCCCTCGCACAAGTTGACTCTATCCAACAGCATTGCTCCGACAGTTCACCGCGGCTGACTCTATCCCATATCCTTGAATCCCTAAACTCCCCTCTTTATTGTGTTCCTGATTTACGCTATAATGATACAAATATATCAGATAGAAAGGAAACCACTTGACCTGCTTCGTGGAAAGAGGTATAGTTATCCTTAATTATCTGTTATGGAATTTTTTTACTCAAGGAGGAAATAATGGCAACCTATATTAATGAACCGGCACATACCTTTAATGAATATCTGCTCATTCCCGGATATTCCGATACGAACTGCATTCCTGCAAACGTATCCCTGAAAACACCACTGGTGAGATTCAAAAAGGGCGAAAAACCGGCTATTACATTAAATATCCCCATGGTTTCTGCTATCATGCAGGCCGTATCCGGCGAAAGACTGGCCGTAGAGCTGGCCAGAAACGGCGGTATTTCTTTCATCTACGGTTCCCAGACACCGGAAGAAGAAGCAGCCATGGTTGCCAGAGTCAAAGCCCAGAAGGCAGGCTTCGTACCCAGCGATTCCAACCTTTCCCCTGAAAATACACTGGCCGACGTTCTTGCGCTGAAAGCAAAGACCGGTCATTCCACCGTTGCCATTACCGATGACGGCACAGCTTCCGGCCGGCTGGTAGGTATCGTTTCCAGCCGTGACTACCGCGTAAGCCGCATGGATAAATCCGAAAAAGTTAAAAATTTCATGACTCCCCTTGAAAAACTGGTCACCGCTAAATTCGGCATTACCCTGTCCGAAGCCAACGACATCATCTGGGACAACAAGATCAATTCTCTTCCTGTCCTTTATGAAGACGGCAAGCTCTACGGCTTCGTATTCCGTAAGGACTACGATTCCCACCAGGAGAACCCCAATGAAATGCTGGATGCCCAGAAACGTTTCATCGTCGGTGCCGGCATTAACTCCCGGGACTACGAAGAACGGGTACCGAAACTGGTGGATGCCGGAGTCGATGTCCTCTGCATCGATTCTTCCGAAGGTTTCTCCGAATGGCAGAAAATTACCCTCGACTGGATTCATAAGAAATACAACGGCAAGGTCCGTGTAGGTGCCGGAAACGTTGTCGACAAAGACGGCTTCCTCTTCCTCGCCAAGGCTGGCGCTGATTTCGTAAAAGTCGGCATCGGCGGCGGTTCCATCTGCATCACCCGTGAAACAAAAGGTATCGGCCGCGGCCAGGCAACTGCCCTCATCGAAGTATGCCAGGCAAGAGACGAATACTATAAGGAAACCGGCATTTACGTACCGGTATGCTCCGATGGCGGCATCGTTTACGACCACCACATCACCCTGGCCCTGGCCATGGGCGCTGATTTCGTCATGCTGGGCCGTTACTTCGCCCGTTTCGACGAATCCCCGACACAGAAGAGAACCGTCGGCGGCACCGTTGTGAAGGAATACTGGGGCGAAGGTTCCAACCGTGCAAGAAACTGGGGCCGCTACGACCTGGACGGTTCCAAGAAACTGGCCTTTGAAGAAGGTGTCGATTCCTACGTTCCTTATGCAGGTCCACTGAAAGAAAACGTAGAAAAGACCTGTGCCAAGATCAAAGCCACCATGTGCAACTGCGGCGCCATCACCATTCCGGAACTCCAGAAGAAAGCAAAACTGACCCTCGTTTCCGCTACCTCCATCGTAGAAGGCGGCGCCCACGACGTCATCCGGAAAGAAAAGGACGGCTCCGACCGTTAATTGACCGATTGAATCCAATAAAAAGGGCCAGGAAAAATGAGATTCCATTTTTCCTGGTCCTTTTTCTATGGCACCAAGGCAAGAGAACTACGGCCAATTTCAGTTTGCCCCGCTGTTGGGCGGCGCTGATGGATAGAGTCATTCGTGCAGGGCTTCTAGGGAAGCGCTGATTAAATCGTTGTCAGATTTCATTCTTGGATTTTTAT
>NZ_UQKJ01000151.1 GCF_900541605.1 uncultured Dialister sp. | reverse complement strand
AGACGGAGGGGGCTCTCGCTAAAGTTGCTCAGAACGTTCTCGGCCATTCCCCAGCCGCTTCGCGGCCACCCTCTCTCTAAAGAGGGTGGGCTGATAGGAGTCTGCGTCTTCGCTGCTATCGTGTTTCATAAGGCGGCGCTTCATAATCTATGCGCCGCCACCATACCCTCGCCGTCAGGCGTTTCCCTTGAGCCACCTTGCCCGCAGGGCATTACCCTTCATCCACTTTAATTACTTATCTTCCAGATACCGTCTCTTCAGCTGGCCGCAGGCGGCCTGGATTTCGTCGCCCATCTGGCGGCGGACGGTGACGCTTTTGCCGTGTTTTTCCAGGACCGATACGAAGGCCCGGATTTCTTTCATGTCCGGCGGGTACAGCTTGATATGTTCCGTGCCGTTGATGGGGATGAGGTTGAAGTGGCAGTTCATTTTTCCGGTGAGCCGGCACAGTTCTTCCGCATTTTCCACGGAGGCGTTCACGTCTTTAATGAGAATATATTCGAAGGTCACCCGGCGTCCCGTGGTTTTGAAGTAGTACCGGGAGGCCCGGACCACGTCTTCGATTTTGAAGTTCCGGCTGATGGGAAGGATCCGGTTCCGGATGGTGTCGTTCGGGGCGTGGAGGGAAATGGCCAGGGTAATGGGCAGGTGTTCATCGGCGAGGCGGTAAATCTGGGGTACGATGCCGCAGGTGGACAGGGTGATGTTCCGGAGGCTGATATTCAAAAGTCCCGGGTCGTTGGCCAGGCGGATGAAGCGGAGCACCTCTTCGTAGTTGGTCAGAGGTTCTCCGGATCCCATGAGGACGATGGAGTGGATGGGAGCATCCAGCTTTTCTTTGAACGCATAGACCTGGGCCAGCATTTCTCCGGCAGTCAGGTTCCGTTCCAGGCCGTTCCTCGTGGAGGCGCAGAAAATACAGCCCATGGCGCAGCCCACCTGGGTGGAGACGCAGATGGAATTGCCGTAGACGTGGTGCATGCATACGGTTTCGATGAGGGAGCCGTCGGCGAGCTTCAGGAGGATTTTCGTGGTATCCCCGTCGTTGGAAGCAATGGAGTGCATGATTTCCGGTTTTTCCAGCACCGCTTCGGCGGAGAGGAAGTCCCGCATGGTCCCCGGGAGCTGTTTCATTTCCTGAAAATCATAGACATGGCGGCGGTACAGGTAATCCTGCAGCTGTTTGGCCCGGAATTTCGGAAATCCCTTGGACAGGATCCATTCCTCCATTTCCGGAAGGGTGTGGCCCCAGACGTTAAAAGGCATAGTTACTCCTTTACCAGTTTTGCAATAAAGAAACCATCGCTTCCCGTTTCATCGGGCCAGATGGTGATCATTCCGTTTTCCGATTTTCCAAGGTTCGGGATGGCAAAGTCCCTTCGGTGGAAGTCGGGATGGGCAGCGAGAAAGGCGGTGACCCGGTCTTCATTTTCTTCCCGGTTCAATGTGCAGGTACTGTAGACCAGGGTGCCTCCCTGCTTTACATAGGAAGCGGCAGCCTGGAGCAGTTTTTCCTGGAGCGGCGGGAATTCGGCGAGCCCTTCTTCCCCCCGGCGCCAGCGGATTTCCGGCTTGTGGGAAAGCACGCCGAGCCCCGAACAGGGGGCATCCAGAAGAACCCGGTCGTAGGCTCCGGCCAGGGCCGGAAAGGGTTTCGAAGAGTCCCGGGCACCGGCGTGGATAATGGTGATGCCCAGTTTTTTGGCATTGTTCTTAATGAGGCCGATTTTATGGGGATACAGGTCCCAGGCATCGATGGAACCTTCATTATTCATAAGTTCCGCCAGCTGGGTGGTCTTGCTTCCCGGAGCGGCGCACATGTCCAGCACCCGTTCCCCGGGCTTCGGGGACAGCACATCCGCCGGAACCATGGAGGACAGGGACTGGGCATAGCCATAGCCCTGGTCCAGGAGTTTCCAGATGTGGTGGGCGCCCTTTGTAATATGGAAGGCCTCTTTCTTCCAGGACACCGGTTCCGCTTCTATCCCCTGTTCCTTCAGGAGACCCAGAAAGGCTTCCCTGTCCGTCTTGAGGGTATTCATGCGCACCGTGAGGGAGGGAATCCGGTTCATGGCTTCCATCACCTTCCCCGCCTTCTCTTCTCCCCACTCCTTCTCCCACCGGGAGACGAGCCATTCCGGCTCATTCCAGGTGAGGGAATCGTAGAGGATCCGGTTTTCTTCCCGGGGGAAGAGATGGATTTCTTCTTTTCTTCTGATATAGTTCCGGAGGATGGCGTTCACGAATCCCGCATTTCCCGGATGGGTCACCTTTTTGGCAATCTTTACGGATTCATTGACCGCTGCGGATTCGGGAATCCGGGTGAGGTACAGTAGCTGGTACAGCCCCAGGCAGAGAAGAATCCGCACGGAGGGATGGAGTTTCTTCACCGGCCGGCTGCTCAGCTGGGAAATCACCCAGAGCAGGCGGTTGTACCGCCGGAGAACTCCATAGACCAGTTCTGTGAATAAGTGGGTCTCCGCCTCCCCCAGGTCGTAGGATTTCAGGGCCTGCTGGATGGTAAGGTTTCCATAGGCTCCTTTCTCCAGGATGTCGTAGAGCGCCTGGTACGCCAGGCGGCGGGCGGAGGGAGCCGGTTTATTGGCCGAAGGTTTCATTCGCTTTCACCTGATATCCGTTAATGAAATCGGAGGCAGCCATTTTCCGGTGGTTTTCAGGCTGCAGCTGGGAAATGGAAAGGGTCCCCTTTCCGCAGGCCACATGGATGCAGCCGCCTTCCGTAGAAACGACGGTGCCTGCAGGGAGGCCGGAGTCCTTCTCTTCGAAGGAGGCCCGGTGAATCTTCACCCGTTTGCCCCGGTAAAAGGTGTAGGTGCCGGGATTGGGGTACATGCCCCGGATGAGGCAGTCCAGGACGGAAGCGTCCTTTGTCCAGTCGATATGGCCCATGTCCTTTGTCACTTTTTCCGCATAGGTGGCTTTGTCATGGTCCTGGGGAATAGAATGGGCGAGCTTCTCCGGCAGGTCATCCATGACGGAAATGAGCTCTTCTGCCCCCAGTACGCCCAGGGCATCAAACAGTTCCCCCGCCGTCATATGGGGCGGAATGTCCATTTCTTTCACCGATACGATATTGCCCGTATCCATGCCTTCGTCCAGCTGCATGATGGTGACGCCGGTTTTCTTCTTCCCGTCGATAATGGCCCGCTGGATGGGAGCGGCACCGCGATACTCCGGCAGCAGGGAGGCATGGACGTTGATGGCGCCGTAGGTGGGAATGTCCAGTACCGCCTTCGGCAGGATTTTGCCATAGGCGATGACGATGATGAGATCCGGTTTCAGGTCCCGGAGTTTCTGCTGCTCCTCCTCCGATTTCAGGGTGGTGGGCTGGAACACGGGGATATCATTGGCCAGGCCGAAGGATTTCACCGGGGAAAAGTTGATTTTCTTTCCCCTGCCGTTGATCCGGTCCGGCTGGGTATAAAGGGCCAGGGGCATGTAGCCGTGGGCTTTGAGGGCTTCCAGGGCGGGCAGGGCGAAATCGGGGGTACCCATGAAAACGATGCGGTAGTTATTCTTCATTTTTCGGTCCTTTGTGCAGGGAAATCGCTTTTTCAATAAAGAGAATGCCATTCAGGTGGTCCGTCTCATGCTGGATGCAGCGGGCCAGAAGGCCGGAGGCTTTCTTCGTCTTCTTCTTGCCCCGGATATCCTGGTAATGGATGATGACATGGGAATACCGTTCCACTTCTCCGAAGAATTCCGGTACCGACAGGCAGCCTTCGGTGTCGATGTTCTTTTCATCGCCGTCCGGTTTCCATACGGGGTTGATGTAGGCTTCGAAGCCGGTCTCTCCGTCGTCGGCCACAAAAATTCGCTTGGAAACGGCAATCTGTGGAGCCGCCAGGCCTACGCCATTGGCTTCGTAGAGGGTTTTCTTCATATCGTTGACCAGAAATTTCAGTTTTTTATCGAATTCGGTGACCGGTTCTGCCGTCATGGTAAGGATCGGGTTTCCGGCGGTAATAATTTTACTCAAAATAGGATTCCTTCTTTCTAAATAGATGGGATTAACAAGTTATAGTAAACGACAAAAATAATTTTATTTAAAGCTGCACAGGGTTCGAAGCTGAT
>NZ_UQKJ01000150.1 GCF_900541605.1 uncultured Dialister sp. | reverse complement strand
TCAGCTTCGAACCCTGTGCAGCTTTAAATAAAATTATTTTTGTCGTTTACTATAATTGCATCTAAGCCTTACTGTCTCGTGAAATCAAAACTTAAATGTGTCTTTCAGCCCTAACCATTTCTGATCCTTGTCGGAAAGATTCAGTGGAGTGCCGTCTTCGAGGGTGTATCCTTCAGCAGAGGGCGTGCCTTTGTATTTGCCTTTTACCTGTGGCCATACAATGCCGATTTCCGGATCGTTCCAGGCCATGCCGCCTTCGTCATTGGGGTGCCAGAAGTCGTTTACTTTGTAGCAGAATTCCGCCACATCGGAAAGGACGAGAAAGCCATGGACAAAGCCTTCAGGAATGAGGAACTGTTTTTTATTTTCTTCTGTCAGTTCCACGCCGTACCATTTGCCATAGGTGGGGGAATCAGCCCTAAGGTCCACCGCCACATCAAAGACGCTGCCCCGTACGGCCCGTACCAGCTTGCACTGGGGATAGTGTTTCTGGAAATGAAGGCCTCGAAGTACACCTTTCGTGCTCATGCTCTGGTTGTCCTGGACAAAGTTGATATGAAATCCCGCTTCTTCCATGTCTTTCTGGTTGTAGGTTTCCATGAAATAGCCCCGTTCATCTCCATGAACGGCTGGTTCAATAATGCAGAGGCCTTGAATGCCACCAACGTTTTTTGTAACTTTAATTTGACCCATGATTGTGCTCCTTTTGGCATTTAATACGATTTGTGCTTGAATAGTGGGGAAGGGAGCTTACAGGAAGATAAGCTTACTCGCTCACAGATATCAGTTTACAGATATTTATGGGCTGCAAGCTGATACTCCAATGGTGCTTGAAAGAATCTGTAAGCTGTCAGCAGATAGCTGTAAACGCACTAACCCACTGTCTCACTTACCCACTATTTCGTCAATATATCTTCTCAAAGCATCATGCCAATCCGGCAACCGCTTAAATCCTGACTTATCCAGACTCTTTTTACTCAACCGACTGTTATGGGGTCTCATTGCTTTTGTCGGATACTGGTCTGAAGATATGGGGATGATCTTACAGGGGAGGCTGGTATCTTTCATGATTTCCATAGCGAAGGCAGCCCAGTTGGTAACGCCTTCATTGGTGGCGTGATAGACTCCATACTTTTCTGTCTCAATCAGATCGCAGAGGAGGGGGGCCAGGTCTGCGGTATAGGTGGGGGAGCCCCACTGGTCGGATACCACGGTAAGCTGCTCTCTTTCTTTTCCCAGACGAAGCATGGTCTTTACGAAGTTATTGCCATTCACGCCGAATACCCATGAAATGCGGACGATGAAATACTGACTGGAAATCATCTGAACTGCCTGCTCTCCAAAGAGCTTTGATAAGCCATATATATTGAGCGGAACTTTTTCAGCATTTGTTTCGAAAGGTAGATTTCCCTGTCCGTCAAATACATAGTCTGTAGAAATATATACCAGTTTTGCACCAATTTCTTCAGCTGCTTTTGCAATAGCAATAGTGCCATTGGAATTAACGGCCATGCATTTTTCATATTCATCTTCTGCCCTGTCTACGGCAGTATAAGCGCCGCAGTGGATAATAACATCCGGATGATAGGTATGGATAACGCTTCTTACGGCATCAGCATCGGCCAGGTTCATATTTTTGGAGCTGAAGCCTTTGTATTCGATATGACGTTTTTCCAGTTCCTTTGCCACGTCATAGCCCAATTGCCCGGTCACACCGGTTACAAGAACTTTCATAGAATTACACACTTTCTGGAAACATCAGAAAATTGGTGGGAAAGTGTATTTGTGATAAAATCACTATCGCACTGCTCCACTCTATTACTTTCCGTATGATATAATAATAAGACATAAAAATATTATACAATACATTCAATCTGAAAGGCAAAGCACCATGAAAGGCATTATTTTAGCCGGTGGCAGCGGCACACGACTGTATCCACTGACCCGAGTCACTTCGAAGCAGCTACTTCCTATATATGATAAACCTATGATTTTTTATCCACTATCCACTCTCATGCTGGCAGGGATCCGGGATATTCTGATCATTTCCACGCCCCATGATCTGCCGAACTTTGAGCGGCTTCTGGGTGACGGATCCCGTTTCGGTATCCACCTGTCCTACAAGGTGCAGCCATCGCCCGACGGCCTTGCCCAGGCCTTTATTCTGGGGGAAGAGTTCATCGGCGGCGAATCCTGTGCCATGATTCTGGGGGACAACATCTTCTACGGCGCCGGCCTTACAAAGTACCTGAAGGAAGCGGCAGCCAGAAAAGAAGGGGCCACGGTCTTTGGCTACTACGTGGATGATCCGGAGCGATTCGGCGTCATCGACTTTGATGAAAACGGGAAAGCCCGGTCCATCGAAGAGAAGCCGACGCACCCGAAGTCGAACTATGCTGTCACCGGTCTCTACTTCTACGATAAAAATGTCTGCGACTACGCCAGACAGGTAAAACCCTCTGCCCGGGGCGAATTGGAAATCACGGATCTCAATAAAATGTATTTGGAAAGTGGAAAACTCAATGTAGTTACACTAGGCCGCGGCTACGCCTGGCTTGATACGGGAACCATGGATTCTCTGTATGATGCGTCCGTATTTGTTCGGTCCATCGAGACCCGTGCAGGGATCCATATTTCTATGCCGGAGGAAATTGCCTTTGTGAATGGCTGGATTGATAAAGAGGCTCTTCGGGAAAGCGCCCAGGAATATGGTAAAAGTCCGTACGGCCAGTACTTGATGAAAGTTGTGGAAGGTAAAGTTAGACGGGAAGATTAACCAGTTTTTATTGTATTATAATTTGATAGAGAGTGTATTATGCAGAAAATTCGTAAAGCAGTCATTCCAGCAGCCGGGTTTGGTACCCGTTTCCTTCCGGAGACGAAGGCTATGCCCAAAGAGATGCTGCCTATTGTAGATAAACCAACTATCCAGTATATTGTAGAAGAAATCCTTGCCAGTGGCATCCAGGAAATTCTCATCATTTCTGGTCATGCCAAGAGAGCCATCGAGGACCACTTTGATTCCTCTCCGGAACTGGAACAGCACCTGAAGGAAAGTGGGAAAGAAGATCTGTTGGCTCAGATTCGGAAGATTTCGGACATCAAGGTCCATTACGTTCGCCAGCCTTATATGCGTGGACTGGGAGATGCCATTCTCTGTGCTAAGGAATTCATTGATGATGAACCCTTTGGCGTTATCCTTGGCGATGATATTGTCTATACGGGAGATGGGGAGCCGGCTCTGAAGCAGCTCATGGACCGGTACTATGAGACCGGCAGCACCGTCATCGGCTGTCAGGTGGTGCCGGAGGATAAGGTATCTTCTTACGGCATCATCCAGGGTGAAAAGACGGAGAATCCCGATATGCTGCGGGTGGTGGATATGATAGAGAAACCTTCCATTAAGGAAGCTCCCAGCCGGTTTGCAGCTCTTGGACGGTACGTGATTACTCCGGATGTCTTTGATATTCTGGAAATGACTCGGCCTGGCAAAGGTGGAGAGATCCAGCTTACCGATGCCCTCCGTGTCATGGCTCATGCGGAGAAAGTGTATGCCTATAATTTCAAAGGAAAGCGGTATGATACGGGAAATAAACTGGGGTATCTCAAGGCGGTAGTTGAATTCGCTTTGCGCAGAGAAGATCTGGGTGAACAGTTCAGGGATTACTTGAAAGGGTTAGAATTGTAAGTTAAAAAAGCAAAGACCAATAATGGGTAATGCCAACTATTGGTCTTTTTTCTGCAATTGAGTCGTTGGGGATTAATTTCTACATTGCTATTTTCCCGTGACATATTATAAATAAGTATCTTATCTTTATAAGATACACTTTTTAACCTGTAACATGTAAATAGAATTAATTTTTGATATTCAGAGGTATTGACTGGGGAGATACGATGGAGCATGCTTTTGACAGACAGACAGACAGACAGACAGACAGACAGACAGACAGACAGGGCTGAAATAGGGAAGGGTGAAGAGGGGAGAGAGACGAGTGGGATAGCTGCTGCGCAGCAGCTGAGTCCGACAAGTGAAAGTAAGCCTACAGCTATGGAAACGCTGATTAAATGGGCTTTTTACAAGCGCTAATTATTCACAGCCTTTTTC
>NZ_UQKJ01000149.1 GCF_900541605.1 uncultured Dialister sp. | reverse complement strand
TGGCTGTGAATAATTAGCGCTTGTAAAAAGCCTATTTAATCAGCGTTTCCCTAGCTTTTAGCGGCTAGGAAAGCTGATCAGCCGTTTGACCTCAACTCTCAAATCTTAACTCTTTCTTTTAGCCGCAGAAGGATTCCCTCGGTCTCGACCTCGATCTCGATCTCTCGCCTGGCCTGGGTAATATTGAATTTGCTATATGTATATACTCCCCCTTGACTTGAACTTTACTTTAACTTATACAATAGGAAAAACGGTTACATCGTATTTTCTAGATTATATAAGTAAGGAGAGATTCACTATGAATAAGAAATGGGCAGCTCTTGGGGCTGCGGTGGTACTGGCCGCTTCCCTGGCGGGCTGCGGAGGCAGCACGATGCCTGCTTCGAAGCAGGCACAGTCAGGTCCGGTGAAGGAAACCATGAAGCCCTTCGCTGTGCGGCAGGTGGTGGCCAAAGACAATACAAAGGGCCGGACTGTCATGTGGGAAATGCCTTCGGCCAACGAAGAATCCCTGGAATACAGGGAGCAGGGGTCCGAATCCATTTACACCGTGCCGGCTACCCAAAAGAACCTGAAAGGAAATAAGGGTATCAAAGACGGCACCATCTATACGGCGGTGCTGGATAACCTGGAAAAGGGGAAAACCTATGAATACCGGACCCGGGAGGGCAATGAAGTGAGCAGCTGGTATCCCCTGAAGACGGACGACGGGAAAGCCTTCAAGGCCATCGTCACCTCCGATTCCCAGAGCTCCGATTATAGGGACTGGAAGAATCTTTTCGCCAACGCCACGAAGGCCCAGGAAGATGCGTCGTTTTTCATTGCCCTGGGGGACCTGGTGGATAATGGGGAAGATGAATACCAGTGGCAGACCTGGATGGAAGATGTGGAACCGGCCATTTCCCAGATTCCCGTGGCCCCGGCCCTGGGCAACCATGAGGCCTATTCCCTGGACTGGAAGAACCACATGCCGGACCGGTACCTTACCCATTTCTCCCTGCCCGGCAACGGTGACGAAAAAATGCAGAACCATTACTATTCCTTCGACTGGGGGGATGTGCACTTTGCGGTTCTCGACACGTCCCTGACTGAGGAGGGAGAATGGCTGCCGGAGCTTTATGAAAAAGAAAAGGGCTGGCTGGAAAAGGACCTGAAGGGAACGAAGCAGAAGTGGAAAGTGGTGCTCATGCACAAGGATCCCCTGCAGTACGGCTTTGCTGACGAGAGCCGGCCCCATCGGGAGGAAGGCTTCTCGGAAGAAGGAAAGACATTCATGCCCCTTTTTGATGAAAACGGGGTGGATCTTGTCATTTCCGCCCATCTCCACACCTATAGGGACCGGGGACGGATTTACGATTTCCAGCGCTCCGGGAAGGGACCGGTATATGTGATCGACGGGCTCTCGGGAAATGTGCGGTATCCGGGACTCTGGAAGCGGCACAGCCTGGATGAATACGTGGCGCCCCAGCCGGAGACCGATAATTACTCGGTGCTGGAGGCCAGTGATGACCGTCTCGTTCTTACGGGCTACCTGCCGGATGGTACAAAGCTCCACGAAACGGTGGTACAGAAATAAAAGAAGGACTGATGACCTGTGTCATCAGTCCTTTTCGTGCTTACGATTGGAGTCACTGGAGCCTTGAGCGGACCAGGCCCTGCGGGCCGGGGTCCTGTGGCTAAGCGCCGTGCGAACGGATGGGGGCTTTTAGCTGTTAGCTGCTAGCTCCTGGGAAAGCTCGACAGCCTACGGCATGAAGAAGTTGATGGAACCATCCGGTAGAAAGCGCCGCAGGCGGACCAGTTTTCCTAGCTTCTAGTCGCTAGTCGCTAGAAGCTAGAAGCCCCCGCTCGTGCGCACGTACACGCAACTACCCATCCCCGGCCCACAGGGCCTGTCCAGCTCAAGGCTCCGGCCGTTCGAACGGACAACCAGCTACCGGTTACTTCTTATTCACAATCTCCCAATTCCGGAGGAGTACCTTTTTTCCCCGCCAGGCGAAGGCGTATTCTCTGTATTCCCTCTCAAAGCCGCGGTTGGAGAGGGCGGAGAGCCTTTCACCGGAGACGAAGGGGATGCGGGCTTCCCGGATTTCCGGAAGCGGCGAGGGTCTGGCATTCCGGTTGTAGGGGCAGCAGCGCTGGCATTCGTCGCAGCCGAAGATGTAGGGGGTCCTTCGAAGGATTTTTTCTTCCTCCGACGTAAGGTCCTCCTTTTTCTGGGTGAGGTAGGACTTGCAGTGCCAGGGATTGAAGGTTTTTCCGCCCAGCACCTGTCCGGGGCAGGCTCCGATGCAGGCATGGCAGTCTCCGCAGGAAAGGGAGAGGGGCCTGTCCGGCGTCAGGGCAAGGGTGGTCAGTATGGCGCCGATGGTGACATAGGAGCCGTAGGCGGGATGGATGAGGCAGTGGTTCCTGCCGAAGAATCCGAGCCCCGCGGCGTAGGCGAGTCACCGGTCCACCATGGGAGATGTGTCGGTGAGGGAGAGAAAGGATTCATCAGGGTAGAGGGCTTTCATTTCTTCCTCGATTTTCTCCATGTACCGGTGATTGATGCGGTGGTAGTCCCTGGGCCGGGCGTAGAGGGCAATGTTTGCTTGCTCTTCATCTTCTGTTTTGTAGGGGAAAAGGATAACGAAGAAGGACCGGGCTCCGGGGAGGAGTTCCTCCGGGGACAGGCGTTTTCTGATTTCCGGCGGCGCAAAGGGGATGGGGCCGGTGCGGGAGAGATTCTTTTCCAGGGTGTCTTCGAATATGACGCTGCAGGCGCCGCAGGCGTCGAGGCCCAGGGCGTTGGCGGCTTCGAGGAACTGTTCTTTCGGATTCAAAGGATTCACTTCCCTTACATAAAAAAGAAAATGGCGGCGCCGGAGCGCTGCCATTGATGATTTATTTTACCATTCGCCTGGCCAGAAGTTCGCTTACCCGTTCTGTGGGCATGTCATCGCTGTCGTAGAGAAGGCCCTTCGGGCTCTTGATGATGAGCCGGTCCATGAGGTTCTGGCTGATGAGGTCATTGGTGGCGGAAAGAAATGCCATGCAGGCCTTATCGTGGTAGTCCTTCGTAATGAGGCGGGACAGGCCCGGCGCTTTCAGCCGCTGCTGGAGGAAGAGCTGGTGAATGGCTTTCCAGCTTTCTTTCTTCGGGCACGCCCGGAGGAGGACGCAGATTTCATAGCCCATATCCTTCAGGTAGGAAATGTATTCCATGGTGTGGGACACGTTGTCCAGGGAACCTTCCTGGAGGATGTGATACCGCCCTTCCGCCGCTTTCTTCATGGTCAGGTCCGACAGGTACTGGCCCTGTTCCATGGAGAAGTAGGCACAGTACTGGCCGTATTTCTTCATGAGCTTTTTGTAGCGGGGATGGAATCCGCGGAAATTATCGCTCATGGACTGGACAATATTTCCATTGTATTCTTCAATGATCATGGAAGACATCCGGGTTTTTCCGGAGCCTGGCTGGCCGGCAATGATGAAGGCCATGGGGTGCTTCTGGTTACCGGTTTTGTTCTCTTTGATGGAGGGCCATACGGTCCGCTCAAAGAGGTCGTCCATTTCTGCCTTGTCAAAGGCGCTTTCTTTCGCAATGAGCTGGCGGGTCAGTTTCCCGTTCACCGGACGGAAAATCTGGTCAGCCATGTACTTTGTCTCGATATTATACGCTTCCCGGAGCATGCTTACCTGGGTAGACATGGGGAGGCCCTGTCCTTTGCGGAGTTCTATAAGCGACATCTCACGGATGGTGGTACGCCACAGGCTGTACAGGCGGGCTTCATCGGCCCGGTCGATTTCCACGTCCCCCTTCATGGTCCAAAGCAGGTTGTGGATGGTAGTAAAGATTTCACCATTTACTTCCAGCTGTATACCGGGAGGGGTAATTTCCGCTGATTCACTTAATTCTTCTACTGTCCGCTCGTCATAGGGCATAGCCTGACCAACTCCTTTGCTAATTCATCTGTATACACTTGGCTTTATCATATCAGAGACTGCCGGTTTTGTCGAGGGCAGCGAAAGAAGTGGGCGGTTGTGGTCATCAGGGTGTGGGGTCCTGTGGCTGAGTGTGGTGCGAACGGGTGGGGGCTTCTAGCTGCTAGCTGTTAGCAGCCAGGAAAGCTGGTTCGCCTGCGGCAAATCAGGTAGCTAGTGGCTAGATCTAGGGAAGCGCTGATTAATTCGCAGAGTCCGATTATACATGTATTTTCATG
>NZ_UQKJ01000148.1 GCF_900541605.1 uncultured Dialister sp. | reverse complement strand
CTATGGAGTCCGAACTACACTTTTAATTGTGTCCTTGACAAGGGGGCCAGTTCAGGTGGCGGCGCACAAGTGATATAGCGCCGCGAGTTTTATGAGGGTTTGGCTTACGGCGGATCACCGCTGTACGTTAGTACCCTATTTCGTAATTAACTCGTACAGCACTTTGATGAAGAAAATCGTGAGCACCGTGATGATGACGGGCTTCACGTTTTTGGCGCCGCCTTTGGCGAAGTACTGGGCGCCCAGGTAGTTGCCGGCCATGCCGAAAAGACCGGCGATGATGCCCAGGGGGAAGAGCACCTTGCCGTTCAGCAGGAACACGCAGAGGGCGGTGATGTTGGTGGTGGAATTGATGACTTTTGTGACGCCATTGGCCTCTTTCAGGGGCAGGTGGGCTACGCCGGTGAGGAGGAGCAGCAGGAACGTGCCGGTGCCGGGGCCGTAGAAACCATCGTAGACGCCGATGATGAGGGCCATGAGCACGCTGAGGATGGCGGTTTTCTTATAGGGGAAAGGGGCCTTCTCTGCAATGAGGGCTTTTCCCTTGGTCACATAGATGGCGGTGAGTGGAAGGACCACCACCATGAAGAGCATGAAAATGTGGGAGTCCATGAGCAGTGCCAGCCGGGCGCCCAAAGAGGAACCGGCAAAGGCAAAGGCCACGCAGGTGGCGGACAGCTTCCAGGGGATGAAGCCGCTTCTGGCGAACTTGAAGGTAGCCAGGACGGTGCCCATGGTGGAACTCATTTTGTTCGTGGCGATGGCATTGTGCACCGGAAGGCCGCTGATGAGGTAGGCCGGCAGGGAAATGAGTCCGCCGCCGGCGATGGCATCTACAAACCCGGCAATCATGACCAGGGGGCAGATGATAAGATACTGAAGGATAAGATCCATGGAAACTCCTCTACATGTAAGGTTTAGTATTTCTTCATCATAGCACGGGGAAGAAATTTGGTAAAGAAGAGAGGTAAGATCGAGGCCGACACTGAGATCGAGGGGGATGGCGGCCCTGCCGCAGTTGGAATCCTGAAGACGGTAAACCCCATAACGGATAAATGACTCTACAGGAGGCTCTCTTCCCTGAAGAGAGCTGCCCACGGGGCTGAGAGATGGTGATGGAAACAGATGGAATTGGCCAGGGGACCCATTTAGCTAATAGCTAAAGATTCAAGGCTGCGTCCGTTTGCACCTGCGCCGGCCGCCCATCCGCCGCAGGCATGGGCCCTCGATCTCGACCTCGGTCTCGATCCTGGCAACGGGAATTGAAACTTTATTATATACTAATGTATATACATATACATTCCTGAAAGGAGACGCTATGGAACCAAAACTGGAGGAATACAGGGATACCATTATACGCATGGTGGAGGAAAAGGGATTTCCCGGTGAACTGGGGGCCCTGGTGGCGGCCACCCTGGGTACGGAGTACGGCATGGGCCGCATGATCCGCTACCTGTCCCATGCAGATCCCCAAAGACCGGAGGAAATCGCCGATGAAATGCTGGCCATCTGCGATGACCGGGACCGGTGGCGGGAAAAGAAGGAAGCGGAATTTTACCAGCAGAAGTATAATCGGTATCTGTGGGATAAGAAGCAGTCCGACGAATGAGGATGGTATAGGGGCTGGCGAGTGGAGTCATCAGCGGCCAGGCCTTGAGCCTTGAGCTGCATAGGCTCTGCGGGCCGATTCCATCACCATTTCTCACCTTGGTGGGGTGAGGATAGCTGATGGGAATTGCTGGAAGCGCCGCAGGCTGTTCTCCTCGATCTCGGCCTCGATCTCAATCTCATTCGCCCACAGGGCCTTGCCAGCTCATGGCCCAGGCTGGCGACATCATCTGCTTTGCAGAACCCGCCTCTGCGAGGCGGATCCATCCTGCGGCTTTGGCGCGGCCCTTCTCCAAGGGCCTGCATGATCAGGGACAGAGTAACATGGAGTGAAGAAAGCTGGGACCCCGCGTCTTTGCAGCAGTTGAAATCCTGAAGTCTCCAACCATAAAGCGTGCAATTGACTCCGCATGAGGCGCCTTCCATTTATCAATTGACACTGCCCAGGGACTGGGGATAGTTGATGGAACTGATAGTCTGGCCCGCAGGAGCCTGCCCGGCTCAAGGAAGGGAAATATATACTCTGCGGCGCTCTATCATTTTGATGCGCCGCACCGCCACTCCTCCCTCCTTACTGACATCCCATGCACGATTGGCGCTATCCATCAGCGCAATTTACATCAAAACCCTTCTATCTGTCCTTGCGCCGTAATGATATAATGTATAAGCATCCTTCGGACTTTCACTCCGATGTCGGGAATTCCGGCTTTTTCGGATTCCCGGAATGATGGTTTATGCGGATATTCCGCAGAAAGGATAGTGTATGACAGAAAAGAAAAAAGTGGTGGTGGCCATGTCCGGCGGCGTGGACAGTACCCTCACGGCGCGGCTGCTCCTGGACCAGGGCTACGATGTGTACGGCGCCACCATGTACCAGTTCGACGGGCAGGACGAGGAAATCGAAGGGGCCCGGGCCATGGCGGAGTTTATCGGCATTCCCTTCAAGGTCATCGACGTGCGGGAGGCGTACCGGAAGTTTGTGCTTTCCTATTTCATCGACGCCTATGCGAAGGGCATGACCCCCAATCCCTGCATGATGTGCGATTTCAAGGTGAAATTCGGCCTCTTCTACGATGAAGTGCGGAAGGCCTTCGATGCTCCCTATTTCGCCACCGGCCACTATGCAAGAATTATTTACAATCCGGAACGGCAGAAGTTCGAAGTCCACAAGGGCATCGACCTGGGGAAGGACCAGTCCTACATGATGTACCACCTTACCCAGGACCAGCTGGCCCACATCATCTTCCCCCTGGGCCGGACTTTCAAGAAAGATACCCGCCTGATTTCGAAGGAAAAGGGACTTCCTACCTATAATAAAGCGGAATCCCAGGATATCTGCTTCCTCACCAGCGAAAAGTCCTACGTGGAATTCCTGCAGAACCATGCGCCCGAAGCTTTCCGGCCGGGGGATATTGTGGATAAGAAGGGACGGGTCTTGGGCCATCACCGGGGCATTCCCTACTACACCATCGGCCAGCGGAAGGGCCTGGGCATTGCGGCCCGGACACCTCTTTACGTGACGGCCCTGCGGCCCGACAGGAACCAGGTGGTGGTGGGAGAAAATGAGGACCTCTTCCGCACCCGGCTTCTGGCGGACGAGCTCCATTTCAACGATGACGAGCCGCCGGCGGAAGAATTCCGGTGCCAGGCGAAAATCCGCTACGGCATCCGGGTCCACGACTGCACGGTGACCCTGGAAAAGAATGGCCGGGCGGTGGTGAAATTTGACGAGCCCCAGCGGGCCATTACCACCGGCCAGTCCGTGGTGTTCTACGATGATGACCGCCTCATCGGCGGCGGCACCATTATGAGGGCGCTGTAAGGACATCGGTATTATATGTGGCTGATGCAGAATCGTCTGCCATGGGTTCCATGCAGGTGACGCTGCCGCTGCCCGTCAGATGCAATCCGGCTGCCCGGCGGCTGTTCAGCACAAGGCACAAGGCCCCCGCCCGTTCATAGGCATCTTTCACACAAAAAGAGCTATGCAATTTTGCATAGCTCTTTTATATATCTATTTTATCTCAGCCCAAATACCCTGGCCAGAATTCCGACTTTCCTGCCCTTTCTGGCAGAAGCGGCCCATTCGGCGGATTTGGTATCGGCATGTTTTACTTTGTAGGCGCAAAAGGCGCGGTAGCTGTCCATGTCCACAAGGATGACACAGACCTTTTCATTCCGGCAGCGGCGCTGTAAAAGTCTCTCGTTCGAAGGAAGGGGGAAGGGAATCTCCTTTTCTTCCATTTCCAGAAGGGAAGCAGCCATGGCATTGCGGGCCCGGCTGGCGGTCTCATCCATGGTGCGGCCGAAGGCCTGGCATCCGGGAATATCCGGGAATACAGCGGCAAAGGTCCCTTTTTCAGCGTCATGTGAAAATATGGCGGGATAGAAATATTTCATTATTTCCCCCCTTTCCTCTAAATCCGGATTCCAACAAAAAACTTGGTCATTCTTATTTTATACCATTTTACCCTCTCCTGCCAAGATAAATTTACAGGAATTTGAAGGGAATTTGACATTGGGAGGCGGAGCTGATGGGTAAAGTCATTCGTGCGGGGGCTTCTAGCCGCTAGCTGTTAGGGAAACGCTGATTTAATCAAGAAAATATCGTCAGAAAACACTCTTT
>NZ_UQKJ01000147.1 GCF_900541605.1 uncultured Dialister sp. | reverse complement strand
TACTGCACATTAAAGCACCTTCCTCTTGGGGCCCGGCCGACCGATGAACGTATGGGCTCACATGGAGAAAAGTGGATTTTCTGAGAGAATTCAAAAGGCGGCGCTTCCCAATCTGTGCGCCGCCACCTTCATTCCTCATTCCTAATTCCTAATTTTTCCGCGCCGCCACCACCATTCCTCATTCCTCATTCCTAATTCCTAATTTTTCCCGCGCCGCCACCTTTGCGGCAAGGCCGCTGATGGGATCTGATGCCATCCGGCCCACAGGGCCCTATTCTCTCGATCTCGACCTCGGTCTCGATCTCACTTGCCCGCAGGGCCTGTCCAGTTTTCCTAAAAGCTAGCCGCTAGAAGCTGGAAGCCCCCGGCTGTTCGCACGAGCTTAGCCACACAGCCACCGGAGGCTTTGATCAGAAATGGTATCCCACCAGTATATGGGCACCGATGCCTCTATGGCGGCCTGACCAGGTCTGGAGGTTTACATTCATATCCCAGGGGTTGTCCCTTGTGGCTTCTCTCTTCCACCCGGCTTCTGCCATGATGCTGTTTCCTCCGATATCCGCTTTCCGGATATCCGCAGACAGGAGAGGCAGGGATACAGCCGATACGTCGCCTCGGCTTTCACCGTCGAATTCATGGTCCAGTGCCAGGCCGTAGTAGAAGTCGTCCTGTCCGAAGCGGTTGTTGATCCGGAATCCCAGGCGCAGGAGATCACTATTCATGCTGTCCACATGGTAGGAAGCTCCCCCTGCCTGGAAGGAATCGCCCCCAAGATGGGTATGAAAGTACTTGCCATAGAGGTCCAGGTCCCGAGCTGCACGGAAGGCGCCGCCCCGGCTTACGCCGGCAGTTTCATGGGACAGTGCGAAGACATGGCCCACTCCGATACTTCCTGCCCAGTAGCTGGCATCGGTCCGGTAGCCAGAGCTGTCACCACTGCTATCAAAAAGTACGGAGTCTGCATTGTTTTTCAAACGGCCGAACCGCAGGCTGCCTTCCACATAGGTATTTGCAGTTCCCATGAATTTTGCCATGAGTCCGCCGCCGTTGTACCGGGCCGTTCCTTTTCCTGCTGTTCCTTCATCGGAAATGTGATAATGTCCCCTGCCGTATTCATAGAAAATGCTGTAGGAGAAATCGCCGCCCCCTGTCTTCTGTTCATTTCCGAGGCCCACCAGTCCATTCCAGGTATAGGTGGTGCTGTGGCTGCCGGTACGGTAATGGTCCTTGGATCCTCCAATGTCAGCGAAGGTATAAAGCCCCCCCTCTTCATCGGTCAATCCCTGAAGGACTCCTTCCATCCGTTCCCTTCCGGAGGCCAGGGTCCCCAGCGCCGCTTCATTGGCCACCAGTACGGAATGGGTCCCCTCGGCAGCGGAAACCGATCCTTTAGACACATCCATCCGGTAAATTACATTTCCCTGGTCATCCAGGGATGCCGCTCCCCTGCCGGTGAGGGCATTGCTGAGTGTCCAGCGGCCTTCTCCTCCCGTAAGGTTTGCGGAGGACAGGGTTTTATTGCCCTTCGTATCCAGGAGGGTCATAGTGTAATCTCCGGCCTGAGTCAGTGCCTTCAGGGAATTGTCGGTGAATTGGATATGCGATGTATCTACCTTGGTATCGGCCAGGTTGAAATGATGCGACGAATCCAGGGCGAGCACAGTGCCGCCGGTTTTCCAATCCAGGGTGCCGTAGCTGATCTGATCAATGGAACGGAGACCATAGGAGAGCACGTTATCATGGGACAGGGACAGCCCGGACTGCCCTGTCACCGTGACTCCGCCGTCAGCGTAATTCCATGTATGGGTAGAGGTACCTGCTGCAGACTGGTACAGCACTGAGAGCCCCTTCACGGAAGAGGCACCGGACGCGTCAATGAGCACCACTTCCTGTCCGAGATCGCCCCCCTGGGGAGAAAGATGGGAAATATCCAGTACCGCCGTATCCGGCAGGTTCACCGTATCGGTCACCTTCAGAGCTGCCGTGGAAGTATTGACGTCGTAGAAGGATACCCTGTCGAAGTTGTAGAGCCCCTTCACTTTACTGCCATTCCAGAGACTGCCGGTGCCGCCGCTGATGGTCCGGTAACCATCGGCATCATTATCAAAGACAGCGGTATAGCCCACATTCAACGCATTGCCGCCCTGGGACCTGCCGGAGTCATCGGAAGACCAGCCGTAAAGGTTGGCCCCGCTGATATCGGCAGTGCCACTGAGATTAATGGCATTGTCAGAGAAGGTACTGCCTGTGCCGGCACCGCCTGCAATATCCACAGTACCCCCATCCCGGCCGGTAATGGTGCCGCCGGAGATATTGACCACGTTGCCGGAAGCAGTGCCATGATCGCTGGAACCGCCCAGGACCTTATCTGCTTCGATGGTACCATTGGAGACTTGGACAAAGTTATTGACTGCGTTCCCCGCTTTCCTGCCGTACTCCTCATCACTACCTATCATGTCTGCGCCGGCAATCAGGGCGGCATTCACTTTGCCGCTGCCCGAAAGTTCCACGTAGTTTCCCTCAGCCCTGTTAGTACCATCCGCATCCTTCTCATTGGGATAACCACCTCCCAGGGGCGCAACAAGATACACGGCACCGGCCAGGGTACCATGATTCACAGTCACATCACCGCTGGTGGAAATGACCATCCTGTTGTGGGACAGAGTGTCCGCCCTTCCGAAACCGCCGGCCATGGTACGGGCATCCCGGCCATTATAATTACCGAGAGAGTTCCCGGTAAGGGTCACAGCCGTATTCCCGGTGATCGTGATTTCATTTCCCTTCACCGTCCCGAAGGAGGAATAGCCGCCTATTGCCAGATTATCCAGGGTCATGTTCCCATCGGTCATTGAAATGGAATTCCTGCTGACTTCATTGGTCCCGGTAAAATCCATGACCGGGGAGCTGATCTGAAAACCGCCGTAGAGTTCTTCTGAAACCGATGTATCTCCGGAAAGATATACCCCATTGTTCCGCACGTTACCAATGGATGCCTTCCCGCCTGCCACTACCGGGGTCCGTGTGGGATCTGTGGCAGCGACAGTGGAGGAGCGGATATAGACTTTATTGGAGACCGCATCCCTTTCTGCCTCCGAATGGGCTCCGTTTTCAGTCGCATATCCCCCGTACACGTCACCGGAAGAAGAGGCGTGATCCAAGGTCACTTCATTGCCGCTGGCAGTCCCCATAATTGACACACCACCGGTCACTTCGTCCACAGCAGTACCGGTGATGGTGACCTTATTTCCGGTAACATCCTGGTACATCCCCTCTCCACCGGAAATACGCCCCCAGCTGGAGTCCCCCTTCTCAATGATCAGATTCGTAATAAGCGATGCCTCGGAATTGCTGATCCGGGCCTCCGTATCGCTGACGGTCACCGTATTTCCGGAATACGACCTATTCCCGGAATTCTCGGTACCAGGGACCACATCCAGAGACTGGGCCATGGCCTGCACGCCGCCTGCCAAGGTGGATACTGCTATAAGGAGCAGGATCTGCCGGCGTAAATTGGTAAATTTTACTGATTTCTGTGATTGCCCATTTTTCCAATGTGTTTTCATAAAAATACCCCCGTTATCATGAAGTAAAACCATAAATACCAATTCCCAGTTACAGAACCGGTTTCTCCAGCTTTTGGAGTACCTATCTTTGAATTAGAAATTTTCAGATGTAATGGTTCGATTTTCCCTAAGAAAGTACATTTGAAAAATCCTATGCATCTTTCTAAATATTGTTTATGTAAAAATCGTTAAGAATATTATAAGGTATGAAACTGGATTTGTAAATCTAAATATTATAAAGTAAATTTATATACCTACATGTATAGAAAATGAAATAAAGTATGGATTAAGGAGGATGGCAGTCAAATGGCCGGTGGCTGGGTGATCAACGGCTGCGTCGCTAAAAGTTGAGATTTGAGGTCCCGCCTGCGGCGATTTCCATCATCATCTCTCAGCCGTTGGCAGCTCTCTTCTGGGAAGAGAGCCTCCTGCAGTGTCGATGGCTCGTTTTGGGTGTAGAGTCTTCAGGAATCCAACTGCGGCGGAGCAGCGGAATCTTCATTTTCTTCACTCAAATCTCAATTCTCCCGTAAAATCCCGTCATAGTCACTGATCTGAGAGATTTCTCGACTCATCGTAGCTGTAGCGATTTTTAAGAACAGAGCCACATAGCATACTGCCACCGCTCGAAATGCAGCAGTCCTGCAGAGGACTGCTGAGCCGGGCCCAAGT
>NZ_UQKJ01000146.1 GCF_900541605.1 uncultured Dialister sp. | reverse complement strand
ATCCTCCTTAAATAGCTCGCTATTCGCGTCGGATTATTCCTTGCATTGCATAAAAGCCCAAGAATGAAATCTGACAACGATTTAATCAGTGCTTCCTTAATTTTCTTCTCTTTTTCTCGTCTCCCATAGCAGCATGGCACTGCCAAAGACAATGATGGCCCCTCCGATCCAGGAATACAGGGTCAGCTTCTCTCCCCACAGGATCCAGCCCGCCAGGATATGGAAAAGGAGACCCGTATACATGGCGAATGTCACAATTACCGGAGGGATATGGGTACAGCCCCAGGTGAGGGCCACCTGTGCAAAGAGGGCCGAGAAAGAAAGGAGCAGGATCCATGGCCAGTCCCCCAAGAGCGGCATAACCGTGTGGCCCGCCATGAGAGCGGCGCCGCCCACCATGGAATAGGCCTGGAAGTAAAAGACCAGCTCCGCCCCCGAGTGGCCCCCTTTCTCTGTCAGCTTCCCAATGCAGGTATAGGCACAGGCGGAGCAGAAGGACGACAGCAGCCCAAGGAAGGCGTACCGGTTGAAGGCCTGGAAATTCCAGATGCGAAGAACGACAGCTGCCCCGGCAGCAATCACGAAAAGCCAGACCGCCACTTTCCCGGAGGGTGTGGTTTTCAGAAAAAGGGGAGACAGGATACACATGAAGAACGCAGAAAGCTGCACCAGGATTTCCGCATCCCCCAGAGTCAATCCCGGAAGGCTGTAGAAGAAAAGGAGAATGCCGAATCCCCCCATGAGTCCCCGAAGATGGAGAAGGCCCCGGTCTTTCCCCGAGAAAAGAGGCTTTCCCTCGCCCCGTGCCAGGAAAGGAATAAAAAGAAGACCCACCAGGCCCCGGATGAAGGTGATTTCTCCCATTCCCAGGTGGGCCAGGGCCTTAGCACTCACATCCATGCCCGTAAAAAGGAGGGCCGCCAGGATAGAAGCCAGGATGCCGGCTGTCATCTGTCCATTCATAGGAATCCTTTCTGCCCTTCCGGGCCATTCCATTTATCGCAAAACAAGGATGGCAGAAGGCCATCTCTATAGAGAAGCCATCTGCCACGTCTCCATCATTTTACAGTTTCCGGACCATACCCAGTGCCCAGGCCCCTGCCTTTCTGAAATCCTCTTCATTCGGATGCTTTTCCGCTTCCTGCAGGCGGCCCAGCCGTTCCGGTGTCATAGGATGCACCTTTTGTGCATGCTCACTTCTTTTGCCCACATGGAAGGAATGGACCCGGCCCTGGCAGATAAAGGTACCCACGCAGATACTATCATCCGGCAGGAGGGCTGCCGCATTTTCCAGATAATCATGGGCCGCCGGAGAGTCCGGATAGGTACCGGCGGTACCAAAGACCGCCACCTTTCCTCCATGGATGGAAGAAAGGGTCCTTCTGGCCACCATATCGGCGCCCCTCCGGAATGCCCAGAATCCCACAAAAATAATGTCATAGCCGGAAAAATCGGAGATCCTTCCCTCTTCCCCAATTTCTTTTTCTCCCGGCAGGGCCTCATAAATGGCATGAGCCACAGCCTTCGTATTTCCCGTACGGCTGGACCAGAGTACTAATGATTTCATAGCTGTTCCTCCTCATATGAACAATGCTATTACATAAACGGACTTCTATATGATACTATCCGGCGCTATACCTGTCAAAAGCAAGTGCTGCGTTGGGTGCTGGAGAAGACTGCCAGATCCCTACTTCTTTTCCTCCAGCCAGAATCCTTTCTGCAAAGCCTTTTTACCAAACTGGGCCTGAATCTCATCCATCGCTTTTGCCGCCCGGTTTTTCTTTTCCCGATCGTTGGTAAAGAGGGACTCCATGTACATAGGCGGTCCCAGGTTGGATGCGGTCACACCGATAAGCCGGACTCCCTCCTGGAGAGGGATCTTTTTCAAAAGGACCCGGGCACTCCGGTCAATATCTTCCTGGAGGCTCGTCCCTTCCTCCAGGGACAGGGACCGGGTCACTGTGCGGAAGGAAGCGAAGCGGATTTTGAGGGAAATCGTCCTGGCCATGAGTCCATGGCGCCGGAGCCTTTGGGCCACCACATCGCTGTGAATAGCGATTTCCCGCTCCATCACCACCGGATCGGTAATATCTTTTTCGTAGGTCGATTCGTCACCGATGGATTTGATTTCCCTTGTTCCCACCACCGGACGGTCATCGAGACCAAAGGAAAGGCGCTTCAGCAGGGTCCCCTGGTTTCCAAGAAAAGAGAGGGCCCCCGACTGGGCCCGCTGGATATCTCCGATTGTCCGAAAGCCTGCTTCCAGGAGCTTTGATTCCGTCACCCTGCCCACGCCCCACAGGCGTCTCACGGGAAGGGGTGCCAGTATTTCCTTTTCCTTTCCATAGGGAATGATAAAAAGACCGTCCGGTTTATCCATGTCACTGGCCATTTTTGCCAGGAATTTATTGGGTCCGATGCCTACGGAAGCTACCAGCGCCGTTTTCCGGAGAATTTCCGCCTTAATGGCCCTTCCGATAGCCCCCAGCGTGGGATAATGGGTCCCCATGCCGGAAATATCCAGGAACGCTTCATCCAGGGATATGGGCTCGTAGGTATCGGCGTAGTGGAGCATGATTTCATGAATTTCGTCCGATGCCTCTTTATAGGCATCAAACCGGGGCGGCAGGAATATTCCCTGAGGGCAGAGTTCCCGGGCCTTAGACCCCGGCATGGCAGAATGAACGCCAAAGCGGCGGGCTTCGTAGGATGCTGTGGCCACGACGCCCCGTTTTCCCTGGCCTCCCACAATGACCGGCTTTCCTTTGAGTTCCGGATGGTCCCGCTGCTCTACGGAAGCAAAAAAAGCATCCATGTCCACATGCATAATCCATCGTCTCAATAGTCCCACCCCCTTTTCTTCATCATAGGAAATAAAGGAACCCCCGTCAAGCAGGGAGAGGAGGATATGTATTCCAGCGTGCCATGGGGTGGATGGGCCAAATACTGAGCAGCTGTCCCCATGCCATTAGACTCTCTTTCCCTTCTACACTATAATAGGTATAGCAAATATAGAAAGAGGTGTCTTTTATGGTTAATAAAGAAAGAATGAAGAAAACATTCACGGACCTCGTAAAAATATATGCTCCCAGCAAGGGAGAGCGTGAGGTCTGCGACTACCTGAAGCAGGAGCTCAGGAAACTGGGAGCTTCCCGGATTGTGGAAGACAATGGAGGCTCCATTAATGGTGGCAATTCCGGGAACCTGATTGCCACATTCAACGGCAATGCCGAAGGCCTTCCTTCCATTGCACTGACAGGCCACATGGACTGCGTGGAATGCTGCAGAAACATCGAGCCCATCCTGGAGAATGGCGTCTTCCGCTCCAAAGGAAATACCATTCTCGGCGGCGATGATAAAGCCGGGGTCACAGCCATTCTGGAAGGGCTCCACCTTATGAAGGAATCCTATATTCCCCATGGTAAGATCACTGTCATCTTTACGGTACAGGAAGAAATCGGACTCTTCGGTTCCCGGAACCTGGAAGAGGCGTATGCAAAGGATATCGACTTCGGCTATACCCTGGATGCTGACGGCCCGGCGGGGTCGGTCTTCATTGCAGGACCTTCAGAATACACGGTGGATTTTATCTGCCACGGTGTAGCAGCCCATGCCGGCATGTGTCCGGAGAAAGGGACCAGCGCCATCGCCATGGCGGCCCTGGGCATTGCCGGTTCCCCCAATGGACGAATCGACGAAGAAACCACCTGCAACCTGGGCACCATTGAAGGCGGCACAGCAGTGAATATTGTTCCCGATTACTGCGTCGTCCACGGGGAAGCAAGAAGCCGCAGCAAGGAAAAACTGGAAAATGTGGTAGCCCGCATGGAAGATTCCTTCCGAAAGGCTGCCGGGAAATTTCCGGAAGGCCATCTGGAAATCAAAAAAGAAAAGGCCTACGATGCCTTCACTGTCAAAGAATCGGACCCGGTACTCCGCCTGTTCAGGAGTGCCTGTGATGCTGCAGGTTTTACCATGAAAGCCGCCCCCTCCGGCGGCGGCAGTGATGCCAACTGGTTCGGCACCAAGGGATTCCCCTCGGTCCTCGTTGGCGTAGGTATGGCTGATTTCCATACGAACAAAGAAAACCTGAAGGAGCAGGATCTGTACGATGCAGGGGAACTGGTGTACCGCATCATCGAAGCAGAAAGCCATTTTAATCATTAAAAACTGCCGGCTGATTCGCAGGGTCAGATTGCATAAGAATTCTTCGAAGCGGGAGCATACTGCCCCGGACTACATTAAAATCCGGGGTTAAGGAAGCACTGATTAAATCGTTGTCAGATTTCATTCTTGGATTTTTATGCAA
>NZ_UQKJ01000145.1 GCF_900541605.1 uncultured Dialister sp. | reverse complement strand
TACAAGAGTATAATCGAACAACGATTTAATCAGTGCTTCCCTAGAAGCTAGCCGCTAGCAGCTAAAAGCCCCACACGAATGACTCTATCCGTAAACATGCCAATCCGCGTCGAAGCCGCGGGATCGGGGCTCTCAACTCTCAAAACTCAACTCTATTATTTATTCTGCAGGCTGTACATCTTTCGGTAATCTTCATTTGTCTTCATCAGCTTCTCATGGGTGGAAGTGTCCACCTTTCCTTCCGGCCCTACCCAGAGGACCTGGGAGCGGGAAGGGAAGAAGCGGAGGCGATGGGAGATGAGGATGACTATGGAATCTTTGAGGAGGGGACGAAGACGGGTAAGAATATGGTTTTCGGTGGTGTAGTCCACGGCGGAGAAGGGATCATCCAGGATGAGGAGGGGCCGGCGGTGGTACAGGGCCCTGGCCAGGGCGATGCGGGCCTGCTGGCCTCCGGAGAGGCGGATACCTCCTTCTCCGATGGCCGTATGGATGCCTTCGGGAAAGGAAGCAATGTCCTTTTCCAGGTCCGCTGCCCGGAGGACTTCCTCCAGGTTTCCCGGTTTTCCGAGTCGAATATTGTCTTCTATGGTGGCGGAAAGGAGTTCCGGGTCATGGCCCATGTAGGAAACCAGTCCTGCCGGAGCGATTTCTTTCCCCAGTTCCCTGCCGCCCCAGGTGATGGAACCGGTATAGGGGGATTCGGCGAGAAACAGGCGGCCCAGGGTGGATTTTCCGGAGGCCACTTTCCCGGTGACCCCGATGATTTCTCCGGGCTTTGCGGTGAGGGAGAAATTACGGATCACCGGCTTTTCACCGTCGGGGTAGGTGAAGCTCACATCCCGGACGTCCAGTTCCGCCGGGGATTCGGCATGGAGCCCTTTTTCCGGAATGTCCGACAGGTACCCGTGAATCCGGGCCCAGGAGACTTCCGCCTTCTGCACGGCATTGAACAGGTGGGCCGCATGGGAGGATTTCACGGCCAGGTGGGTGAAACAGGAGAGAAAGGTGGCAAAGGCAGCGATGTTCCAGTCCGTCCAGCCACTGCCCATGACGTTTTTCCCGCCGAGCCAGAGAATGAAGATGGCGCCGGTCATGGCGATGACCTGGTATAGAGGTTCCATGGTATTCTTCCAAAGGTTGGAGCGAATCATTTTCTTTTCATAGTCCTTCAGGTTTTCCTCGTACCGGCTGTTCTGTGCCTTTTCTTCCCCAAAGATACGGTAGGTGAGGGCATTTCCGATGCGGTCTACCGTGGCGGAAGACAGGCGGCCGGCGGACTCCTTGGACAGCCTTCCGGCGGTGGTGATGACCTTTTTCAGCTTTCCCGCCAGGATATAGGCGGCCGGCGGGAAGAGGAGCACCAGCACCGTGAGGCGCCAGTCATAGTAAAGAAGCATGGCTGTATAGGCCACCATGACGACGCCGGTGTCGAAGATTTCCGTGGTAAATTTCCGCATGCCCTCTACGCAGGCATCCACGTCGGATATGACCCGGGTCATAAGACTGCCGGTTCCTTTTTCCAGCAGTTTCTTTCGGGGGAGCCGTATGAGGTGGCGGTAAATGACCTGCTTCATGAGGAGGCTCGTTTCATTGGCAAACCGCCGCACATAGAGCCGCTTTACATAGCGCATGGCCTGTACAAAGAATATGGAAAGCACGTAGGCCAGGGAGAGGAGGACCAGGTCTTTCGCCGCCCGGCTGCCGCCTAAGATGTCGGCAATATACTGGGCCAGCTGCCCTTCGAACCAGGGTGCCAGTACGAGTCCCACGTTGTACAGAAGGCCGCTCACCGTAGTGATGGCCAGCACTTTTTTTCTCTCAAGAAATAATAGGCCACCCGCTGGGGGCCCGGTTTTTTGTCCATGGGGTTCACTTCCTTTGGGGGATTTGCTTTTATTATAAAACGGGATACAGGGGGCGTGTCGTAAAGAATTGATAAATAAATTGTGGGAGGAATCGGACATTGGGTCCGGGGCCTTGAGCTTTGAGCCTTGGGCCTTGAGCTGGCCAGCCTGCGGCGCTGGCGTGGCTGGGGGGGGATACGTGCGAGCGGGCGGGGCTTCTAGCTGTTAGCTTTTAGGAAAGCTCTACCGCCTAAGGCATGAATGACTGGCGGTAACATCGAGTAGGAGGCGCCGCAGGCTGGTCAGTCTTCCTGACTGCTAGAAGCCCCATGCTAATGACTCTATCCATCAGCATGCAAATCCGCCGCAAAGCGGCTATCCGGTTCAAGACCCTGTCCGAAGGACCTGATCTCCTCGATCTCGGCCTCAATCTCGATCTGCTCACTGTTCCTCTATCATACTAAAATCTCCTTTTCCCCCTTTACAAACGGCACCAAGGCATGTATACTATTTCCAACTTCAGATTTTGAATACAGCTTCACAGCACAGAAAAGACGAAGAACGGAAGCGAGTGAATCGGTTTCCTTGCAGAGAGCTGCCGGACGGTGAAAGGCAGCAGGAGGTCCTCACAGAGTCGTCCGGGAGTTCCGTATCTGAACAGAGTAGGATATGGCGAGTGGCATCGTTAGGGGCCTTAGAGTATAGTGCGAGGTGGTACCGCGTAGGTGTTACGCCCTGGTTGATTTTTATCAATCAGGGCGTTTTTTGCAGTATGGAAGGAAGGTATCCCCTGCCGGTGCTGGGAAACGGATTTCAAAGAGAAAATGATTATTCCAAAGGGGGATCTTATTATGGGTATGTTCAAGAGAAGTCATAAAGTAGTTTTAGCAGGTTTAGCTGCCCTTGCCGTCATGGGCATCATGACAGGCTGCGGTATGTCCGGCGGCGATAAGAAGGCCGCTGCCGCTTCCGGCAATGGCCAGAAGGTAGAGCTGAAAATGGCCTACCAGCTCCCGGCGGAACACCATCTGTCCAAGAGCGTAGAAAAATTTGCAAAGGAAGTCCAGGAACGGTCCAATGGCCAGATTGAAATCAAGATGTACCCTGCCGGCCAGCTCTACAATGACCAGAACATGAATGACGCCCTCATGAGCGGCGGACTGGATATCGGTATGAACTCCACCGCCCGGTGGTCCATGGTGGTACCGGCCCTGAAGGTACTGGATATGCCATTCGTCCTCACTTCCTACTCCGCCGTAGATAATGCGCTGGACGGAGACCTGGGGAAATCCCTGGACCAGGAAATGGAAAAGAAAGGCGTCCATCCGCTGATCTGGGCTGACTACGGCTACGTACAGTTCTGCAACAACGTGAAGAAAATCGAAAAGCCGGAAGATTTCCAGGGCATGAAGATCCGCTCCTATTCCGAAACCTCCGCCGATATCATCCAGGCTCTGGGTGCATCGCCGACGACCATGAGCTCCTCCGAAGTGTACATGGCCATCAAGAACGGCACCATCGATGGCCAGTCCTCCGGCCAGACCGCTATCCTGTCCCGTAAGATTTATGAAGTGGCCAAGTATCTCACTGTCACCAACAACTCCTACGTAGAATTCCTGGTAGCCATGAACGACAACTCCTGGAAGAAACTGACACCGGAACAGCAGAAGATCATCACCGATACGGCGAAGGAAATCCAGGATGAAATCCGGAAAGAAACAAAGGCAGAAGATGAACGGTGCCTGAAGGAACTGGAAGCCAAGGGCATGGATGTCTACGTGATTCCGAAGGATGAAATCCATCTGTGGCAGGAAGCTACAGCTCCGGTGGTTGCCAAGTTCGAACAGGAACAGGGCGACTTCGGCAAGAAACTGGTGGATGACTGCCTGAAAGCCAGCGCCGCTGCGAAGGACTAAAGGGGATCGAGGCCGAGATCGAGGTGGCCGGCCTGCGGCTTGTACGGCTGGGCGTACGTGCGAACGGGCGGGGGCTTTGAGCCTTCAGCCTTGAGCCTTGAGCTGGTCAGGCCCTTCGGACCGATTCCATCAGTGGTTTCCTACCTCGGGGGGCTCGAGACTTGGCTCCCCCGTGGGGGAGCTGTCTGCGAAGCAGACTGAGGGGGCGCATTGGGTGGCAGAGCCACCTGACCGGCTTTCCTGAAAGCTAATAGCTGGAAGCTGGCTGCCCCGCTCCTGATGGTGCTATCCGTAAGCCTGCTCATCTGTGGTGGAATTTAAAAGCTGCGCCGCTCTGTATTCTGATGCGGCGCACCACCACTCCTCACACCTGACTTCTCACTTCTAACTGAAATCGATACGGTTATACCAACGGATGGTGAGCATATATTTCCTGAATAAGCGGCGCGATATGAATTGTGCGCCGCACCCCCATTCCTAATTCCTAACTAATCCACTAACTCACTAACTCACTATAGTAAACGACAAAAATAATTTTATTTAAAGCTGCACAGGGTTCGAAGCTGA
>NZ_UQKJ01000144.1 GCF_900541605.1 uncultured Dialister sp. | reverse complement strand
TCCCGCACGAATGACTCTACCCGTAAGCTTCGCTCTAACAGCTCACCGCAATAGTTCGATTTCTGTTTTATTCCCCAGGAGGCTGCCATGAAAAAAATCATTGTCTTTTTAACTGCGTTATTCTTCTTTCTTTTCGCCGGGGTTTCTTCCTTTGCCGCAGGCCCCATCAATGCAGACGGATATTTTAAAAATATCCGCCTCGCCGGTAAGGTGCGGGTGGTGGATTCTTTCCCTGACATCCGGGTACAGGTGGTGGATTCCTTTCCGGACCTCAAAGTGAAAGCGGTCTCCGCCTTTCCCGATGACATCGGAGAATGGCAGTTCGTGGACTACGGCGAGGATTTCACCATCCAGTTCGTAGACAGTTTTCCGGACATCCGCATCCAGTTTGTAGACTCCTTCCCCGGAGTCTGCTGAAAATCAGGAATCCATGGTAATCATGGATTCCTGATTTTTAAAATTCTCATTTTCCTCTTTAATGTTCCGTGATATGATAGATATAAGAACAGTGTCCATGGAACCGGGGAAGGAGGGACGGCCATGCGAAAAACATTATTTGTAGTTTCGGCCAAGCCGGATGCCGGACTTTCCAATGAAATCCTGCATCTCATCAGGGAAGACGAAAAGCAGCGGATCGATGGGCTCACAGAAGAAAACCTGCGAATCATCGTCATGAATGAAGACCAGTGGAATCTCCATCGGAATGCGGCCCGTCCGGAGACAAGGGTGCTCTTCATCGGTCCGGTAAAAACAATTTCCCAGCCCTCCGATGCGTTCCGCATCCGGTTCCATAAATACGGTATCCGCTACGGATTTGACGGCCACCGGGCCTTCCTCACGGTCAATGAAAAAGCATTAAAAGACCACGAGATATACGACCGGTTTCTGGAAGAGCTGAAGTCCCTCTGCTCCCTAGAGGATATCATCCAAAGCCCGAAACGGCCGGACGCCATGCAGCTCATTGGTATGCTCTGTGTGGCCCTGCTCGTCCCCTTCGGTAGTGTCCTCGTGGGAGGCAAGCTCATTAAAGACTGGTACGCCCACGATACGCTGGTCAAAAAGCAGCAGTATGTGTACGGTATTTTCCATCTGTACCGGAATCACCTGAAAGAATTTATGGATGCCTGATGGAGAGGGATACTGATATCCCGGAAAGGAAATTCAAAATGAAGAGTTATCGTTTTACCCCAAAAGGTGTCTGCTCACGGCTCATCACCTTTGACCTGGACGAAGAAGGAAAGATCCACAGCCTGAAGTTCCAGGGCGGCTGCCCCGGAAACCTGGCTGCCATCGGACGGCTTCTGGAAGGGCGGGATGCCCGGGAAGCAGCGGATATTCTCCGAGGCAATGACTGTGCCGGCAAAGGTACTTCCTGTGCGGACCAGCTTTCTAAAGCCCTGGATGAAGCCCTTGCCAGCAAAGGTGCTTCCGCCTGATTCGAAAGAATATATAAAAAGCCCTGCATGCCGGAACTCCTGAATTCTGACATGCAGGGCTTTTTAACGTATCGCCAAAGACAAATGATGATTTATCTCTTTCCCAAACCTTCTACAAAATCATCAATCCCTTTGCCTGCCGCCACCATAGGTGCCACCATGTCCCTGGGATCCATGGCCACTTCGATGACATGGGTATGGTCCAGGGGAAGCGCCTTTTCTACAGCCCTTGCCAGCTCTTCCGGCGTAGAAACGTGCTCTCCCGTGAGGCCAAAGGCTTCCGCATACTTTACGAAATCCACATACCCCGGCAGGTTGCTGGCCATAAACCGGCCATGGTAATTGGCCACCTGGAGCTGGCAGATCATACCGAGTCCACTGTTATTGAAAACAATAGCTACCACCGGTATCCGGTTGCTGGCCAGGGTGAAGAGCTCGCTTCCTGTCATTTTGAATCCCCCATCCCCGCTGATGGAGATAACTTTCGTATCCGGACGGGCCAGCTTCGCTCCCATGGCTGCCGGAAGGCCGAATCCCATGGTGCCGAGGCCGCCGCTGGTAATCATTTCCCGGGCGTACTCCAGCTTCAGATGCTGGGCAGCAAACATCTGGTGCTGTCCCACATCGGTAGTAACGATATATCCTTTTCCTTTCAGAATCGGGTTCAGGGCTTCCATGAAACGAGGTGTGCTGTTCGGTCCAAAATCTTTATCCGGTCCCGGCCAGCTCCTGATTCTGTCCCACCAGCTGCCAAGGTCCTGGGGCTTTACCCCTTCGTCAAGCATGCGAAGAGCTTCTCTCATGTCCCCCGCAATGGAAATGGCGCTGTGAATATTCTTATTCAGCTCCGCCGGATCAATATCGATATGGATAATGGTCTTATGGGCACTGTACATTTCCCGTAACCCGGTCATTGAATCGGGTCCCCAGGGCAAGAATCACATCAGCCGACGCCAGGGCCCGGTTCGCCCGGATATGGCCATGGAGACCGCTCATGCCCAGGAACTCCTTATGATAAGCACTGATACATCCCAATCCCATCAGGGTGCTGGCCACAGGAATATCCAACTTTTCCGCCAGGTGGAGAGCTTCCTGTTCCGTACCGGAAATAGCCACGCCACCGCCTACGAGCATCACCGGCCGGCGGGCACCATTTAAAGCGGCAATGGCTTTTCCTATTTCCCCTTGATCCGGCACCGTGATGGGCATCTCCTTTTTGGGGGAAGGTTCATAGTCGATGAGAGCGGTCTGCACATCATTGGCCACATCCACCAGCACCGGTCCCGGCCGGCCGCTTCTGGCAATCAGGAAGGCGAGATGCATGGTCTGTTCCAGTTCTTCCGGCTTCGTAACAAGGAATGTCTGCTTGGTGACAGGCATGGCAATGCCGGTGATATCCACTTCCTGGAATGCGTCGTGGCCGATCATGCTGCTTTTCACCTGGCCCGTAATGGCCACCAGGGGCACAGAGTCCAGAAACGCGTTGGCCAGCCCGGTGACCAGGTTCGTAGCGCCGGGGCCGGAGGTGGCGCAGCATACGCCCACTTTTCCGCTGGCCCGGGCATAGCCGTCCGCAGCATGGGCAGCTCCCTGTTCATGAGCTGTCAGGATATGACGGATATCCTTTGTATCCCGAAGAACATCATAGAAAGGAAGGATGGCTCCACCGGGGTAGCCAAAAATCACAGAAACTCCCTCTTCTTCCAGGCATTTCACCATCACCTGGGCACCTGTCATTTTCATAATCATACCCCTCCTTTCCGGTTTTCTTCATCCGGCCATTCGTACCGGGGATGGTCCACAGTCATCCCTTCATCGCCCCGTTCCAGGGCAATGATGCCGGTCTGTATCATTTCTACCACCCCATACCGGCCAAGAGCTTTGGCAAAGGCCGTCAGCTTTTCTTCGCTTCCCGTATTGATGAATGTAATGCTGTCTCCTGTCACATCCACGGCGTGGGACCGGAAAGCTGCCGCCAGCTGGAGTACTTCCATCTGCCGGTCTCCGGCATGGACCTTGATGAGCAGCATGCTGCGAAGGGTGCTCGTCTCTTTGTGGAGTACCTTGATTCGCTCTACTTCGCTGATCTTCGCCACCTGGCTGCAAATCTGCCGAATCGTATCATCATCGGCATCCACCGTAATCGTAAGGCGGACATAGCCCGGAATCTTCGTGGTACCACTCATGAGGCTTTCAATATTGAAGCCCCTTCTGGAAATAAGCCCGGAAATTTTTGCCAGCACACCGGGTCGGCTGTGCACTACAACGGCCAATATCTGTTTCATAGTTTCACCTGGTATTTCTTACCCGCCGAAAGCAGGATGATGACAATCTGCCCCATCACAGGGCTGTAGAAAAGATTTATTTACGTGCCTTTACTATACCGCCGTTTAAGCATATAATCAATTTTATAGGATTAATGGTTCCATAAAGGAGATTTATACAATGGAATTAGAAAAGACATACATATACCAGGTCTACCTGAAAGGCAGTTTTTCCAAGGCCGCTGAGGCCCTTTTTATCACCCAGCCTGCCTTGAGCATTGCCATCCGAAAGGTGGAAAAAGAAATCGGCGCCGCCATTTTCAACCGGGGCCAGCGGCCCCTGACCCTGACACACGTAGGAAAAATCTATATTTCCCATATAAAAAGGGAGCTGCTGCTGGAGCAGGAACTGAAGCAGCAGCTCGATGACCTCCACGGGTTGAAGACCGGGGAACTTTTCATCGGCGGTACAAACTATATGAACGCCTACCTGCTGCCGCCCTATATCAGCCGATTTACAGAAAAATACCCCAACATTTCCATCAACATGTCCGAAACCATAGTAAACGACATTAATTACTTTACTTTATATCAATGCATCTATGTGCTATACTTCAATTGGAGGTACAGTACATATGAACAATCGAAA
>NZ_UQKJ01000143.1 GCF_900541605.1 uncultured Dialister sp. | reverse complement strand
ACGCTGCCCACGGGGCTGAGGTTAGCTGATGGAAACTGTTGGAAGCGCCGCAGGCAAATCAGCTTCCCTAGCTGCTAACAGCTAGAAGCTAGCAGCCCCGTGCGAGTGACTCTGCACACAAACGCGCTAGCCACCAATCCTCACCAGCTCGACAAACTGAAATATCGTTATTTCTCTTGTCCTATTTTTCACATTTTCCCCACCAAAAAGAGCTGCATCGGATACACATCCGGTGCAGCTCTTTTCGTATAGTCTTATTTTTCAATACCCACGAACTTGTAGTCCTTGGCTTCGATGGCTTTCTTGATATCCCCATCGGCCACAGCCTTGTCCAAGGTGAGGACAGCGGTGCCCTTTTCATGGGATACATCAGCCTTTTCTACGCCATCCAGCGCTTCCAGGGCTTTCTTTACGGTCATTTCGCAGTGATTGCACATCATACCTTCAATTTTAACGGTTTCTTTCATCTTTGTTTCCTCCTTTGGAAATATGATTTTTTTATATTCATAATCCGCCTTGGCAATCACATCTTTCATGGCTGCCTCGTCGGGTTGTGAGCTGTAAGTAATGTCCACGGTCCCCTTCGTATGGTCCGCTTTGGCCGATTTTATAAATGGCAGGGATTCCAGGGCCTCCTTCACATGGCGCTCGCAGTTCTCGCACATCATGCCGTCCACCAGCACCGTGGCGTGGTTATCTTCGGCCGGCTTTTCGGGGACTATCCCCTTATATATGTAATCCGCATCCTCTATAGACTTCTTCATAGCTTCTTCATCCAGAGGTTTATGGGCGGTTATTTTTACCTTTCCCGTGGTGAAATCGGCGGAGGCGGAGTCGATGAATGGCAGGGACTCCAGGGCTTCCTTCACATGGCGCTCGCAGTTGTGGCAGGTCATACCGTCTACGAGCACGGTGGTTTCCTTTTCAGAAACTCCGGTTTCCTTCACCGGTTCCACTTTTAGAGCTTCCTGTTTCTTCGGCGTTTCCATGTCCGGCAGGTCCACCATTTTTCTCTTTTTGTCGTGCTTCCGGTTATGCAGGTTGAAGAGGTTGAGCCGCAGTGCGTTCATGCAGACCGTGAAGCTGGAAAGGGACATGGCAGCGGCGCCCCACATGGGGTTCATCCGGACCCCCGGGTACAAACCGGCAGCCAGGGGGATGAGAATGATGTTGTATGCAAAGGCCCAGAACAGGTTTTCATGGATATTCCAGAGAGTTTCCCGGGACAGGCGGATGGCTGCGGAGACATCGGTGAGCTTTGAATTCATGAGCACCACATCCGCCGAATCGATGGCCACGTCTGTGCCGGCGCCGATGGCGACGCCGAGATCCGCCCGGACCAGGGCCGGCGCATCATTGATGCCGTCTCCCACCATGGCCACTTTGCCATACTTCTGGAACGCTTCAATCACCGCTTCTTTCCCGTCCGGCAGCACGCCGGCGATGACCTTGTCCACCCCCGCCTTTTGGGCGATGGCTCTTGCGGTCTTTTCATTATCACCGGTGAGCATGACCACCCGGATGCCCATGTCGTGGAGTTCTTCCACCGCCTGGGCAGAGTCCTTCTTGATTACGTCCGCCGCAGCAATGAGGCCCAAGAGTTTTCCGCCCTTTTCAAAGAAGAGGGGCGTCTTGCCTTCGCCGGCCAGGGTTTCCGCTTTTTCTTTCAGCCTGTCCGTGGAAACAAGGGTGGAAATATAATCCATGGATCCTCCGTGGATTTCTTCTCCCCCCGCCGTTCCCATGAGGCCATGGCCCGAAAGGTTACGGAAGGAATCGAGGGAGCGGGCTTTGATGCCCTTTTCTTCCCCATAGGCCACGACTGCTTTCGCCAGGGGATGCTCCGATTTCACTTCCAGGGAGTACGCCGTTTCAAGCAGTTCCTTTTCGCTCACCCCGTCTGCCGGGACGATGTCGGTGACTGCCGGTTTCCCTTCGGTAATGGTACCGGTCTTATCCATGACCACGATGGCCATTTTCCCTGCATTTTCCAGGGATTCGCTGGTTTTGAAGAGGATACCGTTTTTCGCGCCCATACCGTTGCCCACCATAATGGCCACCGGCGTTGCGAGGCCCAGGGCGCAGGGGCAGGAAATGACGAGAACACAGATGGCGTATTCCAGGGCCACCGATACCGGTGCTCCCAGGTATAGCCATACGAGGAATACCACCAGGGCAATGGCCATGACCGCCGGTACGAAGACGGCGGATACCTTATCCGCAATCCGGGCAATGGGGGCCTTCGTGGCCGCCGCATCGCTCACGAGCTGGATAATCTGGGCAAAGGTGGTATCCTTACCCACCCGGAGAGCCCGGGCCCGGATATAGCCATTGGTATTCATGGAAGCAGCACTGACGGTGTCACCGGCCTTCTTGTCCACGGGGATGGATTCCCCGGTCAGCGCCGATTCGTCCACCGCCGTTTCTCCTTCGATGATTTCCCCATCCACCGGGATCGATTCTCCCGGCTTCACGATGAAAATATCACCGATGGCTACCTGCTCCACAGGCACAGTTTCGGGATTTCCATTCCGCTCCACCACCGCCGTCTTCGGCGCCATTTTCATGAGGCTCTTCAGGGCATCCGTGGTACGGCCCTTCGAAATGGATTCCAGCAGTTTCCCCACCGTAATGAGGGCCGGAATCATGGCCGCCGATTCGAAATACAGCTGGTCATGGTAAATGGGCATAATATCCATATTCGATGCGCCGCCGGTAATGAGCACGGTCATCTTGTAGAACACATAGAGGGACCAGCCAAAGGAAACGGAGGAACCCATGGCCACCAGGGCATCCATATTCGGTGCCCCATGGAAGAGGGACCGGAAACCGGAGGTAAAGAAGGCCCGGTTGATAGCCATGACGATAAAGGACAGAATCATTTCCGTCAGGGCCAGGCCCAGATGGTTGTGGTCCAGGAAGGCAGGCACCGGCAGGTCCAGCATGTTATGGCCCATGGTAATGTACATAAGGAACACAAGGAAAATGATGGAAAGAATGAGCCGCCGCTTTAATTTCGGCGTTTCATGGTCCTTCAGCGCTTCCTCCTCCGCCGCCAGGGCAGAGGTCTCTTCGGCGGACGCATTCATGGGCTTTGCCCCGTACCCCGCCTTTTCTACGGCGGAAACCACGTCCTTCGCAGGAACATCCCCTTCTACGGACATGGAATTTGTGAGCAGGGACACAGTCACCTGCTTCACCCCCGGCACCCTGGACACCGCCTTCTCCACATGGGCCTGGCAGGCAGCACAGGTCATACCGGATACCATATACTGGCATTTTTCAGCCATAAAATCACCAACTTTCGGATAAATTCAGAGTTGAAAACCGATGCTGACGGATAGAGCCATTCGAACGGGAACTTCTGGCTGTCAGCAGTCAGGAAAGTTCTAGTGCCGCAGGCGGTAGAGTTTTCTGGCCGATAAAAACCAAAGAAGCCCCCACCCGTTCATACGGAACCTGGCCATGGAACAACCGCCACGCAGCGGCTGACCAGCCCAAGGCCAAAGGCTCACTGCTTCAAGGCTGCTGTACCTGCAAGCACGACACATTCATCTCTCCCATACCGTAGTGGAACAGCATGGAATAAATCCATAAAAACTCGCGACGCTATATGAATTGTGCGCCGCACCGCCATTCCTCACTCCTCATTCCTCATTCCTGACTAATAGCCGGACTTCAATCAATCCGACTGGGGATCTGCTCTATCAGCGCCTTTCACTTCATCAGCTTCTGCAGCATGGTACAGAGCTCGTCCACCTTGCCTTCCTTCCCTTCCCGGATATCCTCGGTTACACAGCCCCGGATATGGGCGGCCAGGAGAAGCTTATTGAAACTGTTCAGCGCATTGGTCACCGCCGACACCTGCATGACGATGTCCGGACAGTAGGCATCGTTTTCGACCATCTTTTCGATGCCCCGGATCTGGCCTTCCACCGTCTTCAGCCGGGTCAGAAGCTTTTTCCGTTCTTCCTCGGTCCGCTGGGTATGACGGCATTCACAGGATTCTTCATCTGCCATGGTTCTATCTCCTTATATCGAAAATCTTTTATCTCTCACGGTCCTAATACTACACCCCCCTGGGGTCCCCTGTCAAGAGGAAAATGATGGAGTTGAGATTTTAAAATTGAGAGTTGAGGTCCAGCAGCTTCTCCGCGATATTTCAGTGAGCTGGTGGTATTCGGGGTTGACGGGTAGAGTCACTCGCACGGGGCTTCTAGCTTCTAGCGGCTAGCAGCCAGGAAAACTGATTCGCCTGCGGCGCTTCCAATCGCTAACCTCCGTCTGCTTCGCAGCCACCTCCTTCCCAAGGAAGGAGGCTGACGGACAGCGGCTCTGCCGCAGTTGGATTCCTAACGACTCTA
>NZ_UQKJ01000142.1 GCF_900541605.1 uncultured Dialister sp. | reverse complement strand
ATGGCTGTGAATAATTAGCGCTTGTAAAAAGCCTATTTAATCAGCGTTTCCCTAGAAGCCCCCACTCGAACGACTCTACTCTTCAGCATGCAAAATATATCCCAACAGAAAACCACCATCCCCTTTCGGAGATGGTGGTTTTCTGTTGTAGAGGATGTTTCATGGTATGGCAGGTGTGTCTCACCGCCTGCCATGGATTTCCTTATTTTTCTACGGCTGCAGGGACAGCACCGGCAGGGGCCTTTTCTGCGGCAGTCGCTTCGTTATCGGCTTTTGCCTTGGAGAGGTCGAAGCGGTCCGATACGAATCCGTAGAGGGTCCATCCGAGGAAGGTAACGATGGCACCGTAGGTCATGGCTTCGAAGCCGGAGGCGTAGCAGGCGTAGAGGCTGTAGATGGAAGCGATAAAGGCGATGAGTTTCGTGGTCTTCAGTTCGCTGCCCACATGGTCCACGGCTTTCATGATGACTACAATGGATGCCATGCAGAGGAGGTATGGCATAATGTTCGTGATCACCGCCAGGTTGACCAGGGTCTCGAACTGTTCATTCAGGGAGGGGTTGATGGTCATGAGGGAGAAGAGGGACTGGATGATGGTGATGGATACCATGCCCAGAATCGGTGCCCCGTGGGAAGTGACTTTCTTCAGGAAAGCCGGGAAGTAGCCTTCATCACTGCCTGCCTTGAATACGTTGGCAATGGTGAACTGCCAGCCCAGGAGGGAGCCGAAGCAGGAGAGAACCATGAGGCCCATGATGATGCGGCCAACGGTGCCGCCGAACATCTGGGAGAATACGAGTCCGAAGGGAGCAGAGCTTTCTACGAGGTCCTTTGCCGGAACGATACCGAAAATAATGTTGGTGGAAACGATGTAGCAGGCTGCTGCCAGAAGGGTGCCACCGAGAACGGCTTTCGGCACGTTCTTTTCGGGGTTATCCACGGCGTCCGCATTGGCGCAGGCCGATTCCATGCCCAGGAATGCCCAGAGGGTCATGGTGATGGCGTTCATGGCTGCTTCTCCGAAGCCCAGGTTGTTATAATTCCAGTTAGCGGAGTACAGGGATGGGGAGAACCAGAACCAGCCTACGAAGGCCAGGCCGATACAGGGGATAATGACGCCCCATACGGTGATGGAGGAAACCTGTCCGGTGTACTTGGCACCGCCGAAGTTAAGAACCGTAGCCAGCCACAGGGTGAATACGGTGGCTGCGCAGGTCATGACGGGGTCCAGGGTGGTATCGAGGAACCCCAGGGCGTAGCCCACGGCGGAAATGGCGATGGCCGTATTTGCAAAGATCAGGGACACCCCGTAGGTGTAGTTAGCCAGGAAATTGCCGGCCTTGCCGAAGGAATATTCCGCATATCCCCCCATGCCGCCGCCTTTTTTGCTGTACATGCCGCACTTGGCGAATACATAGGCCAGGCACATGGAACCCACGGCCGTAACGAGCCAGGAAACGATGGATAACGCGCCTACCTGCGCCAGCTTCGACGGAAGCATGATGATGCCGGAGCCCATCATGTTGACCGCCGTCAGGATGGTCAGCTGGAAGACGCTCATTTTATTTGCTTTGCTCATGATTTTCTCCTTTTATGAAAGGGATGGACGGGGTAAGGTTCCAGCCGCCACAGGCGGCTGGGGTCCTTGACCTCGGTCTCGATCTCGACCTCCATCTCGATTTCGGCGTTACTTATTTCTCAAATTCCTTCTTCAGTACATAGCCATAGGCATGTTTCTTTCCGTCTTCCCCGGGCTGTACATAGACGCCCTGGATTTCCGGAGCGAAGCCGGGGAGCTGGTTAATGCCTTCCACCAGGTCCAGGAAGTAGGTCACTGCGGTCTTGGACCATTTTTCACCGGGATGTACGCAGAGAACTCCGGGCGGATAAGGAAGTGCGCCTTCCAGGGCAGTGCGGCCTTCGGCGTCAGCCAGGTCCACCAGTTCACCGTGGGCTCTCATGAATTCATACTGTGCCTGCTGGGGATTCATCACGTATTCCGGGAAGTAATCCTTCAGGAAGAGCTGCTTCTGGAGGGTGGAAACCTTGCGGTCCTTGTAGAAATCATGCATTTCCTGGCAGAGCTGGCGGATGGTGTATCCTCTGTACTTGTCTTCGTAGGCTTTGTAAATGGTGGGGAGCACTTCTGCCATAGGAGCATCTTCGTCGATGAGCTGTTCGAAGCGGATGAGCTTGGCCACCAGGTCGTTCATCTTTGTTTCGCTTTCTGCGGGGGTCATGAGGAAGAGAATATCGTTCAGGTCGTTCTTTTCCGGGATGATGCCGTTTTCGCGGAGATAGTTGGCCAGGATGTTTCCCGGAATACCGAAGTCTTCATAGCCGCCGTTTTCTACGTCGATGCCGGCGGTGACGAACTGCAGCTTCATGGGATCGATGAAGTACTGGCCCTTGCCGTAGCCGTCGAATCCATGCCATTTGGCACCCGGTTCGAAGGCCCAGTAGTTGATATCATTGGCCATTTTTTCCGTATCCCCGTCTTCCCACTTCTTGCCGTATACCGTGGGCGGTACGAGAGGACGGATGTAGTGGCAGTTGCGGAGCACCTGTTTTCTGGTTTCAATCACCAGTTTCACAGCGTCTGCCCACAGTTTCTTTCCTGCTTCCCCTTCATGGATCTTGGCATTCACGTCCAGCGCTGCGAAGAGCTGGTACAGAGGAGAGGTGGAGGCGTGCATCATGAAGGCGTTGTTCACTCTCTTATGGGGCACGTACCGGTCCTGGCCCTTGATGTGGGAGTCTTTCTTGTGAATCTGGGAGGTCATGGAGAAGCCGGCCTGCTGTTTATGGACGGACTGGGTGACGAAGATGCCGGGGTCTTCCGGTCCCAGGTCCAGGAGAAGCGGGGAGCAGTCTTTCATCATGGGAATGAACTGTTCATAGCCAACCCATGCGGAGTCGAAGAAAATGTAATCGCAGAGATGGCCGATCTTGTCAACTACCTGACGGGCGTTGTAAATGCAGCCGTCATAGGTGCCCAGCTGGATCACTGCCAGGCGGACCGGCCGTTTTGCCTTTGCCTTTTCCGGATCCTTTTCTGCCACCAGCTTGCGGATGTATTCTTCATTGAAGCAGTGTTCCGGGATGCCGCCGATGGAACCGAAGGCGTTCCGTTCTGTTTCCAGGTATACCGGGGTAGCGCCGGCCAGTACCAGGGCGCCGTGGTCGATGGATTTGTGGTTGTTCCGGTCGAAGAGGACGATGTCCCCGGGGGTGAGGACCGCATTCAGCACTACCTTATTGGAAGTGGAGGTGCCATTCAGTACGAAGTAGGTCTTGTCTGCGTTGTAGACCCGGGCTGCATGTTTCTGGGCTGCCAGTGCCGGACCTTCATGGATAAGGAGGTCCCCCATGGCTACATCGGCATTGCACAGGTCTGCGCGGAATGTATTTTCACCGAAGAAATCATAGAAAGCGCGGCCGGCGGGGTGTTTCCGGAAGAAGGCGCCGCCCTGGTGGCCTGGGCAGTCAAACTGGGAGTATCCGTTTTCTACGTATTTTTCCAGGTCCTTGAAGAAAGGAGGCAGCATGGCATCTTCGTAATGGGCTGCGGCGCTTTCGATCTGGCGGTCGTAGAAATCATGGTCCGTATCGTTCAGGTCGATGACCCGGTATACTTTGCTGATCACTTCATCAGCCACGGGGCCTTCCTTCGTGCGGATAAGGAGTACCGGAATCCTGAAAGCAAAGATCATTTCCTTTGCCAGCACATCGGTATCCGTATCGGTGATCACTACAGCACCTACATCGGTGAAGTCCGTATCATTCACACCCACTGCTTCGCGGCCGGCGATTTTTCCGAAAATTTCAACAGCCCTGTCGGAATAAGCAATTTTCAAATGTTTCATGAGTGAAACCTCCTGTACTTTGCAATTCTGTTATGAATCATCATCAGACCATGGGCGAGTGCACTTCACCCCGCCGTCCTTACGGGATCGGCTTACTGTTCTTACTGTGTTCATTGTACAGAAATCCTCAAAAATACTCCAATATCGAAACATTCCAAAATAAAAAAATCCCCTTATCCATCACAAAATGCATGGATAAGGGATTTTCAGCATGAAGCATAACAATATTGATATGAATATCGGCCATGTATACGATTGGTACCATAGCCTTGGGCCTTCAGCGGATCACCGGCTCACAGGGGAGCCAGGTATTTCTCGCTTCCCCCTCCGGGGTGGCAAGCGAACGGGGTTCGCAGGGAGCCGACAGGCGACTGAGAACCCCGTGAACCCTTCCCCGTGCGGGAAGTCCCGCGCAGCGGGGATAGGGGTGCATTGCTGCGGTGCTTCCCTATTATTTCCGTCAGTCATTCATGCCGTAGGCTGTAGAGCTTTCCTAAAAGCCAGCAGCTGGAAGCTAGGGAAACGCTGATTTAATCAAGAAAATATCGTCAGAAAACACTCTTTCCTG
>NZ_UQKJ01000141.1 GCF_900541605.1 uncultured Dialister sp. | reverse complement strand
CGGTATCCCATGTCTGACCGTCTGATGCCTTCGCCGCGAAGCGGCCGGTCCGCTCAAGGCTCAAGGCTCAATGCTCAAGGCCCCGCCCCAGTGACTCCAACCGTCCCCTGACCAGCGCCGCAGGCGGACCGGCCCTGGCTGCCAGCCGCCAGAAGCTGGAAGCCCCACCTGTTCCCATGTACGTCCAGCCACATAGGAGCAGCAAAAAAGCACTCCCAAATTCATGGGAGTGCTGCATTTTCTGGTGCGCTTGGGGGGATTTGAACCCCCGACACACGGTTTAGGAAACCGCTGCTCTATCCAGCTGAGCTACAAACGCATTACTGTTATTTTACATAATATAGGGGATTTTGTAAAGGGAAGCATGGCTTCCCTGCATGCCCCTATCTTCCTAGAAGAGGTGCTTCAGTTTGGAGAAGAGGCCCTTCTTTTCTTCTTTCACCGGCTTTGGCTGGACCGGGGTTTCCGGTTCCGGCTTCGGTACTGTGGGATGGGGGAAGGCCCCTTCGCTGGGGCGGAAGGGCGGCGGGGCGGTGAAGGTGGGCATTCGGAGTACCGGAGGTGCCATGATTTTCGGTTTCACCACCGGCGCATGGTGTACGGGGGTGTGGGCTTCGCTCCTGCCGTAGGGGACGTAGTGGTAGGCCTTGGAGGAGGGGTCCGGCACGTTTCGGTCTGCAATGTACCTTGTGCCGTTGAAGTCCTGTCCCCGGAGCCGTTCCAGAAGCATGGAGCCCATCATCTGGGGAGAGAAGTAGGAGAAGGGAAGCCGCGGCGCCAGACGGGCGATGGAGGAGAGGAAAGAGGTCTTCACATCGTCCATGGTCATCCGGAGTTCCTTGCGAATCTCGTCCATGAGGAGGATCATGCCCTTCTGGGTGGGGAAGAGGTTTTCGTAGGGGACCAGGTTATTCTTATTGCCCATGCCCGACATGTCCATAAAGAACACCAGGTACAGGTAGGACAGGGCGCTGCTGTTGTCGTGGGCCCGGAGGTAGAAGTTCGCCACGGTGTAGTAGGTATTCCGGAGTTTCGACCATTCGCCGGCCATGGTATAAAGGTTGATTTTCTGTTGGAACGCTCGGCTCAGGATGTCCCGGGCGGTAAAAGGCTCGCCCCGCTGGGACAGGGCATTCTGGGATTCCCCGATTTCCCCTTCCGTGAGGCCGTAGCTTTCCCGAACATTCAGCACGTAGGCCATGTGGTGGCCGATTTCCGCTTTGCCCTCCTTCGTGAGGACGTAGATTTTCGGCACTCCATGGGCGTAGTCTTTCTCGGGGATCTTGGAAATCACCCGGCCCGTGAGCTCTGCATGGGTGCCTTCGCCGGACAGACCGTAGCGCTTCAGGAAATCGGAGAGCATTTTGTCCGGCAGCATGTTCACCGTCTCCTGGGGGCGGCTCGCCCGGATCCAGCCGTCCGCCATGAGTTCGTCGATCCGGTCGTTCGCATCGCTGCCGTAGATATTCAGTTTATAGGGCGGCATGCGATGGTGCACCGGCTTGCCGTCGAAGTAGTCCAGGATCAGGATATCCCTCACCGATAACCCCATGGGCCGCCTCCTTTCTTTCCGTTTGACTGCTGATATTCCAGTATTAATTATATGCAGATTATGGCCTTTTGAAAAGAGGGATTATATGAGATTGAGATCGAGGCCGAGATTGAGGTCCACAGCCGCTCCGCGGCAAATGGATGGGTAAGATGCGTGCGAACGAGCGGGGCTTCCAGCTGCCAGCTTTTAGGAAAGCTGATCCGCCTGCGGCGCAGGACTGGCTGAACTTGCGTATGAACGGGTGGGGCTTCCAGTTGCTGACTGTTAGCAGCCAGGAAAGCTGGTTAGGCCCTTTGGGCCCAATCCCATCAGTTTCCACCAGCTAACCCCAGCCCGTTGGGCAGCCCCTTCCCGAGGAAGGGGCCTCCTGCAGAGGCAATTGTCTGTTTTGGGGTTAGAGTCATCAGGATCCCATCTGCGACAAAGCCGCGGGACCGGTCTGCCGTCTGACCGTCTGATGTCCCCGCCGCAAAGCCGTCCGACTCAAGCCCCCGCTCCAGGTGACCCCATCCGCATTCCGCCAGCAGGACTGGCTGACGATAAACGATAATCGTCATTTCGAGCGGTGGCAAGGGAACTGGATTCATAGGGAGCCGCAGGCAACCGAGAATCCAGTGACACGCTTCCCCTCGGGTGGTACGCATGAGAATACCGTCAAAATCGCTACAGCTTCGATGAGCCCCGAAATCTTTCTTGTGATCGGGAATACAGGGTTTTTCCCAGCAGAAAACGTTGTAACACCGTCACAGGCATTTACCAGGGAGATTTCTCGACTCTTTCTCACATACGATTCTTATAGTTACTATCATCACGGCGCTTACCACCGCTCGAAATGACGGGGAAGGGATGGAGTCATTTTCGTAAAAAGGTACATTATGAAGAGTGGCCCTATCCGTATTCCGTCATTTCGAGCGGTGGGAGCATGCCATATGAGAATGCAGTCCAAAATCGCTACAGCTTCGAGGGGTCGAGAAATCTTTCTTGTGCTCGGGAATACAGGGTTTTTCAACCGCCGTTCTCCTGCAGTGAATCAGTGGCCGGTGGCTGGTTGGATAGCCGCTTCGCGGCAAATACACTCCCTCAGCCTGCGGCTCTTCCATCACCATCTCTCAGTCCGGTGGACAGCTCTCTTCTGGGAAGAGAGCCTCCTGCAGAGTCAATTGCACGTTTTTGGGACAGAGTCATCAGGATTCCAACGGCGGCGAAGCCGCGGGGCCTCAACTCTTTTATGCAGCTGGAATCCCTAACCTTCGCATAACGCTCAGCCATAAGACCCCGGCCGCGGAGCGGCTGTCCAGCTCAAGGCAAAAGGCTCAAGGCCCCCGCCCGTTCGCATAACGCTCAGCCATACAAGCGCCGCAGGCGGACCAGCTTTCCTGGCTGCCAGAAGCTGGAAGCTAAAAGCCCCCACCTGTTCGCACGACGCTCAGCCACAGGACCCACCTGTTCACCCTTTCTTCTATGGTTTATAATAAAGGCAGATTAAGAATATTTAGAAGAGGTGATTCGGATATGGATAAGATTCATATTAATCTTGGCAGCGATTCTTACGACATCCTGATCGATAACGGACTGGTGGGCCGTGCGGGGCCGGCAATCCGGGATCTGACGGGGGCTTCAAAGGCCGCCATCATCACAGAAGATGGTATCGATAAGCTCTACGGCACGGACCTTGTCCGTTCCCTGGAGGATGCGGGTCTCCAGACCCAGATGATTGTGGTGCCTTCCAGTGATAAATCCCGGAATCTCCATCTCATCAATAAAGTCTACGGCGCCCTGGCGGACTTCGGCCTGGGCAGCGATGACGTACTCATCGCCCTTGGTGGACGGGTGGTAGGCGATATCACCGGCTTCACCGCCGCCACATGGCACCGGGGCATTTCCTACATCCAGTTCCCCACGTCCGTGCTGTCCCAGATCGGCAGCTCCATCGGCGGAAAAATTACCCTGGACCTGGACCAGGGGGCCGGCAAGAATGCGGTAGGCACCTTCTACCAGCCGAAGGGCGTCTTCGTGGATCCCGGCATGGCAAAGACCCTGCCCCGCCGGTATTTCCACAACGGCCTCGGGGAAGCGGTGAAACTGGGCTGCGTGGCGGACAGGAACCTCTTCGAGCTTTTCGAAAAGGTGTCCTCCGATGTAGAAATCTACCGGGTGCTTCCGGAAATCATCCGCCGCTGCGTCACCATCAAGGCCCACTACGTGGAAGTGGACCCCCTGTCCAAGGGTGAACGGCGGATTCTGGACTTCGGCCACACCATCGGCGGCGCCATCGAACGGTGCTACCGGTACAACGATGCCCGCATCACCCACGGCGAGGCCACGGCCATCGGCATGTACCTCATCACCCGGCGGTCCGAGCTGGAGGGCCTCACAAAGAGGGGCACCACCTCCCGTCTGGAGTACGTGCTGAAATCCCTGTCCCTGCCCATCAGCACCTCCATTCCCGATGATATCCTCTTCGAGTCCATGAAACACGACAAGAAGATTAAGGGCGATATGATCCAGATCACCCTGATCAGGGAAATCGGGGAAGGCTTCCTCTACACCATGCCGGTGAAGGAGCTGGGACGGTTTTTGAAGAAATAAACAGTATGTACGAAACCCCCGCAAGGCTGTATGGACAGTCTTGCGGGGGTTTTTATTGGAGAAATGGCGTGCGAACGGGCAGAGGCTTTGGGCCTTGGGCCGGTCAGGCCTTTCAGGCCAATTCCATCAGCCAGGAGCCCCCGCACGAATGACTCTATCTGTAAGCATGAATATTTGCGGCGAAGCCGCGGGGCCCTCAACTCTCAAATCTCTTTTCTCAACTCTTTCTTTTGGGCTTTGAGCCTTGTGCCTTGAGCCTTGAGCGGAACAGCCGCTCCGCGGCGGGGTCAGGTG
>NZ_UQKJ01000140.1 GCF_900541605.1 uncultured Dialister sp. | reverse complement strand
GTGGGCAGCTCCTTCCCGAGGAAGGAGCCTCGTGTAGAGGCAATTGCACGTTTCGGGGTTAGAGCCTTTAGGACTCCAATAGCAGCGGAGCCGCGAATCATCTCGATCTCGATCTCGGCCTCGGTCTCACTCTCGGTCCCTGGCCACTACAAAAACTCCTGAATGCTTCCATACCGCTGCATGGTTGGGCTTGGAGCGCCGTCTGCCGGGGATGGGCCGGGAGGATCCCGTGAGGGGTTCCCGTGCTTCCGGGGAAGTCCGGTGGTCTGCTGCCGCTCATGATGTCTGGCAGGTTTTATTCAGGAGTTAAGTAATAGGGAAGAGCGAAGAGGTATGAGAGAAGAGGGGAACTGCGGCAAAGCCGCTGGTGACCTAGATCTAGATCTAGACCCAGGCTCTTAGCCGCTTCGCGGCAGTCCCCTTTTTCGACGCGTCGGAGATGCAGAATCATATGAAGACGTCCTTTCTCCCTCTCCCGGTTCCATGGATGTGCGCTTCCGGTATGGGAGAAATTTCTTCCGGCCTTTCTGCCTCTCATATATATAGTGGAAAATAGAGAGAAACTGTCTCGGGTGGCTGAGAGCTCCTGCGGACGGGCGGGGCATTGAGCTGATCGGGTCCCGCGGGCCGTTTCCACCAGCTAACCCCACCCTGGCGGGAGCCCCTGCCCGACTTCGCTGGGAAAGTGTCTCACTGATTTCTCAGTCGCCTGCGGCTCCCTACGAAATCAGTTCGCTTACTTCCCCAAGGAAGGAGCCTCGTGCAGTGTCATTTTCACGTTTTGGGGATAGAGTCATCAGGATTCCAATGGCGGCGCAGCCGCGGGATCTCAACTCTCAAATCTCAACTCTCTTATTTCCCTGCCACCTTCAGCAGGATGCCGATGGCCAGTTTGGCACGGGCGAAGAGGCTGTATACGTTGGCGTATTCTTCTACGGTGTGGTTGAATTCCCCTTCCACTCCCATGGAGCAGAGGGTGGGGACGCCCATTTTGCAGGTGTAGGCCGCGTCGGAGCCGCCGCCGCAGAGTTTCGGACCGGGGATGGGCCAGCCTTCTTCTTTTGCCACTTCCTGGGCTACTTTCAGGAGTTCCATGTTTCCGGGGATCCGTTCCATGACGTCGAAGCCTTCGGTGGTGGTGAGTTTGGAGGTGACGCCGTCCACGTAGACGTGGTCCACGATTTTCTGCACCATTTCTTTCAGCTTCGGCAGGTCGTCGTTGGAGATGTACCGGAAGTCGCAGTCCATCCTGCAGTAGGCGGGAGTGGCGTTCGGCACGGTGCCTCCTTCGATGACGCCGCAGTTCACGTTGTATCCTTTGTCGTAGTCCGTAAGGGCTTCGATGTCCAGGATCTTGTGGGCCATTTCATTGATGGCGCTCCGGCCGTGTTTCGGATCGTTCCCTACGTGGGATCCCCGGCCGAAGGTTTCGATGGTGAACCGCCAGCAGCCCCGGCGCTGTACGGTGATGTCGTGGTCCGGGAAGCCGGTCTCGAAGTTGAAGGCACATTTGGCGCCCTTCGATTCCTTTTCGATGATTTCCGGGTTATTGGAGAAGCAGTGGGCCGGTTCTTCGTCCGCCACGAGGATGACTTTGCAGGGGAAATCAAAGCCCGCCTCGTGGAGAGCAGTGAGGGCGGAGAGGGCAATGCAGTCTCCCCCTTTCATATCCAGCACCCCGGGACCATAGGCTACGCCGTCTTTGATGGTGAAGGGCCGCTTTTTCGGTTCTCCTTCGTAGAATACGGTGTCCATGTGGCCCATGAGGATGGGATAGGGCTTCGACAGGTCTCCCCGTTCGCCGATGATGGTGTCCCCGCACTTTTCAAAGGAGTACCGGCGGATGGAGAAGCCCAGCTTTTCCAGAATCCCGGCGCAGAGGTTCCCCATTTCCATGCCTCCCTCTTTGACGCCGATGCCGGAGTCGATGGATACCATCTGTTTCCATAGGGAAATCATATCGTCGTGATGGGTGTCTACCCATTGAAATGCCTTTTCTTTACAGTCCATTTTCCTCATATCCTCCTCAAATTTCCGTCAGCAGGGCGGTCAGTAATTTCGCTCTTTCCACCAGGGAATCTTTCGCTGCCCATTCCCGTACGGTATGGTTGAATTCCCCCTTCACCCCCAGGGCGCAGAGGGTGGGAATGCCTGCCTTCGTGAGGTAGGCGGAATCGCTGCCTCCGCCCACAGCGGCAGCCTTCATGGCCGGCAGTCCGTGGGAGGCGGCAATGGCCTGGGCTCTCTCGAAGAGCTTCTCCGAACCCGGGAGCCGCTCCATAGCGGACACCCGGACCAGCCGCCGGCAGGTGGTGGTAACGCCGTCGATATAGACGCGGCGGGCGATATCTTCAAAGGCCTTCTCCACCCGGTCCGATTCTTCTTCCGTCCGGAACCGGACGTCCACCTTGCAGGAGGCGTCTTCGGGAATGGCGTTTGCCACAGTGCCGCCGGAAATGACGCCGACGTTGACGTTGGTCCCTTTGTCCCGGTCCGTGAGGGCTTCGATGTCCAGCACCTTGTGGCACAGTTCCTTTACGGCGCTCCGGCCGTCTTCGGGGTTATTCCCCGCATGGGCGCCGACGCCGTGGAAATGGAAGAGGTACTGGGCCACTCCTTTCCGCTCGATGACGATGCGGTTGTCCAGGAAGCCCGTTTCCATATTGAATCCCATGACTCCGCCTCTGGCCTCTTTCAGGTAGTCTTCGGCGGCGCCGGAATTGGTGTGGCCCGTTTCTTCATCGCCGGCGAGAATGATTTTGATGGGGTACCGGTCATAGCCATTTTCAGTGAGCAGCTTCGCCACGTGGAGGAGGATGGTCATGCCTCCTTTCATGTCGAGAGCCCCGGGACCGGTGACCCGGTTTCCGTCCACATGGAAGGGCCGCTCTTTAGCGGTGCCTTTCATGAAGACCGTGTCCATGTGGCCGGTGAGGATGATAAAGGGCTTCATCATATCTCCGTATTCCGCCACCAGCATATTTCCTGCCTTTTCATAGGTATGGAAATGGACGGAGAAGCCGGCGTTTTCCAGGAACGCTGCCGCCTCTTTTCCTACGGCATCTACGCCGTCCTTATTGTCGGGCCCGCAGTCCCGGTCCACCAGTTTCCGCCAGGTGTCCATCATGGCAGGCTCCCGGGCCTCTATGTCTTTGAAAAGTTCTTCGGTTTCTTTCATTTCGTGAACTCCCATTTTTCCAGGGTGTGCTTCTCTACGATGTCCTTATTCAGTTCGAAGCCGGTCCCCGGACGGTCGGGGAGCTGGATCATGGCATGGGAATCGATGTAGGTGGAGGGGGTGACGATGTCGTCGGCGTAGTAGCGGTCGCTGCCGGGGATGTCATTCGGATAGCGGTAGTAGGGCAGTGTGGCCACGGCCATGTTGTGGCCCCGGGCTACGCCGTCGTCCACCATGCCGCCGCACCAGCAGTAGACTCCCTTTTCGCCGGCGAATTTCTGGATCCGCCGGGCTTCGGTGAGGCCGCCGACCCGGGCTACTTTGATATTGATGATCCGGCAGCTGCCCAGCTCGATGGCCCGCCTTGCGTCGTCTACACTGTCGATACTTTCATCGAGGCAGATGGGGGTCGTGATGGCGGCCTGCAGGTGGCGATGGTCCACGATGTCGTCGGAAGCCAGGGGCTGCTCGATCATGAGGAGCCCCAGTTCGTCCATTTCTTTGAAGAGGTCGATGTCCTTCAGGGTGTAGGCGGAGTTGGCGTCCACCATGAGCATGATGTCGCCGAATTCCTTTCGCACTGCCCGCATGTACTGGATATCATAGCCCGGCTTGATTTTGCACTTTACCCGGCGGTAGCCCTGGTTCATGTACTTGTCGATGGTCTTCAGGAGCTTGTCCGGCGTGTCTTCGATGCCCAGGGATACGCCCGCTTCGATTTCATCCCGCACGCCGCCCAGGGCTTTGTATTCCGGGATGCCCAGTTCCTTGGAGTACAGTTCCCAGAGAGCGCAGTCCACGGAGGCCCGGGCCATGCGGTTCCGCCGGATCCAGGCGGTGTGGTCGAAGAACCATTCGGGGTCCTTGAAGTCGCCGGCATCAAAGAGGGCGGGAACCAGGTACTGTTTGATAATAAAAAGGGCGCCAATGGTGGTTTCTTCGTTGTACCAGGGGCGCATAAAGGCGGAGCAGGCGCCATAGCCCACATTGCCGTCACTGTCATGGAGTTCTACGATGGAAAAGTCCTTCGTCGTGTTCAGGCCGAAGCTTGTACGGAAGGGAACTTTGAAATCAAGGCTCATCCTGCGGATGACTGCTTTTGTTATTTTCATGATATCCTCCTGAAGGAAAACATAGAGTTGAGAGTAGAGGTCAAGCCGCTTCGTGGCGGATGTGTGGTTGAGTGCCGTGCGAGCGGATGGGGGCTTTTAGCTTTTAGCTGCTAGGGAAACGCTGATTTAATCAAGAAAATATCGTCAGAAAACACTCTTTC
>NZ_UQKJ01000139.1 GCF_900541605.1 uncultured Dialister sp. | reverse complement strand
GTCTAACAGCCACACCGCCAGCCACCACATGTGGCACTGCCCCCGCCCGTTCGTGCGTCACTCAGCCACACAATCCAGGCTCTTCATTTCCTCAGCAGCTCAAAATCCCGCCAATGGACCCGGATGAGTCCGTCCTTTTCCATGGCCGCCAGCTCCCGGGAGAGGGCACTGCGGTTGGCGCAGAGGTAGTCCGCCAGATCTTCCCGGGAGTAGGGGATGGTGAAAGAGAGGCTTCCCTGTTTTTCCGCTTCCGCAGACAGGAAACAGCTGATCTTATCCCGGAGAGTTTTCTGGGATATGATGGAAGATTTCTGCATAAGTTTCTGGGCTTTATCTGTCATCATGGAGATGAGGTTTTCGATGAAGGGGAGTACTTCCTTTTCTCCGGCACAGGAAAGGAGGCGCCGGTAGGGGATGAAGAGCACCGTTGCCGGTTCCGGGGCGTAAAAGGTGACAGAGGCAGTGGGGCTGTGGGAGCAGGCAAAATTTTCTCCGAAGAGTTCTCCCTTTCCCATGCGGACGAGGATGGTCTTTTCACCCCACACGTTTTCCTTTGTCATGTATACGTGGCCTTTGAGGATAAGGCCCATGTTCTCGATGAGTTCCTGTTCAAAGTAAATGTAATTTCCTTTTTTATAATCCTTCTCAAAGCAGCCGGAAAGGAGAATGATTCTTCGAATCCGGTCTGTATCCATGCTCTGGAAAAGGGGCAGGCTCTGTAAAAGTGAGTAGTCCATGATGGTCTCCTGGGGATAGTGGGTTAGTGGTTGGTAAGGTAGTGGGTCCGGCTTAGCCGAAAGACCGGCCGGCAGAAGTACGAAGGAGGGGTGACTTGATCCGTTCAGCTGCCATACCGCCGGGACCGCTGATTTCCTGTAAGCTGTAAGCGGAACGCTGAAAGCCCTTTCCCTTCCATTTCCCTCCTATTATATTCCTCTCCATGTTGCATGGGCAACAGTTTTCATTACCGAAACGGTATATACTACGAGTTGTATACATTGAGATCCACGTTTGACAGTCCAGGAGGAAAAGATATGGAAGAAAAGATGTTCTGTTTCCAGTGCCAGGAAACCTTTGGAAATAAAGGATGCACCAATGGCGGCGTGTGCGGCAAGCAGCCGGATACGGCCCATCTGCAGGATGTGCTGATTTATGCCACCAAGGGCCTTTCAGAAGTGACAACGGCATGGCGGAGGGAAGGCCATGCGGTTCCGAAGGATGTGAACCACCTCATTACGGTGAACCTTTTCGTCACCATTACCAATGCGAACTTTGACAATGATTTCATCACAAAGCGTATCGAAAAGACGCTGGACGTAAAGAACCACATGATTTCCGAAGTGAAGGACAGCGCCCATCTTTCCCATGCAGCCTGGTGGGATGTGGGGGAGGAATATTTCAAAGATGCCTATCCCTTCATCGGTGTACTGGCAACGAAGGATGAAAACGTCCGGTCCCTCCGGGAACTCATTACCTATGGTCTGAAGGGTCTCGCTGCCTACAGCCACCATGCCAATGTGCTCCATAAGGACAGCGAAGAAATCGACGCATTCCTCCAGGAAACCCTGGCAAAGACCCTGGACGACAGCCTTTCTGTGGATGACCTCACAGCCCTGACCCTGAAAACCGGGGAATACGGTGTGAAGGGGATGGCCATGCTGGATGAAGCCAATACATCCACCTATGGCAATCCGGAAATCACGGAAGTGGAAATTGGCGTCCGGAAGAATCCGGGCATCCTCATTTCCGGCCATGACCTGAAGGATCTGGAAATGCTGCTGGAACAGACGAAAGACACCGGCGTGGATGTGTATACCCATGGGGAAATGCTGCCGGCCCATTATTATCCGTTCTTCAAGAAATACAGGAATTTTGCCGGAAACTATGGCAATGCCTGGTGGAAACAGCGGGAAGAATTCGACTCCTTCAATGGCCCCATCCTTATGACCACGAACTGCGTGGTTCCGCCGAAGGAAAGCTACAAGGACCGCCTGTGGACCACCGGCGCCGTTTCCTTCCCGGGTTGCGGCCATATCGATGATAAAGAGGGGGTCAAAGATTTCAGCCCCATCATCGAGCAGGCAAAGAAATGTCAGGCCCCCACAGAAATTGAAACCGGCAAAATCGTCGGTGGCTTTGCCCATAACCAGGTCCTGGCCCTGGCGGACAAGGTGGTGGATGCCGTGAAGAGCGGCGCCATTAAGAAGTTCATCGTCATGGCAGGCTGTGACGGCCGGGCCCGGAGCCGGGAATACTACCGGAACTTCGCCCTCGCCCTTCCGAAGGACACGGTGATTCTCACCGCTGGCTGCGCAAAGTACAAGTACAATAAACTGGACCTGGGCACCATCGGCGGTATTCCGAGAGTTCTGGATGCCGGCCAGTGCAACGATTCCTACAGCCTCGCCGTCATCGCATTGAAGCTGAAAGAAGTTTTCGGACTGGATGATGTGAATGACCTGCCCATCGTATACAACATTGCCTGGTACGAACAGAAGGCGGTCATCGTCCTCCTGGCTCTCCTGTACCTGGGCGTGAAAAATATCCACCTGGGACCCACGCTTCCGGCGTTCCTCTCGCCGGCCGTGGTGAACGTGCTGGTGGATAAGTTCGGCATCGCCGGCATCACCACGGTAGAAGATGACATGAAGTTGTTCTTTGGTAAGTGATTTGGGCGTCGGTCCAAACGTGTGAATGGGGCTAAAGGTTGTGGGTTGGCATCGCTGTGCTCGCCAACCGGGTTGTGGCTTCAACATCGCTTCGCTCGTTGAAGCGGGGGCTGTTGGTTCATAAGCCGCCAAAGGCGGCAGGTCCACCTTATGTCCCCGCTGCGCTAAGGCGTCAGCCTTAGCATGCAGCCACAACCCGGTCGGGCCAGCGTAGCGGCGCCCGACCCACCACCCTTAGCCCCATGCACTCCAATGTGTCCCATACTTACCCCTACTTATTCAACTCAATCATTGTCAACAGTTGCCAAATCGGTGAATTAACGTTATAATAATACTCAAGTGAATTAAGACTCATCAAGAGCAGCTGAGGGATTTGGCCCAATGACGCTGCAGCAACCATTCCACAAGGAACCGGTGCTAAGTCCATCAGCATTAGCTGGCAGATGAGAGAAGAAGCTCTCCCTGCGGAGAGCTTTTTATTTTACTAATCCAAATATCTAATATAGTGAGGAGGATTTTATATGCCAAAAAAAGTTTTATTTACTTCCGAATCCGTTACCGAAGGACATCCTGATAAGATTGCGGACCAGATTTCCGATGCCATTCTCGATGCCATTCTGGAACAGGATCCCAATGGCCGTGTAGCCTGCGAAACCATTGTCACCACCGGCCAGGTCCATGTATTTGGTGAAATCACCACCACCGCCTATGTGCCGATTCCCCAGGTCATCAGAAAGACCATCAACGATATCGGCTACACCGATGCCCGCTATGGTTTTGATGGGGAAAGCGTGGGCATCAATGTTGCCATCGATGAACAGTCTCCGGATATCGCTATGGGCGTCAACCAGTCCCTGGAAGCGAAGGAAAAAAAGGCCGATAAGTACGATATCGGCGCCGGCGACCAGGGCATGATGTTCGGCTATGCTTCCAATGAAACGCCGGAATACCTGCCTATGCCGATTGCCCTTGCACACCGCCTGGCACGCCGGCTGGCAGAAGTCAGGAAAGATGGGGAAGTACCATACCTCCGTCCCGATGGAAAGACACAGGTTACCGTGGAATATGATGATGGCAAGCCTACCCGTGTGGACACCGTTGTTATTTCCGCCCAGCATAACCCTGACGTCACCCATGACCAGATCGAACAGGATATGATCAATAAGGTCATCAAGAAAATCATTCCGGAAAAATTCCTCGATGAAAATACAAAGTACCTCATCAACCCAACCGGCCGTTTCGTTATCGGCGGACCCCAGGGCGATGCAGGACTCACGGGCCGTAAGATCATCGTCGACACCTACGGCGGCATGGCCCGTCATGGCGGCGGATGCTTCTCCGGCAAGGATCCCACGAAGGTTGACCGCTCCGCTGCCTACGCTGCCCGCTACGTAGCCAAGAACATCGTAGCTGCGGGCATTGCAGACAAATGCGAAATCGAACTGGCCTATGCCATCGGCGTAGCAGAACCGGTTTCCATTTTCGTTGATACCTTCGGCACCGGCAAGATCGACGATGAAAAGATCGTTGACCTCATCCGTAAGAACTTCGAACTCCGTCCGGCAGGCATCATCGATATGCTGAACCTCCGCCGTCCGATCTACAAGCAGACCGCTGCTTACGGCCATTTCGGAAGAACGGATATCGACCTGCCCTGGGAACACACGGACAAGGCTGAAGTTCTGAAGAAGGAAGCCGGACTGTAATATGCGGATTGAGTACTAGCCTCAATCGGATGAATGGGGCTAAAGGTGGTGGGTGAACATCGCTTTGCTCGTTCACCGGGTTGTAGGCGCTGCGCGCCGGGGGCATAAGG
>NZ_UQKJ01000138.1 GCF_900541605.1 uncultured Dialister sp. | reverse complement strand
AGGAGCTAGCAGCTAGAAGCCCCCGCACGAATGACTCTATCCGTAAGCATCGCCCCAACAGCTTGGCAAACTGAAATTGGCAGTGTACTCACTCTTTCTCGTACAGAGGATTTACGAGGCGGATAATCCATTTTTCACCGCCCGTGAATTTGCTGTTGTATTTCCGGGCTGTATCCTCGTACCGTTTCTTCAGGTCCTTCACCGCCGTTTCCAGGGAAGCCATGGTCTTTAAGGTGGTATCGGGATGGAGGCCTTTCCCGCAGACCGGACAGAGGGGCAGATGGATATAGTCCCGATTCACCCGGGAATGGCAATGGGGGCAGGTAATGAAGGGGAGGCTGAATTTCTTTTGATCTTTCTCTTCCTGTTCTTTTGTATACGCTTTCAGCCGCTCTTCCTTTTCGTGAAGCCGTTTTTCCAGGGATACCATCTGTGGGGAAGGGGCAATGCCGATTTTATACTTGACTCCATAGGAAGTGGGAACGGCCGCCAGGTATTCCAGGGCCTGGGTCCTTGTGTTGCAGACCTTTTCCTTAAAAAACAGGCCTTTGAAGACTTTGTTGGCTTCCCGCTTCCCGAATCCCTCCTGCAGCATGGATTCTTTCATGGTGTCTTTCATGACCTGGGAGGGCTTTGTGAGGTCAAATTCCCAAATCTTCTCTTTCCAGGCATGGCGGGCCGCTTCTTCTGCGGGACGGAGGGAAGAGGAGGATTTTACTTTCTTTCCTGCCGGTTTCATCTCACCGGCCGCCTTTTCCCCCGCAGACGAAGGCGTGGGGGATGCAAACAGGTTTTCTTCTTCAAATTTGGATTTTTCAGGCATAGCAGGCTCCTTAGAAGGGATTGGAAACCAATCCGTGGATTTATATTTTACAGGACTACTATAAACTATAGCAGGTCCCGGGGCAACCGGAAATTCTCCTCCGGATACCGGGGAGGAAAAGAAAGCAGTCAGTCATCACATATAAAAAAACCGGGACAGAACATCCCGGCTTTTATAGGGGCAGGTTTATCTTTCCGGTGGCAGTCCGGCGTATTCCCGGGCGAAATCGGAAAAGTTGTCGATAATATATTTCTTCAGCATCTCGGCAGGGGGAGAAAGCTTTTCTCCCTTTTTCCAGGAAAGGCTGATATAGCGCTGGCAGTTCGGCGATGCAATGGGGACGAGGGCCACATGGTCGCCGCCTACGCCGTGCCAGGTAATCCGCGGAGCGAAGGATACGCCAAGGCCTGCCCGGATGAATTCACGGACCGTCATGGGACTGTCGCTTTCCAGAACCACATGGGGCGCAAATCCGGCCATGCGGCAGTAGAAGTCGGTGATGGTCCGCAGGCTGGAACCGGCTTCCAGGGAAATGAATCCGGCCTTTTCAAATTCATCCAGGTTTACGGAGGACTTGCGGGCATGGGGATCCGTATCCGGCATGGCCAGCATGATATCCTCCTTCAGCAGGGTGACGGAGTGGTCGTTTTCTATGGGATTGATGGAAGAGGAAAGGAAGAGGTCCACGTGGTTCTGATTCTGCTGTCCCGGTTTATTGTGCTGCTGCAGGATTTCAAATCGGATATCCGGATGTTCCTGGCGGAAGCGGGTGAGAAAGGCAGGAATAATCATGGAAGCGGCAAAGAGGGAGATGGTGACTGTCAGTTTCTGGGCTTCCTTTGTATCCTCCAGTTCTTTCTGGGCTCCCCGGAGTTCCTGCATAATGCGGTTCGTATGGCGGAGCAGGATTTCGCCATATCTGGTGAGTACAATGTTTCGTCCGCTTCTGGAAAAAAGCGGGACCCCCAGTTCTGTTTCCAGAACTTTGATGGTGTGGGACAGGGATGGCTGGGAAATATGAAGGGCTTCCGCAGCACGGGTCAGATGCTGGAGCTCAGCTGTTTTCTGGAAATAGCTCAAAGCGAGGAGCGTTAATTTCATGATATCCCCCTGGATTTCAATACGCTGGAAATGATAGATTTCTTTATTTAATTATACACTCTAGTCTATTAATAATCAATAAAATAGGAATTTCATGCATTATAATTTAGAAATCTATAGAATTAATTCATGGCTCCGAAGACTGCGAAATCAATAGACAGTATCGAAGAAACAGAAAGAAAATGAGAATCCGATAATCAATATTCTGATGTATAGAATAATTTTATAAATACCCATAGAGAAAACAGGACAGATTGATAACCGGTTCTTCCGTAAATCATAAAAGGAAATGCCATGAATTCCCGCTGTCCTGGGGGATATTTTTATTTACCTGTTTTTTACGCTTTTTCAATTGACAGGAGCCGTGGTTAGTGTGAAAATGTATTACATATCGAAAAGGTAAAGGAGAAAAGAAAATGGAATTATTTATTGATACTGCTGATGTAGAAGCCATTCGTAAAGCCAACGATATGGGATTTATTTCCGGTGTAACCACCAACCCCTCCCTCATTGCAAAGGAAGGAAAAGATTTCCATTCCACCATCAAGGAAATTGCCTCCATTGTGGATGGCCCCATTTCTGCGGAAGTGCTGGCCGATGATGCGGAAGGCATGATTGAAGAGGGTAAGGTCCTGGCCGGCCTCGATCCCCATGTGGTGGTAAAGATCCCCATGACCCCGGAAGGCATGAAGGCGGTAAAGGGACTCAAAAAGCTTGGTATCCGGACCAATGTGACCCTCGTATTCTCTGCCAACCAGGCACTTCTTGCTGCCCGCGCCGGTGCATCCTTCGTAAGCCCCTTCGTAGGCCGTATTGATGATATCGGTTGGGATGGCATTGAACTGATTCAGACGATTTCCGAAATCTTCGAACTTCACGGTATTGAAACGAAGATTATCGCCGCTTCCATCCGTAAGCCCCAGCACATTACCCAGTGTGCCCTGGCCGGTGCAGATATTGCCACCGTTCCATTCCAGGTACTCATGGACGCCATGAAACATCCGCTCACCGATAACGGCATCGCCCGTTTCAAAGCGGACTGGGCTGCAGCCAATATGAAATAATCCATACCATTACTAAGAAATCCGTCGGAAATTATGGTTCCGGCGGATTTTTTTACGGCAGCCATTCACCGGAAGACGGGAGTCAGCCTCTTATCTGTGGATTTCCTCCTTTCAGGATGGGAGAGAAGAGCACATAGGGGTAGCCGGTGTATAATAAGAACAGATTTCAGTCCCTATGGGACATATACAGGGGGATAGAATGAGGGATATTGATTTTACATCGGGGCCGATTTTCCGAAAGATTCTTGTTTTTTCACTGCCATTAATGGTGGGCAATGTATTCCAGCAGCTCTATAACATCGTGGACACCCTGGTGGTGGGGCGGTACCTGGGGGAAGCGCCCCTGGCAGCTGTGGGCAGTGCCTACACCCTCATGATTTTCCTCACGTCCATCCTCATTGGCCTTTCCATGGGAAGCAGCGTGTACTTTTCCCTGTGCTTCGGGAAGAAGAATTTTTCAAGGATGCGGCAGTCTATATTTATTTCTTTTGTTTCCATCGGCCTTCTGACAGTCATCATGAATGGGGCGGTATATGTGCTGCTGGATCCCATCGTTTCCTTCATGCAGACTCCCTCCGATGTGGTCCCCTATTTCAGGGAGTACGTATGGTGGATTTTTACGGGGATTGTGGCGGTGTTCCTTTATAATTTCGGCGCCGCCCTCCTGCGGGCGGTAGGGGACTCTGTGACGCCCCTGGCCTTCCTGATTCTATCGTCCCTCATGAATGTGGTGCTGGATATCCTTTTCGTGGTTTACTTTGGCTGGGGTGTGGCCGGGGCCGCCCAGGCCACCGTGATTTCCCAGTATGCTTCGGGCCTCGGTATTTTTGGATACTGCTTCCTGGTGAAAAAGGATTTCCATCTGTCCCTGAAAGAAATGACCTGGGATGGGAAGATATTCCGGGATATGTCGGAACTCTCTCTCCTGACAAGTCTCCAGCAGTCCATCATGAATTTCGGAATTCTCCTGGTGCAGGGCCTGGTCAACAGCTTCGGCACCGCTGTCATGGCTGCCTTTGCGGCGGGCGTAAAAATCGATACCATCGCCTATTCGCCGCTCCAGGATTTCGGCAATGGGTTTTCCACCTATGTGGCCCAGAATTACGGCGCAGGAAACAGGAAGCGAATCCGTGATGGCGTTATAACGGCGGGGAAGATGGTCGTTGCCTTTTCTATGGCAGCCAGTCTTATTGTTTCTTTCCTGGCGCCGGTACTTATGGGATTCTTTGTCCCCGATACGGCACAGGAGGTCATTGCCATCGGCAGTCATTACCTCCGCATCGAAGGCAGCTGCTACATAGGAATCGGCATCCTTTTCATGCTCTACGGCTATTACCGGGCCATCAAGAAGGCTGGTATGAGTGTTATCCTCACCATTCTCTCCCTGGGCACCCGGGTGGTACTGGCCTATGTACTGTCAGCAATCCCCTTCTTCGGTGTCACCGGCATCTGGCTCTCCATCCCCATCGGTTGGGCGCTGGCGGATATCTATGGTATCATGAAGGGGTACAGAAAGCTGATGGAACAGTAAGAATGAGTACTGCCAATTTCAGTTTGCCGAGCTGTTAGGGCGATGCTTACGGATAGAGTCATTCGTGCGGGGGCTTCTA
>NZ_UQKJ01000137.1 GCF_900541605.1 uncultured Dialister sp. | reverse complement strand
CCAAAATCCGGGGGCCTCACTTTCGGATGTGTCCACTACTCGGGGTCCATTTTACGCCGCCACATCCACTCCTCACTCCTAACCCCTAACTAACAGCCATAGACTTTTACGTGAGAATGTACACGAAAGTCATTCACCTGCTCATTTCTCCGAAAACAGCACTTCCACCCCTTCCAGGTGGGAAATATAGGACTTCAGGTGGTCCATGTACCGCTTCGTCATGCCAAGGAGAGGCTGGCCCTTGGGGAAAACGGCGCCCAGGGTCATTTCTTCATCACTTTCCAGGGGTTTGGAAATGATTTCACTGCCATTCAGGTCCCTGGACAGGATGCCGGAGCAGATGGTATAGCCATTTAATCCGATGACCAGGTTAAACAGGGTAGCCCGGTCGGTGACCACGATATTTTTGGGGCTGTACTCACTGATCAGGGGTTCCTCGGAAAAATAGAGGGAATTATGGAGACCCTGTTCATAGGTCAGCCGGGGATAGGGGATGAGGTCCTCCAGGGTCACCCGTTCCTTGGACGCCAGGGGATGGTGGCGGCTGATGAAGACATGGACCGGCGCCTTGAAGAGGGGATAAAATTCCATATCCTCCTCCCGGAGAAGGTGGGTAAGCACATCCTTCCGGAAATGGTCCATGAAAAGGACCCCCAGTTCACTTCGTCCGAGCCGCAGGTCTTCGATGATATCCCAGGTTCTCGATTCCCGGAGTGTGAATTCGTATTTTTCTTTTCCATATTCCTTCACCAGGGCCACAAAGGCGTTAACCACGAAAGCGTAGTGCTGGGAAGATACGGCAAAGACCCGTTTCACCGGCTCCCCGGTCTTGTAGCGCCGTTCCAGGAGGTCCGCCTGCTCCACCACCTGCCGGGCATAGGACAGGAACCGGGTCCCCTCTTCCGTCAGCACCGCCCCCCGGCTGGTCCTGGAAAAGAGGGTAATCCCCATTTCCTTTTCCAGTTCATTCATGGACTTGGACAGGGATGGCTGGGAAATGAAAAGCTTCTGGGCTGCCATATTGAAAGATCCCCAGCGGACAATGGCAATCATATATCGAAGCTGCTGCAGTGTCATATGGACTCCTTATATGCAGAAATGAAAATGAGCTGTAAAAATCATCATAGCAGCAAATCTGTAAGGGCAGTTTTGGTTTTTACGGATAGAGCCACCGGAATGGGAGCTTCCAGCTGCCAGAAAAGCTGATTGGCCTGCAGCATGAATAGAAGTCAGGTCAAAGTGGGGAAGCGCCGCAGGCAAATCAGTTCTCCCGGCAGCCCCACATCGGTGACTCTATCCATCAGCATGCTGACCTGCCCTATCAGTAAGGGGACTGTGAGCATGGATGCCATACCCACAGTCCCCCTTATGATACCGGATACAGGGATCCCTTATTTATTTTCGTCCACGTAAATCTGCTGGGCTGCCTTATAGCTCAGGGAAATATCTCCCTTTTCCGTTTCGAGAAGGATAGGCCCCTCGTAGGGTTCTTTATTTTTCACCGTTACTTCCATGTCGATGGAAATATTCTTGCTCTGCAGGTAATCCATAAGGCTGTAATCTTCCACAATCCGGCGGATGTGGGTACTGTCTCCCACTTCCAGGTCCGCCAGGGTTTCGTTCGTAATGCCTACGCGGACACCATCTTTTCTTGGAATCGGATCGCCATGGGGACAATGGTCCGGATGGCCCAGGAAATCATCGAGCCGTTCCGAAAGCACATCGTTCGTCTGATGTTCCAGTCCCTCCGCAATTTCATGGGCTTCGCTCCAGGAGAAATGAAGATCATTCACCAGGAATACTTCCCACAGTGCATGGTACCGGAGCAGTTTTCCCGCTTCTCTCCGGCCCTTGCGGGTCATCTTGCTGCCTTTGTAGGCTGTATAGTCCACATATCCCTGTTTCTGGAGTTTTGTAATCATCTCACTAACCGAAGGGGGAGAAACATGAAGCATTTCTGAAAGCTCCTTATTCGTAACCACATCGTGGTTTTCGCTGATGAGATAAATCGCTTTTAAATAGTCTTCCTTGCCTGATGTCATGATGATGCCCTCTTTCCTTTGGAAAATGAAAATAAAGTTTAAAAAATATATTTTGCCTTCCTATTCAGTCTTATTATAGGCTGAATTGACATCAAGTACAAGTATAAAATAAAGAAAAATATGGAAAATAAAAAATCTCAATTATCAATTAAAACAATCAAGGATATAAGAATATAAGGAAGTGCCGGTTAAGTTGTAAATTTCAGTCATATAAAAATGCCTCCCATTCCGGTCCATAAAGGAAACAGGATAGGAGGCGGTGCAGGATGAACAGGGGGAATCCTGCTTTTTATTTATAATTCATGGCTTCTTTCTTCGCCAGCCGGTCACAGAGTTCATTGTACTTTGTCCCCACGTGGCCCTTCACCCACTGGAAATGGATCCGGTGCACAGCCATGAGGCGGTCCAGGGCAGTCCAGAGATCCCGGTTCAGCACGTCCGTCCCCTGCACCGTTTTCCAGCCGTTCTTCTTCCACTTCTCCACCCAGCCCTTTGTAAAGGCCTGCTGCAGATACCTGCTGTCGGTGCAGAAGGAAATGGTGTGAGCCGTACCGTCGCTTACGGTCTTCAGGGCTTCGTAGGCTGCCCGAAGCTCCATGCGGTTATTCGTGGACCGGGGCTCACCGCCGGTGACAGTGAGGAGTTCCTTTCCCTCCTCCGCCAGAAATACCGCTGCAAAGCCGCCGGGGCCATCGGGATTCACCAGGCAGGAACCATCGGTATAGATGGTGAGCTCCTCCGGTAATGTCACAGACCTATGGATGCCATCGGTGGAAAGAATACTGTCATCCAGGACCCGCACATGGGGCGGATAGAGGGCCTCCAGCTTACGGATATCCGGCTTTTCCTTCGGCCTGGCAGAAGAGGTGGTTACGGTCCTTGCCTTCGGGGCCGTTTCCGTGATGGCTTTCCCATACCAGGCTTCCGCTTCTTTTTTGGATGCAAATCCTTTAAATACAGCATGGGGAAACCCCTGCACTTCTTTCTGGCAGTCCGGCCAGCTGAAATAAACTCCGGGATGCCGGCCTTTCTTTACAACGTAGTATTTCTTCTTTACTTTGGAAGTATAATTCATAGATAAATTCCTTTACTACTGAGAGTCTTAAACATACACAGGTTTTGGTTAGGAGTTAGGAGTTAGGAATTAGGAGTGGTGGTGCGGCGCACAAATTATATAGCGCCGCAAATTATGATTTTGCGGCAATACCGCAGGATAGATTGCCGCAAAGCGGCAGAATACAAACTCTGCGCCGCCCTGTCTTTCTGATGCGGCGCACATCCACTCCTCACTCCTAACTTCTCACTCCTAACTTTTTATCCCACAGGTCCTTTTTCTCAACTACCAGCCACTAATAAATTTCTACAGCTTCACTGTACCATCTTCCACCATTTTCCAGAAGCAGAAAAGGGTGGCTTTCGTATCAGCCAGGCTGTCATGCCAGCCGCCGCCATCGTAGCCGTAGTAAGCAGCACAGGTGATGAGCTTCTGGTATTTGTAGTGACCGTATTTATTGAGGGGAAGTCCCTTTTCTTCTCCGTATTTATCCGAAAAGGGACCCATAATATCGATGGCCCGGAGCTGGCTGCGGCCGGGTACAAATATCCCGTTCTGCCGGAGCATTTTCAGGTCAAAGAAAATATTATATCCCACCACCGCCTCTGCATGGCGGAGAAGATGGGAAATAGCCTCTTTCCGTTCCCCGATGGACGGCTTATCTGCCACCATGGCCGGAGTGATATGGTTTACAGCCATGGCATTGGGCCAGGCCGCTGTATGGTCGGGCCGGAAATATTCATTCATCCGCAGGGTCCCGTTTCCATCCAGCATGGAAACCTGGAGTACTTCAGCATCCGGAAGGAACCCCGTAGTTTCCGTATCAAGCACAAGTATTTTATCTTTTTCCATATATATTCCCCTATATAAAACCGGCGGTTTGTATGCTGACCGTCAGCAAATCAATGGTGTGGAGCTTCCAAAAGATAGAGGCTGAAATCTCCACACGGATGACTCCAACTGCCAGCAGGCCAAACCTCAAATATAAAATTTTCCTATAAAAAATGCGGCCCCATCCCTGGGCCGCTGTATGTATTATTTATCTTCCCAGGATATTTCCCTGCGGTAAGCCGCCCCATCGGGAAGATCCCTGTTCTTCATGGAATGGCGGAGCTTCCGGTTCAGAACCGTCCGGATTTTTTTCTTCGTCCCGGCCTTACTGGTGGAAATCCTTTCCATGTCTTCCTCATCCATGATTTTTTCCGTTTTTTCTTTTCCATACATCCTGCGGGCATACCGGTTCGGCCTGGTTTCCCGTGTCACTTTCTGCGGTCTTTTCATGGCATGATTCCTTTCCTGCAATAGTCTGTTTCATTGTATCACAATTGGGAAAGTGAGAAAAGTGAGATAGTGAATCAGGGGAAATGAAGAATGTTGGTACGGCGTATCAATTCATACAGCAGCGGATGCCCAAGTCAGGCTCATTTGAGAGCATAATCTGCGGCGCCATACGAATTGTGCGCCGCCACATGAACTGGCCCCCTTGTCAAGGACACAATTAAAAGTGTAGTTCGGACTCCA
>NZ_UQKJ01000136.1 GCF_900541605.1 uncultured Dialister sp. | reverse complement strand
CCCACAACCCTTAGCCCCATTCATCCGAGTGGCTCGATCCCCAACCATCAGCCCCCAACAGCTCGACAAACTGAAATTGGCAGAGCTTCTTTGATTTGTCCGGTGATTTTGCGGAGGTCACAATTTTATGGGAGAGCCTGTGATAGAATACAAATAAGAAAGGAAGTCTTAGGATGGATGTAAAACTGAAACGGGTTTACGAAGCTCCTTCGGCGGAGGATGGATTCCGGATTCTTACGGACCGTCTCTGGCCCCGTGGCATTTCAAAAGAAAAGGCACAGCTGGGAGTCTGGGAAAAGGCCATTGCTCCGTCGCCGGAACTCAGGAAGTGGTTTGGCCATGATCCGGAAAAATATGAGGAATTCCGGAAAAGGTATCTGGAAGAATTGGCAGGCAACGAGGAAACGGACCATTTTGTCTGCCTGGTCAGGGATCATCTGGCAGAGGGGCCGGTGACGCTCCTCTTTGGCGCAAAGGATACGGAACATAACCAGGCCGTGGTACTGAAAGAATTTCTGGCACAGCGGTAATTTTGAAGTTTGATCCGTTGTTCCCCATTTCATTTATCCCTGCATTGTCCCATGATCCTGTGGTAAAATAACAGGAACATGGGATTTTTTGACTACAGGAGACAATTATGGAATCTTTAAAAACAGTGACAATCAGTAAACGGGCAGAGCTGGCGGCCAGGGGTGGGCATCCCTGGATTTATGGTACCGAGATTAAGAGTGCCGATGAGGGTATCGAAGCAGGAGATATTGTCCGTGTTCTCTCTTCAAAAGGAAAATTTATCGGAAGCGGGTTCTATAACCCCCATTCCAAAATCAGGGTCCGGATTTTCTCCACCAATGCCAATGATGTTTTTGATCAGGCCTTCTGGAAGCGGCGGGCTGCCTATGCCGTGGATTACAGGCTCCAGGTCATGCGGCCGGAGGATTATAACTGCTGCCGTCTGGTATTTGGTGAGGCAGACCAGCTTCCGGGAATGACGGTGGATCGGTTTGGCGATGTATTGTCCGTGCAGGTCCTGTCTTTGGGGATGGAAAGGCGGAAGAAGGTATTTCTTGATGGCCTGATTGAAGTGCTGCGGGAAAGAAATCTTCCTGTTTCCTGTATTTATGAACGGAATGATGTCAAAATCAGGGACCTGGAGGGCATGGAGCAGTATAAAGGATTTTATCATTCCGGGCTTCTGAATCCTGAACAGGAAAAGACACTGGTGGATATCGTAGAAAATGGGATCCGCTATACGGTGGATGTGGAGAACGGGCAGAAGACCGGCTTTTTTCTGGACCAGAAGTTTAACCGTCTCGCTGCTGCTCAGATTGCAAAGGGCAGGCATGTACTGGATTGTTTCACCCATACCGGGGCCTTTGCCCTGAACGCTGCCGGAGGGGGTGCCGCTTCCGTGACGGCTCTTGATATTTCCCGGGAAGCCGTGGATATGGCCGCTCATAATGGAGAAATCAACCATCTTCCTATCCGTGCGGTGCAGGCGGATGTGTTTGAATACCTCACAAATTTGGACAAGACGAAGAACCATGACTACGATTACATCATCCTGGACCCACCGGCTTTTACAAAGTCCGGAAAGACGGTGCATGAAGCGTTCCGGGGATATAAGGAAATCAATTACCGTGCCATGAAGATTCTGCCGAGAGGGGGCTATCTGGCCACCTGTTCCTGTTCCCACTTCATGGGGGAGGAACTGTTTGTGAAAATGGTGAAAGAGGCGGCCCGGGATGCGGGGGTGACTCTCCGGCAGATCGAGTTCCGGCAGCAGGCACCGGACCATCCGATCCTGATGACGGTGCCGGAAACCTATTATCTGAAATTCTTCCTGTTCCAGATTGTGTAATGAAAAAGAGCTTTGATAGGGGATATACCCTTGTCAAAGCTCTTTTATTTATTACAGCCAATTGCGGTTTGACGAGCTGTTAGAGCGAAGCTTACGGATAGAGTCATTCGTGCGGGGCTGTTAGCTTCTAGCTGCTAGGAAGACTCTACAGCCTGCGGCGCTTCCAACAGCTAACCTCCGTCGCCTGACGGCGCCACCTCCTTCCCGAGGAAGGAGGCTAACGACCAGCGGCTCCGCCGCGATTGGAGTCCTAAAGACTCTACTCCTAAAACGTGAAATTGACTCAAAACGAGGCTCCTTCCTTGGGAAGGAGCTGCCCACGGGGCTGAGGTTAGCTGATGGAAACTGTTGGAAGCGCCGCAGGCTGGACAGTTTTCCTAGCGGCTAGCTGCCAGAAGCTAGAAGCCCCGTGCGAGTGACTCTACCTGTAAGTTTTGCTCCAACAGCTCGACAAACCGCAATTGGCTCTGCCCTATAAAAAGAGCTGTGGAACAGGCCTGCCATTCCACAGCTTACACACTCATATGCAATTACGCTCCCAGTTCATCGAGGAGTTCTTCTGCCGCATCCACGGATTCCTGGATTTCCGGACGAAGGGTAGCATCGTCATTCAGGAAGCGGACTTCCGAAAGAGCCCGGATAAGGCGGGCAATCTGGGCAGTCCGGCCGATGAGAATCTTCTGGGCGGGGGTATACTTTGTCCAGTCATTCCCCTCTTCATTCATGATAGCGCGGATATCATCAATGCCATCTTCAAAGTAATCGGACAGATCCAGCAGGGCATCTTCTGTCTTTCTCGCTTCATGGCGGACAGCCTGCATGCGGATGCACATCTGCTTGACTTCCTTCTGGAATTCCTGCAGCCGTTCACTCATATCCTTCAGGGCTTTCACATCATGGGTATCAGCAGCACTGGCATCGAGGCCTTTAATATCCGGCACCTTGGCATACTGGTCCAGCACACCGGCGCCAAATCCTACGGCATCTACAGCCCCTGCCAGGGTCACCACGCTCATGGCCTTGGCGGACAGCTTTTCCATTTCCCGCCAGTTCTTCCGTTCCTTATTGAAATGGTCGAGGCCGGTCAATGTATCGCAGTCATGGAAATCTACATTCTTCATCTGGGCAAAGAGACTGGTAAACTTTTTCATATCCCCCGACATAAGGGTAATCCTCACCCGGTCCAGTTCCCCCAGTTCATCCTGGGCCCGGACCTTGGCCCGGTTAATCCGTTTCGTAGCCCGCCTTTTGGCCCGTTCTACTTCACCATTGATGTTTTCCGGCCTTGCGGATCCCGAATTTCCGCTCACGGCGCCGGCAATCATCCGCAGAATAAATGAAATGGACATAGCACGCTCTCCCTTCTATACGATGAAATTGTTATCGTTATTATTGTATCACAGGTTCGCGCCTGAGGTGTGCCAACAGGTTTCAGGCATCCCGGAAAGACAGGGCCCGTTTTGCCTTTTCGATGGCTCTTTCGCTTTCTTCGCTCACTTCTCCCTTGTCGTTCAGGAGATGGGGAAAGAGAATCGTAATGAGCTGGGCCACCTGGATAGCCCGGGCGATCTGCATTTTCTCGCACTGGGAATAGCGGTTCCAGTCTTCCCCTTTTTCTTCCAGAATAGCCTTCAGGTCGCCAATACCATCGACGAAATAGTCGTGGAGATCATTGAGGCAGTCCGCTTCTTCCCTGGCTTTTTTACCGATTTCATCGAGGGCTGCCGTCAGTTTCCTGACTTCTTTCTGGTAATTTTCCAGATCTTCGATGAGCGTATGAATGTAGGCCATATCCATGCTGTGGAATTTTTTATTATCCACCTTCACCTTCGGCAGGATGGCAAAGCCATCGAGAATGCCAAAGCCCAGAGCCATCGGCGAATAAGCTGCAGCACTCACGGTTTCCAGGCTGGCAATCTTATCGGCCCGGTCAATCATATCGTCCACCTTGAACCCTTCCTTGAGGAAGCTTTCAATACCGGGAAGCCCTTCGCAGTCCGCCATGTTGAAGTTGCGAATCAGGGAGCAGTACTTAGTGAACTCTTTCATGTGTCCGGAAGTGGCAGAAACCTTGGCCCGGTCCATTTCACCGATTTCATACTGGGCACGGCTGCGCAGACGGAGCACTCTTCTCCTTACCCGGCGGAACGCTTTGTGGAGTTCTCCTTCCAGATCTTTAATGTACGTAGCATCCTGAATTTTCCCATCTTCCATTGCATGCAGAACCTGAAGAACATAAGTTATGGTCATATCCATTCCTCCTTTGGATAATCAGAAATGCAATCCATAAACAACGATTTTTTATCTGCAGAGCTTGTCCATGGAAGCCAACAGGAATTTCTCAACAGAGATTTTCCCATCCTCTGCAGTTTCTTCTACCATATCTTTAATTATACACCATTTCTTGAAATATGATTTGAACAAGTCCCTGCTTATCTTAATGAATTTATCTATAAGCACCACTAAGAAAATTTTCAATCTCTAAAAAAGTATCACGGGCGCTGGTCCAGAAATACAAAGCTAACCACCATGGCCAATTGCGGTTTGTCGAGCTGTTAGAGCGAAGCTTACGGATAGAGTCATTCGTGCGGAGCTTCTAGCTTCTGGCTTCTGGCAGCCAGGAAAGCTCGACAGCCTACGGCACGAATGACTGGCGGAAACGTCGGGTGGAAAGCGCCGCAGACGGATCAGCTTTCACAGCAGCTAACAGCTAGAAGCCAGGGAAGCGCTGATTAATTCGCAGAATCCGATTATACATGTATTTTCATGCAATACTGCGTCATAATCCGGCCAAGAATAGTCAAGTCCAGATTTGTGTGTAAATTAATTTTTCCCTCAGAATACAAGTAACTC
>NZ_UQKJ01000135.1 GCF_900541605.1 uncultured Dialister sp. | reverse complement strand
TAAAGCGCCTTCCTTTTATTCTTGGCCGATTTATGACGAAGCAGTGCATAAAAATTTTTATGAAATCTGACTCTGCGAATTAATCAGCGCTTCCCTAATTATTATATAGAAAAAGGACAACCCTCAGCAGCAGAGACACCGGGGTTATGCCCGGTTCTCATGGAGGAATCCGATGTATTCCTTTCCCCAGACTTCGATGCTGTCCAGTACCGGCTGGAAACGGCGGCCCATGGGGGTAAGGGAATATTCTACCCGCGGCGGCACTTCCGCATACACTTCCCGGTGGACGAGTCCCTCTTTTTCCATGTATTTCAGCTGGGTGGAAAGGGTGGCATGGGTAATGTGGATTTCCCGTTCCAGGTCATTGAACCGCTTCGTGCCTTTGCTCAGGGCATGGAGAATGAGAATGGCCCATTTGCCCTGCAGCAGCTTCTGGGCCGTCACAAAGGGACAGACACCGAATAATTGATTTTCCATGATTAACCTCCTGAAAAGAAAGAGTTGAGGTTTGAGAGTTGAGAGTTGAGAGTTGAGGCTTCGCCGCTGTTTCAGTCTGATTTCTGACTGTCTGACGTCTAATGGCCAAACGCCCAGCCCCACGCCTTCCGCAGGCAAGCCGGTTTTCCCGGAAGCCAGAAGCCCCCGCATGAATGACTCTGCCCATCAGCACAGAATCCGCAGGTCCGCCAATACGCAAGTATTCCATACTTACGAAAGAGAAACTGCCTTCTTGTGTTCTATTTTAAAACGGTCGTATAATGAACGCAAGTATAGAAATAATACTATAAGGAGATGATGATCATGAAAATGCCCGTAATTTTTGCCGGACACGGCAGTCCCATGATTGCCCTGGATGATAACGAACTGACCCATGCTTTCCATGACCTGGGGGAAGAAGTGATCCGGCGCTTCGGCACACCGAAGGCCATTCTCGCCCTGTCTGCCCACTGGTACACCCGGGGCACCTACGTGCAGAGCAGCCCCAGTCCCCGGCAGATCTATGACATGTACGGTTTCCCAAAGGCGCTGTATGAAGTGAAGTACGAACCCAAAGGGTACCGGCCCCTCACGGACCGGGTGCTGTCCCTCCTGCCGCAGTCTTCCATCAACGATGACTGGGGCATCGACCACGGCACCTGGACCGTGCTTACCCACATGTTCCCCGGCGCCAGGATCCCGGTGGTCCAGGTTTCCATCGACGGCACCGCCGGAACGAAAGCTGCTTACGAAACAGGGAAGGCCCTGGCCTCCCTCCGGGAGGAAGGCTATCTCATTTTCGGCAGCGGCAACATCGTACACAACCTGTACAAAGTGGAGTGGGATAATGAAGCCGGCAGCCCGGCGGCAGACCGTTTCGATGCATTCATCACAGGAAAGGTGAAGGACCGGGATGACAGCGCCGTCATCCATTTCGATTCCCACCCCGATGCGGACTACGCGGTACCCACGCCGGACCATTTCCTGCCCCTTCTTTACACCCTCGGCGCTTCCATCGGAGAAAATCCCCGGGTCTTCAACGCTGTGAGAAACCTGGGTTCCATGTCCATGACGGGCTATGTGTTTGGACTGTGCTAAATAGCTTGCATGCACACTCTCACACAAAAGTCTCTGGCTATTAATTAGGAGTTAGGAATGAGGAATGAGGAGTGGATGCGGCGGTGCATAAAAAAATAGAAGCGCCGCAAATTTATATAAATCCCTACCTTGAGCCCAGGCGCAGCCTTTGCCCTGCTGCGCATAGCCCTGTCCGAAGGACATAGCCTCCACCGCAGTCCGCAGCTCTGCATATCACTTTTAGCTCCCTGTATACAATTGTTATGTTTTTATATCCACCCTTATCCCCCCTTTTTTCCCTATCAGGAGGTCCTACCATGTCCCTTTCTTTCAAAGTCTACCATCCCGGCCCGAAGGCCATTTTCGATGTCACTTCCACCATCATTTACGGTGAAAAAGAAGCTTTCCTCGTGGATGCCCAGTTCCAGAAGTCGAAGGCAGAAGAGGTGGTTCAGGAAATCAGGGCGCTGGGGAAAGAACTGAAGGTTATCTTCATTTCCCATTTCGACCCGGACTACTATTTCGGCCTGTCTGTCATCCACGATGCTTTCCCGGATGCGGAAATTCTCTCCACCGCCCAGACGGCCTGGATGATTTCCGCCACCATGGATGCAAAACTGGGAGTCTGGAAGGATGCCCTGGGCGACGACAAACCGGATCACTTCATCGTCCCGAAAGCAGTAAACGAACTGCCGCTTCTGGAAAACCATGAAATCCGGATTATCCGGAACGGGGACGATGAGACCCATTCCTTCCTCTATGTCCCCTCCACCGGCACCATCCTGGGCGGCGTATCCCTGGCCGAAGGAAATCATCCCTGGATGGCAGATACGAAGGGACTCGATGAGCTGGATAAATGGATTATCCAGGTGGAAACCATGAAGAGCCTTTCCCCGAAGAACGTAATTGCCAGCCACCACTATGGAGATAATCCGAAAGAAAGCCCTTCCATCCTGGACTGCACCCTGTCCTACCTGAAGGACTACCGGGATGCCCTGGCCAGCGGAAAAACCGCCGATGCCATCGTTTCCATCATGACAGACAAATATCCCCAGCTGGACGGCAAAGACACCCTCGCCTTCGGCGCTAAGGTCATTACAGGAGTGGAATCATGGGAGCGGAAAAACCTGTACCCCGGCGTAGGGCATCACGTACTGGTGGATTTCATGCCGGCCAGCGCCTTTGACCTCGATTTCCACGACAATAAAACTTTCACCTTCACCCAGACCGATGGGGAAGGCAAAGGATATAAAGACACCATGGACTACACCGCCGTGGAAGTGGCGGACCATGTATTCATGGTACACTGGCAGGAAAATAATGGCATCGCCGTCATCCATGTACAGAACTGGAATACCCTGGACGTTTGGACCAATATCTACATTCCCGGAAAACCGGGAATCCACCTCAAAGGGAAAATGATGCTGAAGAAATAGGGCACGTAAAAAAACAGCGCAGAAGCGCTGTTTTTTTATATGCCCGGTTTTCGCTAGAGCCCTCTTATGCCCCTTTGCCCCTATGACCCGCCAGCCGCCGGGCCTCATGGCCTGCCTACGCTTCCGGTTCTGTCAGAAGAAGGGCGAACTTGAAATTCGTGGCAGCTTGGATATGATGCCGGTCCCCTTTCCTCATGGCGAAGTTATCGCCTGCCTTGAACACATAGTCCTTCCCCTCATGGGTGAATACCGCTTCCCCATCCAGGGCAAAGAGCAGGGCACCCCTGGGCGCTGCATGGTCCGGCAGGGTGGATCCTTTCGCCAGGGAAATCACCGCAAACCGTACCTTGTCATTTTCGATAAGGCCCTTATTGATGATCTGCTCCTCCCCGTAGGGAACCAGATCCTTCAGCTGAAATACAGCTTTTTCATTGACTACTTCATTCATCGCTGTATCCTCCTTTTTGAGTCCAATTTCCAGATAAACCGTATCCTCCGGCGCTTCCACAGAAAGAGGCACCTTGGGAAGAGAAACCCATGCATCCCCCTGGCGAAGCACCTTTTCCCCCTGCTGTCGGATCCGGTCTGTCCCGGTAAGGGCAAAGAAGAAATGGGGTGCCTCGTAGGAAGTATCACTGATATCGGTCCCTTTTCCCAAGGAAAAGAGAAGAATATACAGGGAATCATCTTCATAAATCCGCCGGGAAATCGTACATCCCGGAAGGGGTCTGTTGTCTTCGGCCAGGGAAAATACCTGGCCCTGTTTCTTGTATGCCATCTGTTTCATCTCCGTTCTGTCCATAGTATAAAGGAGGACAGGGAAAAAGAAATTGATGGATAACAAGAATGATAAAAAATGGATGCTGCTGTACGAATCCCAAGGTGATTCGATTCCCTTGGCTGAAGGCCATTCCCTCCTTCCGCCACTTCGCTCCAGTGCATTCCCCCCTCAGCCACTTCACTGCTTACAGCTGTCAGCTTACCGCTTACAGAAAATCAGCTGCTTCGCAGCATTCATCCTGCGGCTTTGCCGCGGCCCGTTTGACCCAAAAGGAAGGCGCTTTATTGGGCAGGCTAAGCGCCTTTTGTATTAAGGCCAAACTTGGAAGTCCTATGCAGGACTTCCATCTCCAAGGGCCTGCATACTGGGGATTACCTCAATTAAGACGGATTCCCGTTACGATACACATATCTGCGGCAAAGCCGCTATCCGGCCCGCCCCCGGTGCGCAGCATCTGCAGCCCGGTTGGCGAGCACAGCGATGCCAATCCACCACCCTTATGCCCCATCCATCCAGACACCCCACCACCGCTGACGCGGTCCCCCTCCCCTCTAAAGAGGGGGGGGTTACAGTCTATAAAGGCGGCGCTTCCAAACCTGTGCGCCGCCACAGCCATTCCAGGCAAAGCTGAAAGCACTGTATTCCCAGACACAAGAAAGATTTCTCCACTCCTCTAACCTTTAGCGTTTCTGAACAGTATGGTCAATCCTCTTCTTACCACCGGCCAAAATGACGATCTCCGGTGGGCCGGACTTTCTCATATAAAAAGGCGGCGCTTCCCGATTTGTGCGCCGCCACCACCATTCCTTATTCCTAATTCCTCATTCCTCATTTTTTACAGACAAAGTAAAAAGCACCAGTCATACGACTGATGCTTTTCATCTTAATCAGCAGCTTCCTATCCTCCCAGGCCGCTTCCAGCCAAGTACTTTCGGCGTTTGTGAGCTTAACTAC
>NZ_UQKJ01000134.1 GCF_900541605.1 uncultured Dialister sp. | reverse complement strand
TCGCTAAAGCTTTATTGAACCCCCGGTCCAACCGGGGGTTTTCTTTTTACAAAAAAGCATGGAAATTTCTTTCCATGCTTTTTCTATTTCCGGTCAGACAGTCCGTCCCAGGTCCTCCGCCATCTGCCTGTCCTTTTCCGGAGGCCTGCCGGCGATGGTGAGGTAGCCGCCGATCATGGCGCCGTTCAGGCCCGCCGCCAGGGCAAAGGCCTGAAGGTCCCGCAGCGCATTTTCCCGGCCCGCGCAGACCCGCATGATGGCGTGGGGCAGGATGAACCGGTACAGGGCAAACATGCGGAGCACCTCCACCGGCTTCGGCGGTTTATTCTTTCCGAAGGGTGTCCCCGGGATGGGACTGAAAATATTGAGGGGCACACTGGTCACGTGGTGGCTCCGCAGGGCAAAAGCCATGTCAATGCGGTCATCCTCCGTTTCCCCGAGTCCCATGATACCGCCGGAGCAGACTTCGAGCCCTGCTTTCTGGATGCGGCGGATATGGTCTTCTTTTTCCTTATAGGTATGGGTGGTACAGATATGGGGGAAATAGCGCTGTGCCGTTTCCAGGTTGCAGTGAATCCGCTGGCATCCCGCTTCCTTCAGCTGCTGCAGCTGGTCATCGGTGAGGAGTCCCAGGGAGCAGCACACGGACAGCTTCGTTTCTTTCGTAATCAGCCGTACCGCCTTCACGATGGAGGCGAACTGCACCGGGTCGCTCTGGCCCCGGCCGCTGGTGACGATGCCAAACCGCTCCGCCCCGTAGGCCTCTGCCTGTTTGGCTTCGTGGAGCAGGTCCTCCGGGCTCCGGAGGGGATATTCCTTGACCCCCGTGTGATACCAGCCGGACTGGGCGCAGAATTTGCAGTTTTCTGTGCACCTGCCGCTCCTTGCATTCACATCGCTGCAGAAACGCATCCGGTCACCACAGAAGGTCTTCCGGATCTTATCGGCCGCCGCCATAAGGAAGAGGGGCTCCGCTTTCCCCGCTTCATAAAGTTTTCCCGCTTCCTCCCGGCTGATTTCTCCCCCGCCGAGCACTTTATCCATACAATCTTCTATATACTTTACATTTTCATCCATACCATACCATCCCGATATTCAGAAATTAGGGAAGCACTGATTCAATCTGACTCTGCAAATGAACCAGTGCCTCCCTGGATTCAGCCACCGTCAGAAAGACACGCCACCGGCCTTCTCAATTCAGGTTCGGTGCCGTCTGCGTGCGGCCCAGGTCATGGAGCATGGCGATATCATCGGCCGGGTCCGAGCCTTTGCTCGTAAGGTAATTGCCGATCATGACGCCGTTCATGCCGCCGGCCAGAGCCATGGACTGGAGACTCCGGAGATTGATCTGCCGTCCGCCGGCCGTACGGATCTGGGCCTTTGGAAGGACAAAGCGGAACATGGCAAAGGATCGCAGGATTTCGAGAGGGGACAGGCGCTTATTGTGTTCAAAAGGAGTCCCCTTGATGGGGTTCAGCACATTGAGCGGTACCGCGTCGATGTGCATTTCCTTCAGATGGAACGCCATTTCCACTCTCTGGTCCAGCGATTCTCCGAGGCCAATGATGCCTCCGCAGCAGACGCGGATGCCCGCTTTCTGGGCACGGGCCACGTTTTCTGCCTTTTCTTCGGCTGTATGGGTTGTGCAGACTTCCTTGAAGAAGGAAGGTGCCGATTCGATATTGCAGTGCAGGCGGCTGATACCGGCTTCTTTCAGCTGGTACGCCTGCTCCTGGGTGAGGAATCCGAGGGAGCAGCATACTTCGATGCCCACTTCCTTGCGGATACGACGGATCAGGTCGAGAATTTCCGCAAAGTCCTTCGGATTTCTCTGGTCACGGCCTGCAGTAACAATATCGAAACGGGCTGCTCCGGCTTTTTTCGCTCTCTTAGCCGCTTCAATGACCTCATCTTCCGGAAGGAATTTATAGGTTTTTACACCTGTATGATAACGGGCAGACTGTGCACAGAATTTGCAGTCCTCCTGGCAGGAACCGCTCCGTGCATTGATGATGGCACAGAGATCTACACTCCTGCCGGAGAATTTCTGGCGGATCTTGTCGGCGCAGGCCAGGAGGAGCATGGTATCTTCATCCTTCGTGCGGATGAGGGCCTTTGCTTCATCCTCTGTCAGTTCCCCGCCGTTCAAAACCTTTTCTGTCCACTTCAAAATCTGTTCACAGCTGCTTTCCATCGCAAACCACTCCTTTTGTAAAATCGCCTGCCGTCCAATGACAGGATAATGCCTTTATAAAACCTTACGTGTATGCGTAATAGAAATATTCGTGTTTCGCAATGGTGCGGAATATTTCTATCCTATGAAGTTGTATATGAAACCGTATCAAAGCTGGGGCTGGGTCATGGACCGGCCAAGGTCCTCGGTCATCCGGATATCCTCTTTCGGATCCCTGCCGCCTGTGGTGAGGTAACCGCCCACCATGATGCCGTTCAGGCCGCCGGTCAGTGCATAGGCCTGCAGGCTCCGGAGGTTCACTTCCCGTCCGCCGGCGGTGCGGATCAGCGCCTTCGGCAGGACGAAGCGGAACATGGCAAATGTGCGGAGAACTTCCAGCGGTGGAAGCCGTTTATTCGTGTAGAAGGGGGTGCCCTTCACAGGATTCAGGATATTCATGGGGATGGAGTCGATGTGCATGGATTTCAGTTTGAAAGCCATTTCCACCCGCTGGTCCAGGGATTCCCCGAGGCCGATAATGCCGCCGGAGCACACGCGGATGCCTGCCTCCTGGGCAGTGCGGATGATTTCTTCCTTATCCCCCATGGTATGGGTAGAGCAGACTTCCGGGAAATAGGAAGGCGCTGTCTCGATATTGCAGTGAATCCTCGTGATGCCGGCTTCCTTCAGCCGAAGGGCCTGTTCTTTGGTAATCAGTCCCAGGGAGCAGCAGACTTCGATGCCCACCTGTTCGCGGATCTTCTTCACAATATCGATGATTTCCTCAAATTCATTGGGGTTATCCTGGTTCCTGCCGCTCGTTACGAGGGAGAACCGGACGGCACCGGCTTCCTTTGCCTTCCTGGCAGCTGCCAGAATTTCATCTTCCGGCAGGAGGCGGTACACCTTCGCTCCCGTGTGATACCAGCCGGACTGGGCACAGAACTTGCAGTTTTCCTGGCAGTGGCCGCTTCTTGCATTGATGATGGCGCAGAAATCAACGGCATTGCCGTTGAACTTCTGGCGGATCTTGTCCGCCATGGCCAGAAGCAGCATGGTATCCTCATCTTTTGTACGGATTAATTTCTTCGCTTCTTCCTCTGTAATCTCACCACCATCCATAACCTTATCGGCCAATCTGATAATTTCTTTGCAAGCACTGTCCATCATGAAAACTTCCTTTCCAATGCGGAGCACCTGCCGTTTCAAATTGTTACCTTGTAGACAAGTATAAAATAAACAATGGAATCTGTCAATCCGTTTATTTATGTATGTTGACAATATGTTGACGGATTGTCTCCCTTGTGATTTGAACCACCGGCATGTGGCTTCCAGGGAGGCCCTGCCGGAATGACACCAGCCACAAGCATGCCTTTCCACGCAAAAAGGCCTCCGGAAAGGGAACTGATCTTTCCGGAGGCCTTCTCAGGGAGGGTAATTGCATGAACTAACAACTTACTTTTTTATTTTTGGGGGGAGATAAATAAAGATTGTAAGAAACAACACGTTGAAAACAGGATTTGGGCTGCTGCCGGCGGACTTTGCTTCCACCGGCAGCCCCTGTCCTGCGAATCACTATCTGCCATTCGCATCACCAGGATTCTCTACGATACCGGACCTCAGCCGATCTGGATCCGATGGGCTTCTTCCACTTTCTTTTCATCTTCTTTAGGAAGTTCAATCTTCAGTACGCCATCTTTCAGGCTTGCTTTGATGCCGTCCTCTTTAATGCCTCTTACAGAGAACTGACGCTGGAAACCAACGGCGCCCCGTTCATGACGGAGATAATGTTTCTCTTCGTCCTTGGTCTCTTTCTTGTCTTCTCTTTTAGCGGCAATGGAGAGAACGCCATTTTCATAATTCACATGGATCTGGTCTTTCGTGAATCCCGGCATATCGCAGGTAATTTCATAATGATCTTTCAGATCCTCAATGTCCACTTTCGGAACTGCTACATAATCTTTATATACTGTCGGAATATCATCAAAGAAATGATCCAGAACAGTGTCACCGAATAATCCATCAAATGGAATCAAGCTACCCATAATCAAAGACCTCTTTCCTTTGCGTTTTAGTATTCTCATGTTCAGGTGTCCGGGTACCTTCCAGGTCTCCCTGTCGGGCCCCTTTCCTCCTGACAACTATAGTATAGCACTTTTAGCACTCAAGTCAAGAGAGTGCTAAAATATTTTTGACTTTTTATTTTATTTATTTGACTATTTAGGAAATATCGAGCTTACGTATACGAATTAAATTCATTCAATTGACTTATTAATTAGTGAGGAGTCAGGAGTGAGGGGTTAGGAATGGTGGCGCGGCGCGTGAATTCATAGAGCGCCGCATTTTATATTCCATGGCTTACAGCTGACCACTTACAGCTATCCGCTGACCGTTCAACCTATTCAACCCGTCCAACCCATTCAAGCTGCCTCCCTGGTTTCCTCTGCCCGAGGAGAATCGGTAAGTTGTAAGAAGGTAAGTCCGACTAAAAATCTAAAATGCGGCGCTTTATGAATGAACTGGCCCCCTTGTCAAGGACACAATTAAAAGTGTAGTTCGGACCCCATA
>NZ_UQKJ01000133.1 GCF_900541605.1 uncultured Dialister sp. | reverse complement strand
ACTCTGCACGAGGCTCCTTCCTTGGGAAGGAGCTGCCCACAGGGCTGAGGTTAGCCGATGGAAATTGAAGAAAGCGCCGCAGGCTGTCGAGCTTTCCTAGTAGCTAGAAGCTAGGAGCTAGAAGCCCCGCACGAATGACTCTATCCATCAGCACCCCATCAGCTCGATAAACCGCAATAGTCTGAATCCTATTTCCCGCCTTCCGGGCGGGGATTCCATAGAATAACCATTACGAGGTACACCATGAAAAGCTTACTGAACCACTCCTTTCTCACCATGACCGACTATACACCGGAAGAATTTGCCTATTACCTGGATCTTGCCGAAAAGCTGAAACAGGACAAGAAAGCCGGAAAAGAAATCAAAACCCTGGAAGGCAGGAATTTTGCCCTCATTTTCGAAAAAGATTCCACCCGTACCCGCTGCGCCTTCGAAGTGGCAGCCAGGGACCAGGGCGCCTTTACCACCTACCTGGGCCCCACCGGGAGCCAGATAGGGAAAAAAGAATCCATCGCCGACACCGCAAGGGTCCTTGGAAGCATGTTTGATGCCATCGAATTCCGGGGATTTGCCCAGAGCGCAGTGGAAGAGCTTTCCGCCAAAGCCGGCGTGCCTGTATGGAACGGCCTCACCGATTATGACCATCCCACCCAGACCCTGGCCAACTTCCTCACTCTGAAAGAACATTTCAAAAAGCCCTTAAACCAGCTTTCCTTCGCCTACGTAGGACATGGCCAGTCCAATATGGCCCATGCCCTCATGGCGGGCGCCGCACTTTCGGGTATGGAATTCCGCATTATCGGGCCGAAGCAGTTTTTCCCGGAAGATGATTTCACCGCCAAATGCAAAAAGATTGCGGAGAAAACCGGTGCCACCTTCACATTCACCGATGACCCGGTGGAAGGGGTCAAAGGGCTGGATGTCATCTATACCGGCGTCTGGGTCACCATGGGGGATCCCTACGAATTATGGGGAGAACGGATTAAGCTTTTCCTGCCCTACCGTATCACCATGGATATGATCAGAAATACCGGAAATCCGGATACCGTTTTCTGCCACTGCCTCCCCTCTTTCCACAATACGGAAACAAAGGTGGGGAAAGACATTTATGAACGGTTCGGTCTTGACGGCATCGAAGTCACGGACGATGTATTTGAAGCCCCCTTCTCCCTGGCCTTCCAGGAAGCAGCGAACCGGCTTCCCACCATCAAAGCCGTCATGGTAGCCACCTTCGGTGACTATCGGTTAGATTAAAAATGGAAGGAGAGACCTCATATGTCTACAGCACTGCCGAAAGTTTTCATTGTTGGTGAATCCGGTACCACCGGCCTTCGTCTCCATGACCGTCTTTCCTCCCGCACAGATATAGAGCTCCTTTCCCTTCCTGCGGAAAAGAGAAAAGATATTCCCACTATCCATGAATTTGCTGAAAAAGCGGATCTCATGTTCCTCTGCCTTCCCGATGCAGCTTCCAAAGAAATAGTGGAAGCCGTGAAGGATACGGATATCCGTATCCTTGATACCTCCACCGCCCACCGCACGGCGGATGACTGGGTCTACGGATTCCCGGAACTGTCAGAATCGCAGAAGGAAGCCATCGTCTCGGCAAAAAAAGTGGCTGTCCCCGGCTGCCACGCCAGCGGCGTCATTTCTATCCTGTACCCCCTCGTCCACGCCGGCATTCTTCCCATCAATTACCCCCTCCACTGCTTTTCCCTCACCGGTTACAGCGGCGGCGGCAAGAAGATGATCGGTCAGTATGAAGAGGGCGGAGACACCGCCCTCCTCGCCCCACGGCAATACGGCCTTTCCCAGAACCATAAGCACCTGCCGGAAATCATGAAGGTCTGCAAGCTCTGCGAAAAGCCTCTCTTTTCACCGATCGTAGATAACTATTACGAAGGCATGGAAGTGACCATCGGGTTCCACACCCATTTCCTCCAGCTCCCCTGTGGCCTTCCCGGTGATATTGACACCGATGATTTCCACATGATCTATGAAAAGCACTATAAAAATGCAAAGCTTATCCATGTGAGCCCCCTGTCCCTTGATGAAACGAATGGCCTCTTTCTTTCGGCCAATGAAAACGCCGGAAAAGACAGCATGACCCTCTATGTTGCAGGAAACGATGAACGGGTCCTGGTCATTTCCTCTTTTGACAACCTGGGCAAAGGCGCCTCCGGCGCCGCCATCCAGTGCATGAACCTCATGCTCGGTTTCCCGGAAGAAACGGGACTGGTGCTGTGATTAGCCAAATGACTGATGGCCCAATCGCATGAATGGGGCTAAAGGTTGTGGGTGAACACCGCTACGCTTGTTCACCGGGTGGCAGGCGCTTCGCGCCGGGGGCATAAGGTTGAATAGCCGCCGAAGGCGGCAGGCCCACCTCATGCACCCGCTTCAGCAAGCGTAGCGACGTTGAAGCTACAACCCGGTTGGCAAGCGAAGCGATGCCAACCCACCACCCTTATGCTCCTTCCATCCGATTGGCCTAATAACTTGCTCCTTATCTGAGACACTCATCCAGGAGGTAATTTATGAACGCATCCAATGCGGTACGGGCCGAAATACTGACACAGGCCGTACCTTACATCAAAGAATATACAGGTAAATACGTAGTCGCCAAATACGGCGGAAATGCCATGACCGATCCTGCCCTGAAAAAATCAGTAATGCAGGATATCCTCCTGCTGTCCCTGGTGGGGGTGAAAGTGATTCTCGTCCATGGCGGCGGGCCTGAAATCAGCGCCATGCTGAAGCGGCTCTCCATAGAATCCCATTTTGAAAAGGGCCTTCGCGTCACCGACGACGCCACCATGGAGGTGGTACAGATGGTGCTGGCAGGCAAAGTCAATAAAAGCCTTGCCGCCAATCTCACAGCCCTTGGCGGCAAGGCAGTCGGTCTATGCGGTATCGACGGAGGCCTCATCAAAGTCCACAAGAAGGATGAGAAACTGGGGCAGGTCGGAGAAATTGACAGCATCAACAAGAAAATACTGGATGACCTGCTGGACGGCGGTTTCATTCCTGTCATCTCTTCCATCGGCATCGATAATGCCGGGAATCCTTACAACATCAATGCCGACACGGCAGCCGCCAAAATTGCTGCTGCCATCCATGCGGAATCCATGGTGGTCATGAGCAATATCAACGGGGTCCTCAAGGACAAGGACGACCCGGACTCCCTCATCAAAAAGATTACCCTCACCGATGCGGAGGCCCTGAAAAAGGACGGCACCATTGCCGGCGGCATGATTCCCAAGGTTGACTGCTGCACCAATGCCATCAAAGAGGGAGTAAAGAAAGTTTTCATCATCAACGGAGAAATCCCCCACGCCATCCTCATCGAACTTCTCACCGATGAAGGACTGGGAACCATGTTCACGAAGTAATGCAAAATGCAATGGGCTTTTGTGTACGGTTCTGGCGGGCAGAGTCATTCCCATGGAGCTGCCAGCTGCCAGAAGTCCCCGCACGAATGACTCTCCCCATAAGCTCTGAACACAACAGCCCACGCAGCCATCCGATTTTCTAAAGGAGTCAACCTATGAATACAGAAGAAAAAGATGCAGCCTATATTGCCCATACCTATTCCAGATATCCCGTATGTTTTGTCAAAGGCAAAGGATCTCACCTGACCGATGAAAATGGAAAAGATTACATCGACCTGGGAAGCGGTATAGGCGTTGATATCTTCGGCATTGCCGACGAAAAATGGATGGAAGCCGTCACGAAGCAGCTTCACACCCTGAACCATGTATCCAACCTGTTCTACACAAAACCTATGGCAGACCTGGCGGAGATGATCTGCCGCAAGACCGGTATGGAGAAGGTCTTCTTTTCCAATTCCGGTGCCGAAGCCAATGAATGCGCCATCAAAGGCGCCCGGAAATATTCCATCAATAAGTATGATAAAGACAGAAACGTCATCGTCACCCTCATCAACGGATTCCACGGACGCACCATTACCACCCTCGCCGCCACGGGACAGGAAATTTTTCATAAAGATTTCTATCCCTTCACGGAAGGATTCCTCTATACACCGGCCAACGATCTTCCTGCTTTTATAAAACTCTGTGAAGAAAATCCCCACATCTGTGCCGTCATGGTAGAACCCATCCAGGGGGAAGGCGGCGTCCATCCCCTGACGAAAGAATTTTTCGAAGGCATCGGAAAATATGCCAAAGAGCATGATATTCTCCTCATCGTGGATGAGGTACAGACCGGCAATGGGAGAACAGGAAAACTCTATGGCTACATGAATTACGATGTGGAACCGGACATCGTTTCCACGGCCAAAGGGATTGGCGGCGGCCTTCCCCTGGGCGCCACCTTCTTCAACCATAAAACCGCCGGCGTCTACACCCCCGGCACCCATGGCTCCACATTCGGCGGCAACCCCATTGCCTGTGCCGGCGCCCTGTCCATTCTTTCCCGGATCGATGATGCCCTGTTGCAGGATGTCAAAGAGAAGGGGCAGTACATAAAAGAGCAGCTGTCCGGTGCCAAAGGAGTAAAGTCTGTGGCCGGCATGGGCCTCATGTGGGGTATTGAACCGGAAAAAGATGTGAATACCCTGGTCCCCGGACTTCTGGAAAAGGGGGTAGTGGTGCTGACGGCCAAGGAAAAAATCCGCCTCCTCCCGGCGCTCAATATTCCCTGGGAAGACCTGAAACAGGCCGTGGCCATTATGAAAGAGGTGCTGGCGGAATAATTACTGCCTATTGTGGTGAGCTGTTAGAGCGAAGCTTACGGATAGAGTCATTCGTGCGGGGCTTCTAGC
>NZ_UQKJ01000132.1 GCF_900541605.1 uncultured Dialister sp. | reverse complement strand
CATGCGAATGACTCTACCCATCTGCGCCGAATACAGCAGCTCTACAAACCGCAATGGTTTCATACCGGAAAGAAGGTTATTTATGAAAGGAATTACGGAGGAACTGCTTGCAAAGTTCCGTGAATCCTATGAATGTGATGAAAAGGCAAAGGTTCTTCATTCGGCCCTGGCCAAGACACCGATGATGGACCTGGCCTATGATGTTTCGGAAGGGGCCCTGCTGAAGGGACCCTTTACCATCGAAGTGAAGACGAAGGGCATTACTGCCCAGGAACAGTCCGGCCGGTGCTGGCTCTTTGCGGCCCTCAATATTCTTCGGGAAAAGGTGGCGGAGAGGTGCCATCTGGAGCAGTTTGAACTGTCCCAGAATTACCTTTCCTTCTACGACAAACTGGAAAAGGCCAATAATTTCCTGGAAATGGTCATTGAAAATCCAAAGGCTCCCATCAAAGGACAGCTCATGCAGTATGTGCTGCGGGGCATGACCGATGGAGGCTACTGGTCAGAAGCGGTGGACCTTATCGAGAAATACGGTGTTGTGCCGAAGCAGGTACAGCCGGAAACCTACCAGTCCGGCCATACGGACCGTTTTACGGATACCCTGAACCGGCTGCTCCGGAAGGATGCCCTGGAACTTCGCAGGCTTGTATCGGAAGGAAAGAATCCATATCCGAGAAAAGAAAAAATGATGGGAGAAGTGTACCGGGCGGAATGCATCGCCTTTGGCAGGCCGGTAGAAACCTTTGATTTTACTTATCGGGATAAGGACAATCAGTTCCATGAAGACCGCCATCTGACGCCTCGGGAGTTCTATAAAAAATACGTAGGCATTTCCCTTCGGGATTATATGGCGGTTATCAATGAGCCTACCTTTGATAAACCGGTGGGTAGAGTGATTGCATTCCATGCGGTGGAAAACATGACAGGCCATGATATGAAAGGATTGAATCTGACCCAGCAGGAAATGGAAAATCTCTGCATTGCCCAGCTGAAGGCGGGGGAGGCCATCTGGTTTGCCTGCGATGCCGGAGCAGCGGGAGCCCGGAAGGATGGGGTCTGGGATCCGAAAACTGTGCGGTATGAAGACCTGCTCGGCGGCTTTTCTACGGCCATGGAGAAGGGAAAACGGCTGGAATACAGTGCCAGCTCCGCCAACCATGCCATGCTTCTCACCGGTGTCCATCTGGATGAAGATGGAAAGCCGGACCGCTGGAAAATAGAAAACTCCTGGGGAAAAGATGTGGGAGACAATGGATATTTCGTATGCTCCGAAGCCTATTTCCGGGAATTTGTCTATGAAGCGGTCATCCTGAAAAAGCATTTTACGAAAGAACAGCAGGAGATGCTGGAAAAAGAACCGGTATACATCAATGCCTGGGACGAGGATTATTGATTCTTTGCCGGAATTCGGGCAATTAAAAAGGAAGCAGCCTTTGGGACTGCTTCCTTTTTAATTGCCATGAAAGAATTCGATGATTTTGTGGGTGGCCAGGGCCATGTGATTGGGATTTTGGAAGGGATGGTTTGCACCTTCCACAGGGATGAATTCGATGACATTGTTTTCGGCAAAGGCTTTGGAATCCTCTATGGGGATCATTTCATCCTTTGTGCCGTGGATGATAAGCATGTTATCTGCAAAGTCAAAGTATTCATGGTCCATGACGTCAAAATTCTTAAGATCATCAAAGAAAGACCGGTCCACCTTCATCTTCCGCTCGAAACCTACGGAAATTTCTTTTCCCTTCTGCAGTTTGGCTTTATCCTCTTCTGAAAGGTAGCCCATCATAGATTGGTACATATGAATTGCCGGGCAGCGGAGAGCGATTTTTGTAAAGGGATTTCCCACTTCGATGAGGTAGCGGAGCGTGAGGTAGCCGCCAAAACTGGAGGAGTAATTATATACCCGTTTGGCGCCCAGTTCTTCTTTGGCATATTCCACCACCAGGGTGAGGTAGGTAAGGCACTCTTCCACGGTCAGTTTTTTCCGTGCATCCATGCCGTGGCAGGGCCAGTCAAAGGCGATAACGGCAAAGCCCTTGTATTTGGATGTCAGATGCTCTCCAAAGTGGAAGGTGCCGGCGGTTTCCTTATTGCTGCCGAATCCGTGGGTGACGATGACCACGTCATCAAAAGAACGGGTACTTTTGTCATTGTTATTGATGATGAGTTTGCTGCGGATACTGAAGCCGCCGCGGTTGATATCAAAATGTTTTTCCATAAATCCTGTGTCCTGTTTTTATACAAATTGCGGTTTGTCGAGCTGCTGTGTTCGGCGCTGATGGGTAGAGTCATTCGTGTGGGGGCTTCTAGCTCCTGGCTTCCAGGAAAGCTGGCCAGCCTACGGCACGAATAACTGATGGAAATATCGGGTGGGCAGCGCCGCAGGCGAATCAGCCTTCCTGGCAGCTAGAAGCTCCATGCGAATGACTCTATCCGTAAGCATCGCCCTGACAGCTCGACAAACGGAAATTGGCTGAATTTCTATCAATGAAAAAGGCTGTGAAATGAATCCATTTCACAGCCCCTTGCGTTGGAGCCGGCAACAGGATTTGAACCTGCGACCTACGCATTACGAATGCGTCGCTCTACCAGCTGAGCTATACCGGCATGAACATATATATATTACAAGAGGAACCTGGGTTTGTCAAATCAGAGTTCCTATAAAAAAATCCGCCCTGGCGGATAAAAAATGGAGCGGGTGAAGGGAATCGAACCCTCGTAACCAGCTTGGAAGGCTGGCGCTCTACCATTGAGCTACACCCGCATAAATGGTCGGAGCAGCAGGATTTGAACCTGCGACCCCTTGGTCCCGAACCAAGTGCGCTACCAAACTGCGCTATGCCCCGACAACGTAATTGATTATACCAGCACTTTATAAATCTGTCAACAGATTTTCTAAAACTTTTGTTGGAATTTTTACACTGATTTTACCTTGAAATCATTTTGAAAGTTTAATATATACATTTGTCAAATATTTCCTATGATTTGTATAATCAACTGGCACGTACTGAGGCTGGGTCAATCCTATTTGTTGTAATTTCACGGAAAGAATGAATCCCAAAACCGCTTTCTTTATATTCACGCAAAAAGGCCCCACTGGAGATGGGGGCTTCTGCGGACACATCGGGATGGAGTTGTCTCGGTCTGTCTGATTTACAAAGTCGGTAATCTGGAGTTGCGGCTTCATTATTTCAAAAGGGAAAAGCCACAGCTGAAATTACTACTTCAGTGTACCATTCCTCTATAAAAAGAGCAATGGTAGGTGTGATATCTGTTTCCAACGGGAATATAAAATGATGTGAATCCTGTTTGATTATTCAGATTACATCATTTTCTGATGTGTTAATATATAGGTATACTATGACGAGGTGATAGGTATGGCTTTGACGGAAACGGAACTGCTGACAGAGTTGGAAAAGGACCTGCAGCATCCGGACCTGTTGTTTATGAAGAGTTACATCAAAGAAGAGGGAATTACGGCGGATACAGGGAAGACCTACGAAGAGGTGATCCTGAATTATCTTTCGGCCCATCCGGAAAAAATGCAGAAAACTGATACGAACTGGTCCATGTACCTTACCGTGGCGGATAAGGCATCGACCGGAGGCAGTCGGCTTTTGGATGGTATTCTGACACAGAATGATTTCAACCGCGGTTTTGCACTGGACATGAAGGTGGTTCTGAAAGACAGTCAGGTCCGGGAGTGGGGACGTTTTGCTTTTTCATCCATTGACAGGGAGGGAAAGGTGCTGACCCTGTTTGACATGAGGCCTGAAGGAGAAAAGGAAACGGCCCTGGCCCGCCTGCTGCGGCTCTGGTCCTGGAAGGAATCAGTGAATCCGGTTGTTTTGTCCAAGGCCCTTTCCCTGCCGGCGGCTTTCCAAATCAGGGCAGTTTCTCTGGTGACCGGTGCTTCCAATGAACGGTATGGTCTGGAGGAGAAGAAGCGGATGCCCCTGCCACTGAAAAAGTTGGGTATCATATTGGGCGTATCGGAACTGTATCTGTTCCATGGATTCCATCTGGTACCGGTGAACCAGGGACTGTTTCTTTCCGGACAATATACGAAGGCAGAACTTCTTTCGCTTATAGAGCGGGATAGCAAACATCCGGAGTCTCTGTACCAGAAGGACTATATGAATCGCATGGGGATTACTTCGGATACCGGGGAACCCTGTTGCCAGGTGCTGGCAGAGTGGCTGCTGTCGCACAGGGATATCTGGATGTCCCTTACTAAAGGGCTTTATCGGCGTATAGAAGGAAGCCGGGCAGAATTTCTTATAAAGAACCATTATTTTAAAAATATAAGGAAACAAAAGGTACTTCCTCCTTTTGGCAGAGTGCTTTCTGATGACCTTCTTTTCTTGGGAAGCCGTTTCCAGCAGACCGGGCGGCCTTCCCTTCTTCTGTATGATGCAGAAAAAGGGAAGGAGGGCTATTCCCTCCTGCGGGTACTGGAAATCCCGGAGTCCGGGGATTCCCTGCTGGCAGCGGTACTGAGAATATTTACTCACCTGGCCACTATGGATGATGGCAAAATCATAGATGAACTGAAACTTCCAAAGGAAACCCAGGTGGAGGGACGGATTCTCCTGGAAAAAAGCAACCGGCAGACGGATCTTTTTCTGCGGGATCTGCCGTTTCTTTCAGCCCTTATGAGGGCCATGGGTGTAGGTCTCGTAATTATGGAAGACGGCTATGAAGCTCTGTGGTAAGTGGAATATTTCAGTTTGTCGAGCTGGTGGACGGCGCTGATGGGTAGAGCCATTCGCATGGAGCTTCTAGCTACTAGCAGCTAGCT
>NZ_UQKJ01000131.1 GCF_900541605.1 uncultured Dialister sp. | reverse complement strand
GGTGGCGCCGTCAGGCGACGGAGGTTAGCTGTTGGAAGCGCCGCAGGCTGTAGAGCTTTCCTGGCAGCTAGTAGCTAGCAGCTAGAAGCCCCCGCACGAATGACTCTATCCATCAGCGCCGAACACATCAGCTCGTCAAACCGCAATTTGGCAGTCTGGGTCATCCGGAAACCGCCGCTTTTTTAACTTTCCTTAAATAGTCATAAATCTTTCTTTACCCCGCTCCGATTGCCTCTATTTCCAGTGTATAATAAAGGAAATTATGAGCAGTAAAAGGAACGTGCTTTATGTATGGAGGACTCTCATATGGGGCAGCGGGTTCATTCTATAAAAGGGAAAACGATTCTCTGGATTCTGATTATTCTTCTCCTGCTGGGAGGGATCTATTACTATACCCATCGGAATTCTACGGCCGACAGGAAGTATAATTCCCGCCAGGGGGTGACCGTGGAGACCATGGAGCGGAAGGATATGATGAAGCGGGTGGTGCTGTCCGGGGAGACGGTGCCGAAGGCTTCTGTGGATATTTCTCCGAAGTATGGCGGCCGCATTGCGGCAATCTATGTGGACCTGGGGGACCATGTGGAAGCGGGGGATGTGCTCCTCTCCCAGGATACGAAGGACGTGTCCCTGTCCCTGGCGGCCAGCCGCGCCGGCAGTGACCAGGCTTCGGCGGATGCCGTGGAGAGCCGGTCCTCCTACGATGCCGGCACCATGAAGGCCCAGAGCGACTATGACAATGCCCTCACCACCTATGAACGGTACGAGACCCTTTTCGGAGAAGGCGCCGTTTCGAAGCAGGAACGGGATGACAAGTACCGGGCCATGATGGAGGCAAAGTCGGCCCTGGAAAGTCTCACGGGACAGGACGTAGGCGGTGTGCCGGCAGTCATTGCCAGCAAAGAGGCGGCTGCGGAGAAGGCCAGGTATACGGCGGATTCCCTGGAGGCCCAGAGAAATGATATGACCATGGTATCCCCCGTTTCCGGTACCATCGGCTACCGGGATGCGGAAGTGGGGGAATGGGCCAGCGCGGGGCAGAAGCTCCTCACCGTGGTGGATAACAGCGCCCTGTACCTGGACTGCGCCGTGGCGGAGCAGGACGTGGGGGTGCTGCAGGAAGGCATGAAGGTGCCGGTGTCCATCGATTCCCTGGGGGAAACGGCGGAGGGAACGATTATCTATATCAGCCCGGCCCTGGATGCTTCTTCCCATTCCTACAAAGTCCGTATTCTCCTCTCTCCGGTGGACAGGGCCCTTCGGGGCGGCCTCTTCGGCCGGAGTGAAGTGACGGCGGTGGAACGGAAAAATGCCCTGTTTCTTCCCAAGGAAGGGGTGCTTGAAAATAATGGCAAAAAGTACGCCTTTCTGGTGGACGGGGACAATAAAGTCAAAAAAGTAGAAGTCACCACCGGCCTTTACAACGATGATTCCGTGGAAATCCTGAAGGGAATCGCTCCGGGAGACCGGGTGGCGGTGACCAATATTTCCAAACTGAAAAAAGGCATGACCGTGGACATTGAGGAGGGCGGCCTATGAACCGGTTCAATATGACCCGCTATGCCGTCACCCATCCCATCGGCATCGTCATGATTGTACTCTTCTTCGTGACATTGGGCCTTTACAGCTATTACCGGATCGGCGTGGAGCTCTATCCGAAGATCAATACGCCCTATGTGGTGGTGAGTGTTTCCTACAGCGGCGCCGATGCGGAGTCCGTGGAGCAGCAGATTACGAAACCCGTGGAAGATGCGCTCTCTTCCGTGTCTAACGTGAAGCATATCACGTCGAAATCGAAGACCGGCCGGTCCCAGGTGACCCTGGAACTGAACTTCGATGCCGACGTGGATGCGGCGGCGGTGGATGCGTCCCAGAAGGTAAATGCCATCCGGAAGAGCCTGCCCGACGACGCTGATGACCCGGTGGTGGAAAAGCGGGATATGGACGCGGCGCCTATTATCGATCTGGCCCTTGTGTCCTCGCATCCTTTGGATGAAATGTATTCTCTCGCCGATAATACGCTGACCAATGATTTCACAAAGGCCGATGGCGTGTTGGATGTGGAACTGTCCGGCGGCAGGGATAAGGAAATCGCGGTGAAGGTAGATCGGGACCGGCTCTCCTATTACGGCATTTCCATGAACGACATCATTTCCGCCCTGAAGCGGGAAAACAAGCTGGCCCCCTCCGGCTCTTCCTACACTGACCGCAGGCAGACCCAGATCCGTCTGGACGGCCAGTATGCATCGGTGGCCGATATCAAGCAGATCCATCTCACCGCCGCCAATGGGGAGTCGGTACCTATTACGGCCCTGGGTGACGTGGTGCGGGAGGATAAGAAGGTATCCCGCTACGCCCGCATCAATGGACAGGACGGTATCGGTATTTCCATTTACAAGAATTCCAATGCGAACCTGGTGTCCACGGCGGACAACGTCATGCAGGTGCTGGACCAGCTCAGGGCAGAGTATCCGGACTACCGGTTCATCGTGGTCAATGACTCCGCGGACTACGTGCGGACGGCCCTGCACAATACCCTGGGCACCCTCATCGAAGGGCTCTTCACCACGGGACTGGTACTGTTCCTCTTCCTCCGGGGCTGGCGGTCCGCGGCGGCAGTCATGATTGCTATTCCTACGTCCCTTATTGCCTCTTTCTTTGCCATGTACATGGCGGGCTTCACCTTCAACATGATGTCCCTCATGGGCATGACCCTATGTATCGGCATCCTGGTGGACGACTCCATCGTGGTGCTGGAAAATATCCACCGCCACCTGGCCATGGGAGAAAATCCCGTGGAGGCGGCGGTGAACGGGCGAATGGAAATCGGCATGGCCGCCATTGCTATCACCCTCTGCGATATGGTGGTGTACCTGCCCATTGCCTTCATGACCAGTATGACCGGCCAGTTCTTCCGGCAGTTCGGGCTGACCATCGTCTTTGCTTCTCTGTTTTCCCTCTTTGTCTCTTTTACCCTGACCCCTATGCTGGCGTCCCGGTTCTTCCGGAATGGCCTGCCCCAGAGCCACAGCCGCCTATTCGCAGCCATGGACCGGGTAGAGGATGGGGTGCAGCGGTTCTACGGGGAAGCCCTTCATTGGAGCTTTTCTAATAAGAAAAAACTCTTCGCTGGCGTGGCCCTGTCCCTGGCCATTTTCACTGCCATGATTCCCCTGGGTATCATCGGCCGGGAATACATGCCGAGGACTGATGAAAGCGGTTTTAACGTGCAGATCAAGCTGCCCACAGATGCCAGTGTGGAACGGACGGACAAGGTAACCTCCCAGCTGGAGGACTATCTCTCGAAGGTGCCGGAAGTGACGAACTACATGGCCATGGTGGGCGGCGGCAACGGCGTGAACTCCGGCCGTATCCGGGTTTCCCTGGAAAACAGACAGGACCGGAGCCGTTCCATCTGGGCTGTCACCGATGAAATGAGAGCCTGGATTGCGAAGAATATCAAAGACGGCGACGTCCGTATCAAGGAAGACCAGGCCTCCGTATCCGGTACGTCCGGCGGCGGTCTCGGCCAGGGGGGCGGCGCCTTCCGCCTCGAACTTCGGGGCAATAACATGGAGGACCTTATCAAAGCGTCTGAAATGGCCCAGGACCTCATCAAAAACGGGAATTACGGCGTCACCGACGTAAGCTCCACCTACCAGGAAGGGCTGCCGGAACTGTCCATCATCCCGGACCGGGAAAAAATGAAATTCTACGGCGTCACCGTGGGAAGTCTCTACGACACCCTGTCTTCCGCCATCAGTGGCAGCAGCGGCGGCGTCCTGCCAAACGATGTAAAGAACAACGGAAACGACACGGATATCAATGTCTATTTCCGGGGCGGCGAAAGCTATAAGAAATCGGACCTGGCAGCGGTGCCTATGGAAACGAAAAACGGTATCGTCCATATTTCCGACGTGGCCACTATTAAAGATGACGTGGGGCCTATCACCATCAACCGCACCGACAAGCAGCGGTCCATCATCATTGGCGGCAATCCCGGGAGCTGGCCTTTGAGCCAGGTCATCAGTGAAGTGACCAATGACCTGAACCAGGCGGGGCTCCCGAAGTCCGTAAGCTTCCGGTTCTCCGGCCAGGCGGACAGCATGAATGAAAGCTTTACGGAACTTCTGGCGGCCCTCCTTATGGGCATGGTGCTGGTATACATGATCCTTTCCGTACTCTATGAGTCTGTGAAGACCTCCTTCATCCGCATGTTCTCCCTGCCCTTCGGCCTTATCGGGTCCCTGTTCTTCCTGTTTCTCATGAATGACAGCCTCAATATCTATTCCATGATCGGCATCATCGTCATGGATGGGGTGGTGGCGAAAAACGGCACCCTCCTTTTGGACTATACCCTTACCCTCATGCACCGGGACGGCATGAAGCCGAAGGAAGCGGTCATCGAAGCGGGAAAGACGAGACTCCGCCCGATTCTCATGACCACATTCACCATGATCGTAGGTATGATCCCCACAGCCCTGGCGGTGACGGCGGGCTCGGAAACCAGAAGCTCCATGGCCTGGGTCATCATCGGCGGCCTCCTCACGTCCACGGTGTTCACGCTCCTCGTGCTCCCCATGATTTTCCTCTTCTTCGAAGAGCACCCCATGGTACAGTGGATACGGAAGAAAGTGGGAGTGTAAAACGGACTATTGCGGTTTGACGAGCTGTTGGATGGTTGGATTCTCATCGGCGTGACTACGGTCTGGGTCAAAGTGGCTGAAGGGGAACGCCCTGCGGGCGAGGGGTAACGCCTGACGGCGAGGTGACTCAAGGGGAATGGCCTTCGGCCAAGGGGAAGGTGCGGC
>NZ_UQKJ01000130.1 GCF_900541605.1 uncultured Dialister sp. | reverse complement strand
ATGCTATTGACACTATTCTTAAAATCGCTACAGCTACGATGAGTCGAGAGATCTCCCAGCTAAATGCCTGTGACGGTGTTACAACTCCATAGGTTGCAGATTCTGTTGAAAGCGCCGCAGGCCTATGCCTTGCTACCCCAACGGGCTGAGGTTAGCTGAAGGGAACCGACGGGCTCAGTTTGCAGAGTCTGAATAACTCCAGGCTCAAGGCGTCGCCTGTAAGCACAACGCTCATACGCCCGTAAGTGCCGCAGGAGGTAGAGCTAAAAGCTGGCAGCTAGAAGCTCTCACCGTATGTATGTATGTATGTATGTATGTATGTATGTATATATCTATCCATCAGCCCCTGGGCCATGGCCATCCCCCCTTCTAACATTTTCTAGACATTTTCTAAACATTCCCGCCATGCTTTTATCACAATGTACAAGGTATAAAGTGCGATATTGCGCTATAGCCGTATAGTATCCCCTGGCGGGGGAGACCTGTTTCGAGTACAGGCGACTATTTTAAAGCAGAGTTGGAAACAGCTCTACTTTTTAAGTAAGACCGCAAGAGATACTGCCCAGAGCCTCTATGATGGATATAACGCAGGCCATATCGTTCAGAGACAGAACCTGCAGCGGGCTATTCGTAAAGTTCGTGCCCAGGCTGAGGACCTGGTGGACGACAGAAGCACCTACAATCATTACCGGACATCGCTGAATGCACTTCTGGATAAAATAGACCAGGGCAGTGAGCAGGCTGTACAGAATGCAGTCAGATCGGCTATTGAAGAAAAAGGCCGATATATTGCAGAGAGAATTGCCAGGACCGAAACGGCCAGGGCCAGATATGATGCTTTTATTGCCAGGTATGGTAATGACGACAGCGTTGCAGCCTATCAGTGGAAGCTGGGAAGCCGGCATCCGGCGGAAGATATCTGCGATATGTATGCCCATGCAGATCTGTATGGGCTAGGTAGAGGAGTCTTTCCTAAAGACCGGGCTCCTGTAAATCCGGCTCATCCTCACTGCCTTTGCCATTATGCTCCGGTATATGCTGGTGAACTGAATGGGAAAAAATGGTCTGACAATGTGGAAAGCCGTGGAAATGCATGGCTGAAACAGCAGCCGCTACACATTCGACAGGCTATCTTGGGAGTGAAGGGCGAAAAGGAATGGAGGGCTGGCCGGACTGAGTGGATGGAGAAGGCAAGAAATTTATCATCCAAGAAGGAAAGCCGACTTCAGAAGTTGGTTAATGATCAGATTTTTAGTATAATGAAACAAGAAGTGGGGCTACCAGAAGGGTTGCTTGTGATGGATAAATCGGGGGAAGAAATTTATATCCCAGCGAAAGCGATCGTAATTCCTAAAAAAATAATTGCCGGATGTGGTGGAAAAAGCAAGCTGAGAATTGCGGATAAGTTGGCCTTGAAATATGGAGGAAATGAAAGTCAATGGCAAAAAGTGGTAGGTATTGTAGCATCCGATAAATATATTTTTGATATTCATTGGTATAGAAGAATTGATAATGAGATGAATGTAGAATTTAAAGTGAAGGGGTATCCCAAAGAAAGGAAATAATGTAATGAGAGTAAGATATATAGGGCCGGATCAGGGTGTTGACAGTCTGACTGATAAAAAAATTTATGATGTCGTTGATGTACGGCCTCCGTGGATTCGGATCATTGATGATTCAAATGAAGATTATGTTTATCCAATTAAAGAACCGCGCTTACTAGATAGTAAGGTCGCCGGTAAGTTTGAAGTTGTAGAAGATGATGATTTCGAGACGCTAAAGAAAGCTTTTGGGGAAGTGTTATAAGATGAATAATTTCAAGTTGATATATCGAATTCTGAAGTATATCGAAATCTGTATGAACTCTGAAGAGTTCGATGATGAGAATTTCACTGCATCCCATTTTGGCGTCAGCAATGCCTTATTTCTGAATATCCTTCGGTCGTTGGTTGAAGCTGGGTATATCAGTGGAATTAAAGTTGTAACTGATAAATGTGGTTCAGACATTGTTTTGATTAATCCCCATCTGACGCTGACTGGCATGGAATATCTGGCTGATAATACCATGATGAAAAAAGCTTATAGGTTGTTGAAGGGCATTAAAGATGTAACGCCCGGTATTTAAATATGAAGCCTGCCTGGGCAGCGGGCTTTTCTTATGGTTAAAGAAAGGTGAACAATATGACTGATACTGCAAAGCCCGGCAGCAATACTTGTTTGGGAAATGGGTTAATTAAAGGAATTACGAGGCTGATTGTAGAAACAGACGAAAAGAAGCCCCATGTGGTGGCGACTATTACGGCAGATGGAATCGACCTTGCCCGCGGATATAAGATCAGGATGAAACCTGATCCCGGTTATGATGGATAGTACAATATGATTGCAAGGTGAGCAGACCGAATGGCCTGCTTTTTTATTGCCCTGTTAGAGACAGCCTGGCGCTGTTCTATATATTTTTTATTGCCCCAGGCGGGCAGGAGGATGGAGTATGTATACATTGGAACAGATCTTTGAAGCCTTGGGAAAGGCGGAAAATGGTGGCGCTATGGCAGCGGACTTGCAGAACCTTATCACCGGCGTCCGAAACGAAGCGGCCGCCAATCGGGTGGAGAAAAACAAGGTGCTGGACGCCCTTGGTCTTCGCAGCAGTGACGACCCGCAGTCTGCGCTGAATAATCTGCGCACAGCGCTGGAGGCCCTGAAGAAAACGGGGAATCCGGAGTCCCTTGGCGGTCAGATTACCACGCTTCAGAACCAGGTGAAAGAGTTGACGGACAAGTACACCGCTTCGGAAAAGAAGGCAGAAGCTGAGCATTCCAAGCGGATTCATACGTCCATGCAGTCCATGCTGCAGTCAGCCTTGGCCAAAGGGAATGCCTTGAACCCGGAAGCCTTCGTAAAACTTCTGCGGGATAAGGTAGAAGTAGGCGAGGACGACTCCATGAGTATGAAAGTCGGAGATAAGTCTGTTTCCATTGATGAAGGCGTAAAGGACTGGCTGGCTCAGTGCCTGAAGATTAAGGCTGATATGTTCTCATGTGTACTCAGTCAAATCAGTTCTGCTCCTGCGTGAGCCCTAAACAAATCCTAAACATTCCTCCGCCTTCTCCGTTTCTCCTGTTTCTCCCTATTGATTTATGTTACAATGACAATAAATGGAGAAAATTCGCGGAGGTGTCCCATGAAATACAGAAGTACCAGAAGTAATGAAACAGTGACAGCGGAAGAAGCGCTGCTGAAGGGGCTGGCCGATGACGGCGGCCTCTATGTACCTGAATTCCTACCGAAGCCCTTTCTGGAGGCGGAGGCACTGAAAGATATGTCCTACGAAGAACTGGCGGCCTTTGTGCTGTCCCATTTCCTCACGGACATTCCGGAAGATACGCTGAAAGAGCTCACCCACAGTGCCTACACCGGCACCTTTGAGACGAAGGACATTGTGCCTGTAAAGCCCCTGTCCCAGGCCTTTTCCATGGCCGAAATGTTCCATGGCCGCACCTGCGCCTTCAAGGACCTGGCCCTGTCCCTTTTCCCGTACCTCCTGGTGTATGCGAAGAAACAGGACAAGGACGGCAAGGAAATCCTCATTCTCACCGCCACCTCCGGAGACACCGGCAAAGCGGCGCTGGAAGGATTCCGGGATGTGCCGGGAGTCCATATCATGGTCTTCTATCCCTCCCACGGCGTGAGCCCCCTGCAGAAGGACCAGATGCAGAAGCAGCTGGGGGATAACGTAAAAGTGGTGGGCATCGAAGGAAACTTCGACGACGCCCAGGGCACCCTGAAGCAGGTCTTTGGCAGCGAGCTCCGTAAAGAATCGGCGGAAAAGGGAGTCCTCTTCTCCAGTGCCAATTCCATCAACATCGGCCGCCTCCTGCCCCAGGTGGTGTACTACGTATGGATCTGGCTGAAACTGATGGAAAACGGGTCCATCGGTGCCGGAGAAAAGTTCAACGTAGTCGTGCCTACAGGCAACTTTGGCAACATCCTGGCTGCCTGGATCGCGAAACAGGTGGGGGCCCCCATCGGAGAGCTCATCTGCGCGTCCAATGAAAACAAGGTGCTCGCTGATTTCTTTGCCACCGGTACCTACGATATCAACCGGCCTTTCCACATGACCGAAGCGCCGTCCATGGATATCCTCATTTCCTCCAACTTTGAACGGTTCCTGTACTACCTCACCGGATCCGCCGACGCCGTGGCAGAAGCCATGGATAAGCTGAAAAAAGAAGGAAAATACGAAGTATCGAAAGAAGCCTTCCAAAAGGCAGGCCTGGAAATGATGGGAGGCTGGGCATCGCCGGAAGACATGATCCACGCCATGAGCGGCGTCTACGAGACCTGTGATTACCTCATGGACCCCCATACCGCCGTGGCCTATGCGGTTTATGACCACCTGAGAAGGGAAGGCAAAGTACCCCGCCATTCCCATACGGTCATCATCAGCACCGCCCATCCCTACAAGTTCCCCGGCGTCGTGGCCAAAGCCCTGGGCCTTGCAGAGAAAGAAAGCCCCTACGACACGCTCCGGGAAATCGAAGAGTCCACGGGCATTGCCATCCCGAAGCAGCTGGGAGAACTGGAAACCCGGCCGAAGCGGTTCACCGAGACCGTAGACCGGAAGGACATGGCCGATGCGATCCGGGCCTATGTAGACGAGATCGCCCGCCGCTGATCGGGTGCCATGTGGCTGAGCGACGTGCGAACGGATGGGGGCTTCTAGCTGTTAGCTTCTAGCAACTAGGAAGGCTCGATAGCCTGCGGCACTGGTGAGATCGAGGTCGAGACCGAGATTGAGGGTGTTAGCAACTACGTT
>NZ_UQKJ01000129.1 GCF_900541605.1 uncultured Dialister sp. | reverse complement strand
TTGCATAAAAATCCAAGAATGAAATCTGACAACGATTTAATCAGTGCTTCCCTAAGAAGACAATCAAAAAGAGCCATGGTCTCCCATGACTCCTCCAATCATTTCAATTCTACCGGATGGATTTGATCCTTCATATATGTATTTCCCCAATCACACATGGCATTCACAATGGGAGACAGGGTCTTTCCGAATTCTGTCAGGCTGTATTCCGTCTTTGGCGGTACCACCGGATAGATTTTTTTATGAATGAGTCCCCGATTCTCCAGGTCATGGAGCTGCTGGGACAGCATCTTGGCGGTAACGTGGGGGATGATGTGCTGCAGCTGGCTGAAACGGAGTGTCTCGTGGGACAGGTGATAAAGAATGACGCACTTATACTTGCCCCCGATAACAGAGAGGGTCGCTTCAACGGGGCAGTTGAATACTTTAATTTCTTCCATACAGGCTCCTTTCAAAGGTAATGGACTTTCTTTTCATCAAAACGGCTATGGGCTTTCCCTTTATGTTTGGGATAGCCAAAGGGAATCACCGTAAAGGCTTCTTCTTCTTTCGGCATCCGGAGGATGGTGTGGACTGCATCCATTCGCTCCCGGATCGGCGCAATACCCAGCATGACGCCTCCCAGCCCCAGGCCTTCGATGGCAAGGAGCACATTTTCGGAAGCAATGGCGCAGTCGATTTCCCCATATTCCGGAAACCGGAGAGCTTCCCGGTCCCAGGAAATTACAAGCGCCGCCGGAGCATTGGCCACAGGGGAAGCATAGGGACTGGCTTTTGAAAGTTCATCAAGCCTCTTCCTGTCAGTGACCACATAAAACCGCCAAGCCTCTTCATCCCCCGCAGAGGGTGACTGCATGGCAGCGGAAAGAATTTTCTCTACTTTCTCTTTTTCCACCGGCCGGTCTTCAAACTGGCGGACACTGACCCGTGTAAATATTTCGTCCATATTGATTTTCCTTTCCGGATCCGGCAAGGGCCGGTCTCCTTTTTTTCATCAGCTACATTTTATGCCAAAACTGATTTTTATGTAAGAATGTACTTTTGGGTGAGTCACTTACTTTTTGTATATCATAAGTAGTCATTGTAAGCTGCTGTTCCTTTTATCACTTTATGACTTTGAAGTGCATTCTTCCCAAATCGCTCCTGTTTTCCTATAATATGGTCCATTCCATAACCTCTGTAATGCAGAAAGGAGATTCTTATGCCAAATATTTTAATCATTTCCGGCCACCCGGACCTGAAAACGTCCCTGGCTAATAAAACCATTCTAGAAACGCTGGATACATCGGACCTGCCCTTTGTCCTTCGCCGCCTGGACCTTCTTGGCTGGGACCTGGACGTGGAAAAAGAACAGTCCTATGTAAGAGAAGCGGATGTCATCGTATTCCAGTTTCCCCTTTACTGGTATTCCTACCCTGCCATCATCAAAAACTGGGTAGAAAAAGTCTTTGCCCATGGCTTTGCCTATGGTTCCAAAGGAACAGCCCTTACCGGCAAACATCTCATGGTATCCTTCACCGTAGGCGGCGGCAGTGACCATTATCGGAAAGGCGGGCAGAACCGGCATCCGGTAGAAGAATTTCTCTACAACTTTGAGCAGATGGCCGAGCTCTGTCACATGATCTATGAGCCGCCGGTGTATAGCTTCGGCAGCGCTTACATTCCCGGCGTCAGCACCGAAGAAGACCGGCAGCGGGTCATCAAAAATTCAAAAGACCATGGCCAGCGGCTTTTGGAGAGGCTGAAACAGTTCTGATAAAAAAGAATGTAAAAAGGAGCTGTGAATGAAAATATTTTTCATTTACAGCTCCTTTTTATAATTCCAGCTATGATTCCTGCGCAAGACGAAGGAAGCTCCCATTGAAGCGGCCCCGCCCTATGAATTTCCCGGCCGTTTCGCGGCCATACATTCGGCAAGAGCCCCTGTCAGGAACCGGACAAAAGCGCCGCAGGCGGGCCAGCTCAAGACAAAAAGCCCAGTGCCCCACTGATTTGCATGTACGCCCCGCCGCAGGGCTGCCGCCGGACATCGGTCCTATTTCACATAGGGAACTTCTCCCGGTTTCACAAGGCCCAGTTCATCCCGAGCCTTCTTTTCCAGTTTGGATGGATCCTCAAGGTCCTCCTTCTGGGTTTCCAGATTTTCCTTTTCCTCTTCCAGACGGGCCTTCTCTTTCACCAGTTCCGCTTCCTGCTGCTGCACCTTCACGAAGTGGTATACATTCTGTACCACCACGTAAGACGTAATGACCATGACAATGACGAAGATAATCCGAAGCAGCGGGCTATGGGGAAAGAGCCGCTTCAAAAAGGGAGTCTTTTTCTTACGCATGGGATTCCTTTGGTTCCTTTCCCAGCACCCGGTTCACAAATTTGTAAATTCCCGGTTCTGCTGCCAGAGCTGCCCGGTACTCATCTTCCGCCCGGGCTGCCGCAAAGCCGTAATCCAGCCAGGTCTTCACATCCTGCCACCGTTTCGGGTCATTGTAAAGGCCTACGATGATGAGCTTTCCATTTCTCTCTGCCGATGCTACAAGGCAGTCACCGGCCGCTTCCGTCATACCTGTCTTGATACCATTGGCCCCTTCATAGCCGCTGGAAAGAAATTCATTCCTGTTCTGCACATTCCGGTAAATACCATTCCGATAGGTCATGGGATAGGTCTTCCGCTTCACGATATCCCGGAAATCAGGATTTTTCATGGCATAGGCCGCAATTTTCACCATATCTTCCGCTGTGGTGTAATGGTTCGGATCTGTAAGGCCATTGGGATTGGCGAAATGGGAATCATGGGCTCCAATGGAGGCAGCCTTTTCATTCATCATTTCTACGAACCGGTCATAGGAACCGCCCACGGTTTCCGCCGTAGCCACGGCCGCATCATTTCCGGAAATCAGCATCATGCCATAGAGCATCTGGTGAAGGGAAATGGGCATATCCTTGCGGATGCCAAGATTCGTACCGTCCTGTTTAATGGCCCGGTCCGTAATCACTGCATTCTGTTCCAGCTTATCCTTTCCTTCCTCCAGGGCAATGATGGTGGTGAGGATCTTAGTGGTGCTGGCCGGATAGACGCGAAGGGTTCCTTCCTTATCGGCCAGCATTTCTCCCGTATTTCCATCAATCAGGGCCGCCGACACGGCACCGGTGGCAGGCGGAGGCGGGAGCTGCGGCTTCTTTGGCGGTTCCGGCGTAATGAGGGCCAGAATACCAAAAGCCACACCTGCACAAACAATAAATAAAATAACCAGGGCCAGTAATTTCTTCATAATCTTGATAATCATGTTCCTTTCTCAATGATGCCTGCTAACTATGCTCGATTCAACCGGCATCTGCAGAGGCGGCCTCTTTTTCCGCTTTTGCCTTGTCCGCTGTCACTTTTGCCTTTCGGGAATCAATAGCAAATTTTTCCTCCACCTTTTCGCCCCGATCTTTAGCAATCCCCTTATTCAGGTTGTCCACATAGAGCTTTCCGTTTTCCGTAGAAGCGAGGCTGTAAACCGCCGTACTTCCACAGTAGATGGTATTATCTTCCAGTACCGCATCAGGCACCTGTCCTGCATGGTACAGCTTGTCCAGTTTACCGGCGGTGAGGAATGTCCTCTCCTTATCCGTATACCGGCCGGCCGCTTCCGGCTGGAATGCCTTTTCTCCATTCACAAGGATCCATCCGTCCTTCACATCCACGTGGCCGCCGGAATAGGCCTTCATCCATTTCAGGTTTTTATTGATACGGTCACTTGTTTTCGGATGGTTTCCGGGAGCCAGCACCGACTTGATGCCGGAAGGGGAACTTTCCCCGTATTTGTTATAGAGCACCTGCATGGCGGCTGCCCCGACACCGGGGTTATATCCTGCCTCCACCAGGTACTGGAAGCCCCAGTCATCGGCTTCCTTTTCCTGGTCCTTTGTGAAGACCGCATTGGACACGTAGTTGGCTGCAATATTTCCTAACAGGTACTCTCCATAGGATGCATCGCTTCCCAGGTAAATATCCAGGGCCGTAATGAGGCCCACCCGTTTCTTGACTCCATTTACACTGTGCCGTTTCTCACCATGGGAAATTTCATGGGCCATGACATAGGCCAGTTCATCATCATCAAAGGCATCGAGGGAGCCCTTATTCACACAGAGCACGCCGCCCAGGCTCATGGATGCATTGATATCTTCATCCGGGGAAACGTAGACCTTGTAATTCCGATCCACTGCCCCCGTATCGCAAAGGTTCCGATAGATTTCCTGCACCCGGTTGTCCGCTTCCGCCGAATCATAGACCCCGGTCTGCTGCTGGCACTCCGCAAGGAACTGCTGCCCTCCATGGTCATCCAGCCGCTGGTAATAATTGGAAATGAAAAGAAGTGCCGCCGCCCCATAGAGAATTTTCTGTGTCGTCGTAGCCGCTTCCACTTCCGCCGGTGCTGCCAGGCCGCCGATGCAGGCCACAGCCAGCAGGGCCGCTGTCATTTTTTTCTTCCACTGTTTCATATTCTCATGCCTCCCGGGAGAATACAGATAAGTCTCGTATATTGTACCATTTTTACGGGTTCCGTGGTATGAGGTTTTTGAAACAGGGGAACAGGACTATTTCAGTTTGTCGAGCTGTTGGGAGCTGGTGGTTAGGGGACGGGCCACTCGTATAGATGGGGCTAAGGGTGGTGGGTGAACATCGCTACGCTCGTTCACCGGGTTGTGGGCGCTTCGCGCCAGGGGCATAAGGTAAATCAGCCTGCGGCGCTCCCTTTAGCTAACCTCCGTCGCCTACGGCGCCACCTCCTTCCCGAGGAAGGAGGCTAACCATCTGCGGCTCCGCCGCCAGTGGAATCCTAATGACTCTGCACAAATAACGTGAAATTGACACAACAGTCGGCCCCTTCCTCGGGAAGGGGCTGCCCACGGGGCTGGGGTTAGCTGAAGGGAACTGATGGGACTGGCCCAGAGGG
>NZ_UQKJ01000128.1 GCF_900541605.1 uncultured Dialister sp. | reverse complement strand
ATGGTTAGCCTCCTTCCTTGGGAAGGAGGTGGCGCCGAAGGCGACGGAGGTTAGCTGTTGGAAGCGCCGCAGGCGGATGAGCTTTCCTGGCAGCTAGCAGCTAGCAGCTGGAAGCCCCCATCCGTTCGCACCAGACTCGGCCACACACCCCTGCCGCGAAGCGGCTGTCCAGCTCAAGGCTCAAGGCTCAAGGCACAAGGCTCCGCTTGTATGGTCATGCCCTTATCCACCATGTCTGCCGCAAAGCGGCTATTGCCCTCGATCTCAATCTCGATCTCGATCCCCCCTTGCACCCTGTGTTTCATCGGACTACAATAAAAATGTTGCGTCTAAATAAGGAGGTACTATGAGTTCTACAAAATCTCCAGCCCTGCGGGCGCTGCATGAGGCTTTTCCTTATACGCTCCCCATATTTGCAGGGTTCTGGTTTCTGGCTTTTGCTTACGGTTTTTACATGCATACCCTGGGATTTAATTTCCTGTATCCCACCCTCATGGCCATGGTCATTTTCGGCGGCTCCCTGGAGTTCGTCACGGTGTCCATGCTCATTTCGCCCTTTGCGCCCTGGCAGGATTTCATCGTGGCCCTCACGGTACAGGCACGGCATCTTTTCTACGGTCTGTCCATGCTGGAGAAATACAAGGGCAGCGGCTGGAAGAAACCGTTCCTGATTTTCTGGATGTGCGACGAGACATTTGCCCTGAATTATTCTGCCACCATCCCCTACGACATAGACCGGCACTGGTATATGTTCTGGGTGTCCTTCCTGAATTACACCTACTGGGTGTCCGGCGCCCTTATGGGGGGCCTTTTGGGGAATGTGCTCCATTTCAATTCCAGGGGCCTTTCCTTTGTCATGACCACCATGTTCGTGGTGATTTTCCTGGAACAGTGGCTGAAGGAGGGGAAACATTACACCGCCCTCATCGGCTTTGTATTCTCCATCGGCAGCCTCCTTATCTTTGGCGCCGATAACTTTATCATTCCCGCCATGGTGGGCATGCTCGCAGCCCTCACGGTGCTTCGTAAACCCATAGAAAAGGCAGGTGGCTTCTTATGACGGATATGCCCTTCTGGCAGCAGGTGGCCACGATCCTCATCTGCGCTGCAGGCACCATGATTACCCGGTTCCTGCCATTTATCATCTTCAAGCCCGGCAGCCGGCTGCCGCCGTATGTGAAATACCTGGGGAAAGCCCTGCCGTCGGCGGTTTTCGCCCTTCTTGTGGTGTACTGCCTGAAGGACGTATCCCTCCTCAAAGGCTCCCACGGCATTCCTGAGGCCATCGCCCTCATCCTCACGGTGGCGGTGCATCTCTGGAAACGGCAGATGCTCCTCTCCATGGCCCTGGGCACCCTGTGCTACATGGGGCTCGTGCAGTATGTGTTTGCAGGGTAAGAGATAGATTTGAGATTTGAGAGTTGAGAGTTGAGGTCCAGCGGCTTTCGCCGCATCTAAGACATCAGACAATCAGATTGCAGACGTCAGACAGAAACAGCGGCTTTGCCGCTAATAGCAAACATCTCAGCACGAATGACGCTATCCACATAAAGCGTGCCCCCTTGGAGAAGGGGGCAGCCCAAAGGGCAGGGGATGGATCCGCCTCAAAGAGGCGGAATCTGCGCAGCTGACAGAGGGGATGCATTTGCGGCGCAGCCGCCAGGCCTCAATTCTCTTTACTCAATTCTCAAATCTATCTTTTTTTGCCGCAGGCTGCCCTGTTTTCCTGGAAGCTAACAGCTAGCCGCTAGCAGCTCCGTGCCGGTGACTCTACCCGTCAGCATGCCAATCCGCCGCGAAGGGGCTGGACCTCAATTCTTTCGTTATAGTACAAAAAATGTGATTATGAGTTGATTCATCCCTACAAAAAATGTAAAATACAGGCAGATATTCCCTACAAAAAATGGGAAGGAGGAGGCTTATGGAAAGAGCACTGATGAAAAAGCTGGTAGAGTGGAAAGATTCTCCTGTCCGGAAGCCGCTGATCTTGAAAGGAGCCCGGCAGGTAGGGAAGACCTGGCTCATGCAGGAATTCGGGAAAAAGTATTTTAAAAAGACTGCCTATGTGAACTTTGACCATAACCCGGTGATGCAGCATATTTTCGACCAGGATTTCGATATCCAGCGGATTCTGATGGCCATCAATATTGAAACCGGCGTGGTCGTGACACCCAGGGACACGCTGATTATATTTGACGAGGTCCAGGAAGCGCCAGCTGCGATTTCCGCCTTGAAATATTTCTGTGAAAACGGGCCGGAATATCCGGTCATTGCAGCGGGATCCATGCTGGGGGTGGCGCTGCATGAAGGCATTTCCTATCCTGTAGGTAAAGTAAATACTCTGTCCCTGTATCCGTTGTCATTCTATGAATTTCTTATGGCCCAGGGGGAGGAAGGACTTGCCCGCCTTTTGGACGACAGGGATATGGAAATGATGAACGCTTTCCATGACAAATACGTGACGGCTTTAAAAAATTATTACTACACCGGCGGCATGCCGGAAATTGTCCGATTCTTTTCAGAAAATAAGGACTATGCAGCTGTCCGGAAAATGCAGGAAGAGCTGCTGGAAATGTACGAAGCCGATTTCAGTAAGCACATGGATCCCCGTGAATTGCCTCGGGTCCGTATGGTATGGCATGCTATTCCGGCACAGCTGGCTAAAGAAAATAAGAAGTTTTTCTTTGGCCAGGTGAAAAAAGGAGCCCGGGCCAAAGATTTTGAGATGGCCGTGGAATGGCTGATGGATTGTGGCCTTATTACCCGGGTGAACCGTGTCACGAAACCGGCAGTACCGCTGAAGGCTTATGCAGAAGAAAATGCCTATAAATTGTACTTCTTGGACACTGGCCTTCTGGGAGCTTTGAGTGGACTCGATGCGAAATCCATTCTGGAGGGAAACCGGATTTTTATAGAATTCAAAGGGGCCCTGACGGAGCAGTATGTTTGCCAGCAGATGATTGCTGACCTGGATCTGTCCCTTTTCTATATGCTTTCCGAAAATGGACGGTACGAAATTGATTTTCTGGTCCAGCATGAGGGAAATGTGGTGCCCATTGAAGTGAAAGCGGGACAGACGGTTCACGCGAAAAGTCTCTGCGCCTATTGTGAAAAATATGCGCCTTCCCTGGCGGTACGGCTTTCCATGAATCCCTGTGAAAAGCAGGATCACCTGCTGAACATGCCGCTTTATGGAGTGCATTGTCTCCTGTAGGGGCTGTATTTGCCGCGAAGCGTCGGGACCTCAATTCTTTTATTTATTACGCAAAAAAACCGTGTTGAAAAGATTGCTTTTCAACGCGGTTTTTCATTTCCTGTCTTATTCTTCCGCTGTCCCGTGGTCCAGGTTTGTGAGGTGTTCCCAGAGGATGCCCAGGATGAGTCCTGCGGCGAAGAAGAGAATCCAGGTCATGTTGGACGAAGCCAGGGGCAGGGTTTCCATGAACTTTGCCAGGGGAGTGATGGCAAAGCCCGCTGCCTTGAGTCCGTCGTTCAGGGCTGGGATGAAGGTGAAGACGGTGGCCAGGACGTAGACCTTCCGGCTGCCGTGGAAGAAGTCATTGAGGAAGGTGAGGAGAATGAGGCAGATAGCCAGAGGGTAGAGGAAGAGGAGCACCGGAATGGCGCCTTTGATGATGGAGGAAAGGCCGAAGAGGGCGACGCCAAAGGACAAGATGGTGAAGAAGGTGGCCCAGGCCTTGTGGGAGAACCGGGGCACCAGCAGGTTGAAGTAGGCGGCGCAGGAGGCGGTGAGGCCGATGGATGTGGTGAGGCAGGCCAGGATGACGATGATGCCCAGAATCACGCTGCCCAGGCTTCTGAAGTAGAAGGACGAAGCCCCTACGAGCACGGGAGCCCCGTTTTCCACATGCCCCAGTACGGCCACGGAAGAGGCACCCAGTGTGCAGAGGGCGGCATAAACAAGGGTCATGAAGAATGTGGAAATGAGGCCGGACTTCAGGGCAACCCCGGCGATTTCACGGCCCGATGTGAGCCCGTAGAGCCTGATGGATTCCACCACAATGACGCCAAATACGAGGCCCGACAGGCAGTCCATGGTGTTGTATCCGTCCAGCAGGGCCGAAGAGAAGGCCTTCAGCGGCGTGTCATAGGCGGCGGCCGGTTCCATCCAGGGCCCCATGGGATGGAAGAAGGAGGCGGCGATGAGGAGGAAAAGGAATACCAGGAGCAGGGGGGTGATACATTTCCCGATACGGGGTACCAGCTTCGATGGGTTAATGGCAAGATACCAGGACAGGAGGAAGAAGAGGAAGGCAAAAATATAGAGACCCACATCTTTCATCTCTGGAGGCAGGAAGGGGGAGATGGCGATTTCATAGGAAACCGTGGCTGTACGGGGGACAGCGAAGAAGGGTCCGAGGGTAAGGTACAGGGCGCAGCTGAAAAGGACGCCGTACACCGGATGCACCCGGCCGGCCAGTTCTTCCAGGTTCTTTCCGGACAGACAGATGGCGAGCACCGAGGCGAAGGGAATGCCTACGCCGGTGATGAGGAATCCCAGGGTGGCGTACCAGGTATTCCATCCGGAATTCTGCCCCATGAACGCAGGAAATATCAGGTTTCCTGCACCAAAAAAGAGGGCAAACAGCATGAGCCCTATAGCGATAAATTCATTCGATGATTTTTTCATAAGTTCCCATTTCTTTATTTGAATCTTTCAAAGCATGCCTTACTATTTTATCACATATGAAGGGGAAATGCTAAGAAGATAGATTTGAGAATTGAGTGAAGAGAATGGAGGGGCAGGCTTCGCCGCGGGTGTGTAGATGAACTCAGGTGGCGAACGGGCGGGGGCTGCCAGCTTTTAGAAAAAACGGGCAGCCTACGGCATGCCTGGCTATTAAAAACATCGAGGGGAAGCGCTGCAGGCGGACCAGCCTTCCTGACAGCTAGGGAAACGCTGATTAAATGGGCTTTTTACAAGCGCTAATTATTCACAGCC
>NZ_UQKJ01000127.1 GCF_900541605.1 uncultured Dialister sp. | reverse complement strand
GGGGGGTAGAGTCAGATGGGGATAGACGGAATCGGCCCGAAGGGCCTGTCCACCTAGCCACTAGATCTAGCCACCAGCCACTGATTCGCCGCAGGCGAATCAGTACGGGACTGGCAAAAAAAGGGGGAACATGGTATCATTACATTTGTAGCAGTGTATTTTTCATTAGTTGAATGGAGAAATTGGATGAAGGCGTATATCCGCATCAGACACACAGGAGAATTCTTCGACCCCAGCTGTTATTATGCCTATACCGGCTGCCGGGAGCAGGACATTCCTGTGGTGAAATACAAGGCCGTCTATTCGCTCACCGAAAATACACCGTCCGACCCGGTGGTAGGCACCGTGGACGATGTGAGGGTAGCACTGGAACGGTTCGGCGTGAAACTGGATCCTTTGGATTATCCCGATGAACTTCTTCCTTTTACCGGGCGGAAGATCTGGAAATCCACTCTCTTCACCATCACCAGCCATCCCGAAGACTGGCACATCTTTGTGAAGCCTGTGGAAGATATCAAGCGGTTCCGGGGCACGGTGCTGGACAAGTCGGAGGACCTCATCAAACTGGGCGGCGGCCTGGAGGACATCGACGTATGGTGCAGCGAAAAGGTACGCTTCATTTCCGAATGGCGTCTCTGGGTGCTCCATGGATCGATTTGCGGCCTCACCCCCTACAAAGGCCGGTGGGACGTATTTCCTGATGCCCAGGTCATGCGGGACGCGGTCAAGGCCTATACATCGGCCCCAGCAGGATACGCTATTGACTTCGGCGTCACCGATGACGGCAGGACACTCCTGGTGGAAGTCAGCGACGGCTATTCCCTGGCCAGCTTCGGACTATCCCCAAAACTTTATATGAATATTCTGGCAGCCCGCTGGCAGGAACTGACGAAATCCGCTGTTCCCGCCACGTGACTCGTAGTTAAGCACCGATGATGGAAGAACAATTCGTATTTTCAGTCAGTCGGTGCTTTTTGACTCAATGGGAGCATGGGTGTGTTGGACGGATGCTCGAAGGATGACGGAAAATTAGGAATGAGGAGTTAGGAATGAGGAATGGTGGTGGCGGCGCACAAAGTTTGGAAGCGCCGCCTTATGAAACACCATAGCGGCTTCACCGCATCCATCCTGCGGCTTTGCCGCGCCTTCTCTAAGGGGCTGCATGGGTAGGGATTGCCAGACATAGAGGTATTTACCTTTGCGAAAGTATCCATCAGCAGGTGCCCATATTGATGACACCGAGATCGAGGCGGATAGCGGCTCCGCCGCCATAGGAATCCTAAAGACTCTATCCCTATAACGCACCATTGCCTCTGCACAAGGCTCTCTTCCCAGAAGAGAGCTGCCAACGGCTGAGAGATGGTGATGGAATCTGCGGCTCCACCGCTGGACCTCAACTCTCAACGCTCAAATCTATCTTTGAAAACCCCGTCATAGTCATTTATCTGGGAGATTTCTCGACTCATCGTAGCTGTAGCGACTTTACGGATAGATTCACTTAGCATGCTCCCACCGCTCGAAATGACGTTATGGGGGTAGAGTCAGATGGGGATAGACGGAATCGGCCCGAAGGGCCTAACCACCTAGCCACTAGATCTAGATACTAGCTACTGATTCGCCGCAGGCGAATCCGCTCAAGGCTCAAGGCTTCGCCCGTACGCACAACATATATCCATCATATAAAACTCCGCGGCGCCATATAATCTGACGCGCCGCACCACCATTCCTAATTCCTAATTCCTAATTCCTAATTCCTCATTCTTGATTTATCAATAATAACTATAGACATACATTCCCATATATTCAGAACAACCCAAAAGGAGGACTCTTGGCTTCATTTGATAATGAATTCCTTCAGCGGCTGAAAGACAATATCAACCTGGTAGACCTCATCGGCTCTTACGTGGAACTGAAGAAACATGGCCGCTACTACATGGCCTCCTGTCCCTTCCACGGTCCCGAGAGGACCCCGTCCTTTGCGGTTTCCCCGGACAAGGGATTCTACTATTGCTTCGGCTGCCATGCCAGCGGCGACGCCATTACGTTTCTTGAAAAAATGGAAAACCTCACCTTCATGGAGGCCGTAGAGAAACTGGCGGATTACGCCCACATGGAAATCCCGAAGAGAGAAGAAACGGCGGAGCAGAAAGCCCGGGCCGCCATGGACCGGTCCCTTTACGAAGTGACGGATCTGGCGGGAAACTATTTCCACAACTGCCTCACGAAGACCCAAATGGGGAAGGCGGGGCTCGCCTATTTCTCCAAGCGCCACCTGACGGCGGAGACCATAGAAAAATTCAAACTCGGCTTTGCACCGCCGGACTGGCAGAAACTGTACCGGGACTTCACCACGAAGAAGAACGTATCGCCGAAGGTGCTCCTCACCAGCGGCCTCTGCGCCGAGAAGAACGGCCGGATCTACGACGTTTTCCGGAACCGCTGCATGTTTCCGATCTGGAACCTCCGGGGGAAAATCGTGGCCTTCGGCGGCCGCGTCATGGATGACAGCAAGCCGAAGTACCTGAATTCCCCGGAAACGCCGATTTTCAACAAGCGCCGCCTCCTCTTCGCCATTTACCAGGCCCTGCCCACCATCCGGGCGAAGCGGCAGGCCATCATGGTGGAGGGCTACATGGATGCCATTTCCCTTCACGCCCATGGGGTGACGAACGCTGTGGCGTCCCTGGGCACCGCCTTCACCATTGAACAGGCCAGGCTTCTCAAGAAATACGCCGACGAAGTGGTCTTCAGCTACGACATGGACGCCGCCGGCCAGAACGCCACGAAGCGGGCCCTCCAGATCGCCGGATCTGTGGGTCTGAAGCTCCGGGTAGTTCACCTGGGCGAGGGGAAGGACCCCGATGAATTCGTGAACCTTCATGGCGGCGACGCCTATCTGGAAGCAGTGAACCAGGCGGAGCCGGCCATGGATTTCCTCTTCCATTCCCTGCTGAAAACCTACGACAGCACCACCCTGGACGGCCAGCACCACATCCTGGATGAAATGTTTTCCATCCTCCTCGATGCGGGAGACGCCTTCCAGCTGAATTCCTTTATCCGGAAAATGGCGCGGACCATGCACATGGACGAAGGCATGATCCGCAGCGAAGCCCTCGTATACGCCAGGAAAAACAAATCCAACGTCTACATTTCCCAGAAAGTACCGTTGGAAAAGGAAGAGGTGAGCCTCTCCCCCCTCACGAAGAAACAGCGGCTTCTGGAAGCGGGGCTCCTGAAGTACTGCCTCGTGTTCCACCAGCTGCCGGAGGGGGTGGAGGAACTGGAGAACTACTGGTTCTCCGATGATTTCCACAGCCGCCTCTTCGACGTATTCCGGGACCTGGCCGCCGCCGGGGCGCCCATCACCCGGGAGGGGGTAGAAGGGAAGCTGGGACGGGAGGACATAGAAAAACTGGCCCGCCTCCTCATGGACGGAGAGCAGCCGGGGTCCATCCCGAAGGAAGAATACATCTGGCCCATGAAAAAAATATATCTCCAGGAGGAATACAGGATTCACACCCAGAAAGCCCAGGAGCTGCTGGACAAGGATCCGCAGAAAGCGAAAGAAGAACAGTTGCTTTGCATCAGATTGAGTAGAGAAATACTGAATTTGGGGAAACATTAATATGGCCCATTCCAGGAAACAGCACCCCCGGGCAGGGGCATAAAGCCCGGGAGCACCTGTTTCCGACCTTTCCAGGAGGGGGGAAATTGCTATGGCAGAGCAGAAAAATGAGTTAACCGGTTGGATAGAAGAATTAAAAAAGAAATCCAGAAACGGCGTCATTTCCAATAAGGACATCATGGACCTCATTGCGGAGAAGAACCTGGGGGAAGAGGACCTGTCTGACCTCTACGCCGGCCTCCATGATGACCACTACGAAGTGGACTTCGACATGGACGTATCCGACGATGACGTGGACTTCTCGGAGGAAGAAGAAGAGGAAGCGGAGTCCCAGCCTGAGTCCACCGAGCCTGTGCCGGACATGGACAACACCGTCACCATCGACGACCCGGTGAAACTGTACCTGAAGGAAATCGGAGCCCTGAAGCTCTTGAGCAGCGAAGAAGAAATCAGACTGGCCAAGACCGTGGCAAAGGGGAGCACCGAAGACGCCACGGAAGAAGAAAAACAGGCCGCCAAAGAGGCAAAGCAGGAACTGGCGGACCGGAACCTTCGGCTCGTGGTGTCCATTGCGAAAAAATACCTGGGCCGGGGACTCCAGTTCCTGGACCTCATCCAGGAAGGAAACCTGGGCCTTTTGAAGGCAGTAGACAAATTCGATTACACCAAGGGCTATAAATTCTCCACCTACGCCACCTGGTGGATCCGCCAGGCCATCACCAGGGCCATCGCCGACCAGGCCAGGACCATCCGGGTGCCGGTGCACATGGTGGAGACCATCAATAAAATGAACCGCATCTCCCGGCAGCTCCTCCAGGAAAAGGGGAGAGAAGCCACCAACGAAGAACTGGCCAAAGCCATGGGCGTCACCGTAGGGAAAATCCGGGAAGTGAAAAAAATCGCCCAGGACCCCATCTCCCTGGAAACGCCGATCGGAGAAAAAGAAGACTCCCACCTGGGAGACTTCATCGAAGACCACGAAGCCATCGCCCCCGATGACGCCGCCGGGTCCATCCTCCTTCGGGAACAGATCGACGAACTCCTGAACGGCCTCACCGAACGGGAACGGCAGGTCCTGGAACTCCGGTTCGGCCTCAAAGACGGCAGGACCCGGACCCTGGAAGAAGTGGGCCGGTACTTCGACGTCACCAGAGAAAGAATTCGCCAGATCGAAGGAAAGGCCCTGCAGAAACTCAAAAAGTCCGCGAGAACCCTGATGAATCAGTGAGCGGGATGGAGGTCTGGGTCTAGGTCTAGGTCTAGATCTAGGTCTAGGTGATCAGCGGCTCCGCCGCCCTTCTAGTGACTCTGCACGTATCTCGTCATTTCGAGCGGTGGCAGCATACTAAGTGATTCTGTCCTTAAAATCGCTAAAGCTACGATGAGTCGAGAAATCTCCCAGCTAAATGACTGTGACGGTGTTACAACCCGATAGGCTGCGGACCCATCAGAATTCCTCTGTCACTCCGTGACATTCCCCTTTGGAAAAGGGGGACAAACCATCAGCCTGCGGCGCTTCCAATCGCTAACCTCCGTCGCCTTCGGCGCCACCTCCTTCCCAAGGAAGGAGGCTAACCAT
>NZ_UQKJ01000126.1 GCF_900541605.1 uncultured Dialister sp. | reverse complement strand
GGGAAGGGGCTGCCCAACGGGCTGGGGTTAGCTAATGGAAACTGATGGGATTGGGCCCAAAGGGCCTAATCAGCTTTTCTAGCTGCTAACAGCCAGCAGCTGGAAGCTCCCGCCCGTCTGCACGCCCCTCAGCCACTTGAAAACCGCCGCGGAGCGGCTGTTCCGCTCAAGGCTATGACACAAAACGGTAAACTCCCAAAATTCATCTATCCTTTTCCTTACTGCAGTGCTATAATAAATCTCACAACTACAGAAAGTCCGATGCCGGACAGACGGTCTTTTTTTGACTGCCTGTCCGGCTTTTTGTCTTCACGGGAGGCGTTGGAGTATGGGAAAAGTATGGAGAGATTTACCGAAGGCCCAGGGTCTCTATGACCCGAGGAATGAGCATGATGCCTGCGGCATCGGATTTGTGGCAAATATCAAAGGACAGCGGTCCTACGGCATCGTGGATGATGCCCTGAAAATTCTGGAGAACCTGAAGCACCGGGGCGGCGAGGGGGCAGACCGGAAGAGTGGCGACGGCGCCGGCATCCTTACCCAGATTCCTCACGAATTCTTCCAGCGGGAGTGCGAGGTCCTGGGATTTCACCTCCCTCCGGAAGGGGAGTACGGGGTGGGTATGATTTTTGCCCACCGCTACGAAAATTTCCGGGAAGAACAGAAGCGGATTTTCGAGGAAATCGTAAAGGAAGAGGGGCAGACCGTCCTCGGCTGGCGGGAAGTCCCCATCGACGAGAGCCTCATCGGGGAAGAGGCGAAGCGGATCCGTCCCCATTTCCTCCAGGTCTTCATCGGGAAGGACCCCGCCATCACGGAACCCATGGATTTCGAGCGGAAGCTCTACATCATCCGGCGGCTGGCGGAAAAGAAAATCATCCCCCTCTCCGCCGGCATGGGGACCGACTTCTACATTGCCAGCCTGTCCTCCCGGACCATCGTGTACAAGGGCATGCTCACCAGCGACCAGATGCGCCATTTCTACCTGGACCTGTCGGACCTGGACTACAAGACCTCCATGGCCCTCGTCCATTCCCGGTTCAGCACGAATACCTTCCCCAGCTGGGCCAGGGCCCATCCGAACCGGTACATCGTGCACAATGGGGAAATCAACACCATCCGGGGCAATATCAACTGGCTGAACGCCCGGGAAAGCAAGTCCCGGCCTTCGGACTACCCGGAACTTTCGAAGGTATTCCCCGTGGTGGATGACACGGGCAGCGACTCCGCCATGTTCGACAACTGCCTCGAATACCTCCACATGGCCGGCCATTCCCTGGCCCACGCCATGATGGTCATGATTCCGGAACCCTGGGAAAAGGACGATTCCATGAGCCGGGAGAAGAAGGATTTCTACCGGTACCACAACTTTATGATGGAACCCTGGGACGGTCCGGCGGCCATCTGTTTCTGCGACGGCATCCACATCGGCGGTATGCTGGACAGGAACGGCCTCCGGCCGGCCCGGTACTACGTGATGAAGGATGACCGGGTCATCCTGTCCTCCGAAGTGGGGGCGGTGCCGGTGGACCAGAAGGAGGTCCTCTACAAGGGCCGCCTGGAACCGGGAAAGATTTTCCTCATCGATACCTCCCAGCAGCGCATCGTGCCGGACGAAGAAATCAAACACGCCATGGCCTCCGCCCACCCCTACGGCCAGTGGTGCGAGGAGCACATGGTGGACCTGTCGGACCTGCCGAAGGAAAAGGTGGAAGAAAAGACGCCGGAGAACCTGCTGGAAGAGCAGAAGGGCTTCGGTTACACCCAGGAAGACATGCGGGATATCATGATTCTCATGGCGGATACGGGGAAAGACCCGGTGGGAGCCATGGGCATGGATTCGCCGCTTCCCGTACTCTCCGAGCGGCCGAGGCTCCTCTATGACTATTTCCAGCAGAACTTCGCACAGGTCACGAATCCTCCCATCGACGCCATCCGGGAAAAAATCGTCACCTCCGCCACGGTGTACGTGGGGAACATGGCAAACATCATGGACCCCGACGAGAAGGGCACTGCTGCCCTCTCCATGGACCGGCCCCTTCTGACGAATGAAGAAATGGCGGCGGTGAAGCACCTTTCGGATCCCCGCATCCGTCCTGCCGTGCTGTCCCTCCTCTATCCCGCCGAGGGCCGGGGAGAAATGGAAAAGGCATTGCACCATCTCTTCGACGAAGCCCTGGCGGCGGTGAAGAAGGGCAGCAACATCCTCATCCTGTCCGATAGGGGCATAGACCGGGACCATGTGGCCATTCCGGCCCTTCTCGCCTCCGCAGGACTCCACAATTTCCTCATCCGGGAGAAGGTGCGGCCTGACGTGGGCATTATCCTGGAATCCGGGGAGCCCCGGGAGGTGCACCATTTCTGCACCCTCATCGGCTATGGCGTCACCGCCATCAACCCCTATCTGGCCCTGGATACGGTGTCGGACCTGGCGGAGAAAGGGCGGCTCGGGAAGAAGAGCGCCGAAGAAGCCCGGGAGAGTTACCTCAATGCCGCGGTGAACGGCATTCTCTCGGTCATGTCGAAAATGGGGATTTCCACGGTGAAGAGCTACCATGGCGCCCAGATTTTCGAGGCTGTGGGCATCGGCAAAGAAGTGGCGGATACCTGTTTCGGCGGCACGGCGTCTCCTGTCGGTGGCATCGGCCTTCTGGAAATGGAGGAAGAGAACCGGCGGCGCCACGAAGAAGCCTACGGTCCGAAGAAGGGCCTCTTCTCCGGGGATGTCTTCAAGTACCGGAGAAACGGAGACGAACCCCATATCCTTACGGCTGAGGCCATCCGGCTCCTGCAGCAGGCCTGCCGCACCGGGAGCTATGAGCTTTACAAGGTCTATGCGAAGAAGGTGAATGAGCCCCTCATCCGGCTCCGGGACCTCTTGGACTTCACCAGCCCCGCCGGCTGCAGCATCCCCATCGAAGAAGTGGAAAGCGCGGACTCTATTATCCACCACTTCCGCACCGGCGCCATGAGCTACGGCGCCCTCAGCAAAGAAGCCCATGAATGTATCGCAAAGGCCATGAATTCCCTGGGCAGCCGCAGCAACACCGGCGAAGGCGGGGAAGACGATGAGCGGTTTGCGCTCCGCCCCGACGGCAGCAGCGTGAACGATGAAATCAAGCAGGTCTCCACCGCCCGGTTCGGGGTCACCGGGAATTATCTGGTCCATGGGAAAGAAATCCAGATCAAGTGCGCCCAGGGCGCCAAGCCCGGCGAAGGGGGACACCTGCCGGGGAGCAAGGTGGATCCTGCCATCGCCCGCACCCGCCGGTCCACGCCGGGGGTATCCCTCATTTCCCCGCCGCCCCATCATGACGTGTACTCCATCGAGGATCTGGCGGAACTGGTCTTTGACCTGAAGAATGCCAATCCCCGGGCCGAAATCAATGTGAAGCTCACCGCAGGAAGCGGCATCGGCACCATCGCCGCCGGCGTGGTGAAGGCGAAAGCCGACGGCATCACCATCAGCGGCTACGACGGCGGCACCGGCGCCTCTCCCCGGACGAGCATGCGCCATGCAGGGCTCCCCTGGGAAGTGGGGCTCTCCGAAGTGCAGCAGGTGCTCCTCATGAACCGCCTCCGGGACCGGGTGCACCTGGAAGTGGACGGGAAACTCCTCACCGGCCGGGACGTGGCCATGGCGGCCCTCCTGGGGGCGGAGCAGTTCAGCTTCTGCACGGGACCCCTCATCGCCATTGGCTGCCAGATGTTCCGGGTGTGCAATAAGAATACCTGCCCCTTCGGCATCTGCACCCAGGACGAAAAACTCCGGAAGCGGTTCACCGGGAAACCAGAGTACATCGTGAATTTCATGCACTTCGTGGCGGAGGACCTCCGGGAAATCATGGCCCGCCTGGGCTTCCATACCCTGGAAGACATGGTGGGACGGAGCGATCGGCTGAAGCAGAAGGGACTCACCGGAAATCCGAAGGCCGACACCCTGAACCTGGACGCCCTCCTCTACCGGCCCTACACCGACAGCACCGTGGGCCACCATTTCGTGATCCCCCAGGTCCATGACATCGAAAAGACCCTGGACATGGCGAAGCTGGTGCGCATGTGCAAACCGGCGCTGGAAGAAAAGAAGCCGGTCCGGGCAAAGCTCTTCATCAAAAATACAAACCGCGTCACCGGCACCATCGTGGGCAGCGAGATTTCCAGGCGCTACGGGGAAGAGGGGCTTCCGGAAGATACCATCCGCCTCTCCTTCGTAGGTTCCGCAGGCCAGAGCTTCGGCGCCTTCATCCCGAAGGGCCTCACCCTCACTCTGGAAGGGGATGCCAACGACTACACAGGAAAAGGCCTTTCCGGCGGCAAAATCATCATTTACCCGCCGAAAAATGCCTCCTTCCGGGCAGAGGATAACGTGATCATCGGCAACGTGGCCTTCTTCGGCGCCACCGGTGGCAAAGCCTTCGTCTCCGGCCGGGCGGGAGAACGGTTCTGCGTACGGAACAGCGGCGCCACGGTGGTGGTGGAAGGGGTCGGAAACCACGGCCTGGAATATATGACCGGCGGCAAAGTGGTGATCCTCGGGAAAACCGGCAAAAACCTGGCAGCTGGCATGTCCGGCGGCACCGCCTACGTGGTGGACCTGGAAAAAGGACTCCTCAATAAGGAAATGGTCCACACCCTGCCCCTCACGGACCCGAAGGAAGAGGAAGACGTAAAGCACCTCATCGAAGAACACTACATCTGCACCCGGAGCGAAAGGGCGGAAGAAATCCTGGCCCAGTGGAGCCGCTTCCTCCCCAGAATCACCAAAGTCATTCCAAGGGACTACGAAGCCATGGAAAATAGAATTCACGAGCTCATGAAAAAAGGAAAGACCCGGGAAGAAGCAGAAAAAGAGGCGTTCGAGGAGAAGTTAAAAAAATAGATTTGAGATTTGAGGCCCCGCGGCTGCGGTGTGGTAAAGTAGCTAGTGGCTGGTATCTGGTAGCTGGGTCAATCGCGGCTTCGCCGCAGTGGGAATCCTGACGACTCTAACCCCAAAACAGACAATTGCCTCTGCAGTAGGCCCCTTCCTCGGGAAGGGGCTGCCCACGGGGCTGGGGTTAGCTGATGGAAACTGATGGGATTGGGCCCAAAGGGCCTAACCAGCTTTTCTAGCTGCTAGCAGCTGGAAGCCCCCGCCCGTTCGCACGGGAGTCCATCCACCTGAAAACCGCCGCGAAGCGGCTGTTCCGCTCAAGGCACGAAAGAAAGAGTTGAGAGTTGAGA
>NZ_UQKJ01000125.1 GCF_900541605.1 uncultured Dialister sp. | reverse complement strand
AATACCGCCTTTCATGACACTTCTTATCTTTTATCTCTATTTTACAGGAAAATGCGTTTTATGACGATATTTTCTCGATTAAATCAGCGTTTCCCTAGCAGCTAGAAGCCCCCGCACGAATGACTCTATCCATCAGCGTCGTCCACCAGCTCGACAAACTGAAATTGGCAGGTATCCGGGGCTGCTGCAGACCCGTTCTTCATGCCCATTTCCAATCAATTCGCAACTCTTCCTTTTTCCTCACCCCTTATTTATGCTATAATGATTAAATTAGTGATGGAATCAAAGTCATATACCTGTTATTTATGATGAAACGATGTTTCTTGAAATGGAGGCTATGATGAGAGCAGATAAATTTGGCAAGAAAGGTCTTACCTTTGATGATGTACTCCTGATTCCCGCCCATTCCGAGGTGCTGCCCCGGGATGTGGATGTGAGCACCCAGCTCACCCGGCATATCCGGCTGAATATCCCGATCATGAGTGCCGGGATGGATACGGTAACGGAAGCGGAAATGGCCATCGCCATGGCCCGGGAAGGGGGCATCGGTGTCATTCATAAGAATATGAGCATCGATGAACAGTCCCGGGAAGTGAAGCTCGTGAAACGGTCGGAACATGGGGTCATTGTGGATCCCATTTACCTGGCACCGGACAATACACTGGCGGACGCGGATGAACTGATGAATAAGTACCACATTTCCGGCGTCCCCATTACGGACGAAGGAAAACTGGTGGGCATCATTACGAACCGGGATATGCGGTTTGAGACCGACCTCAGCCGGCCCATCAGCGACATCATGACCTCCGAAGGCCTCGTGACGGCACCGGAGCATACGACCATGGAAGAGGCCAAGGAAATTCTGAAGGCCCACCGCATTGAAAAACTTCCTCTCGTAGATGATAAGGGCTATCTGAAAGGCCTGATCACCATCCGGGATATTGAAAAAATGAAGAAATATCCGAACGCCGTAAAAGATGAAGACGGCCGGCTCCTGGCAGCGGCGGCCATCGGCGTCACTCCGGACGTGGAGGAACGGGTGGAAGCGCTCCTGGCGGCGAAGGCGGATGTTCTCGTCATCGATACGGCCCACGGCCACAGCGAAGGGGTACTCCAGACCATCCGGAAACTGCGGAAAGATTTCCCCCATCTGGAACTTATTGCGGGCAACGTGGCTACCTATGATGCCACGAAGGCCCTTATCGAGGCCGGTGTGGATGCGGTGAAAGTGGGTATCGGACCGGGGTCTATCTGCACCACCCGTGTCATTGCAGGCATCGGCGTGCCCCAGATTACGGCGGTCTATGACTGCGCGCGGGCGGCCGAAGGAACCGGCATCCCCATCATCGCCGACGGCGGCATCCAGTATTCCGGCGATATCGCCAAGGCCCTGGGCGCCGGTGCGTCCTCCGTCATGCTGGGCAACCTTCTGGCAGGCACGGAAGAAAGCCCGGGCGAAACCATCATTTACCAGGGCAAGAATTATAAATCCTACCGGGGCATGGGCTCTCTTGGCGCCATGCAGGCAGGCAGTAAGGACCGGTATTTCCAGCAGAATGCAAAGAAACTGGTACCGGAAGGCATTGAAGGCCGTATTCCTTACAGAGGTCATGTTTCCGACGTTCTCTTCCAGCTCATCGGCGGCCTCCGGGCAGCCATGGGTTACTGTGGCACACCGAATATCAAAGCCATGAATGAAGAGACCCAGTTTATAGAAATTACCGGTGCCGGGCTCCGCGAGAGCCATCCCCATGATGTAAGCATCACGAAGGAAGCACCGAATTACAGTGTAAAGTAAAATGACAGATCATTCGATTACATCCCATGTGGTTATGGATATCCGCATCCATGCGGTGACCATGAAAGAAGCAGTGGCCTGGGCCAAAGAACAGATCGAGGCGGGGAAGCCCTCCATGATTGCCACGGCCAATGCGGAAATGATTATGATAGTCCAAAAGGACCGGGAGCTGGGAAAGATCCTGAACCATGCGGATCTGGTAGTCCCCGATGGCGCCGGCGTCCTCTGGGCCGGAGAACAGCTGGGCACCCCATTCCCGGAACGGGTGACGGGGGCAGACCTGACGGTGGAACTCCTGAAAATGGCCTCCGCCATGCACTGGCCCGTCTATTTCCTCGGAGGAAATCCGGGAGTCGCTGCGAAGGCGGCCAAAAAATTCATGGAAGACCACGGCAGTTTTACCCTCGTGGGATGCCATGACGGCTACTTCAATGCAGAAGAAGAAAAGAAAATCATAGAAGATATCAAAAAGAGCGGCGCCAAACTTCTTTTTGCCGGCCTCGGCGTGCCGAAGCAGGAAAAATGGCTCTACGCCCATAAAGAGGAACTGGGAGTCCTCGCTATGGGTATCGGCGGCGTGTTCGACGTGATGAGCGGCAACCTGAAACGGGCGCCCCTGTGGATGCAGAAGCATCGTCTCGAGTGGGCATACCGCCTGTACCTCCAGCCCAGCCGCATCGGCCGGATGATGGCACTTCCGAAATTTATGGGAGCCGTCAAAAAATGGAAAAAAGAACGTGGGAGTAAGTGATGCTGAAAAAACCGATTATATTACCGGAAGGATATCCCTTCATCCTCGTTACCCTTCTCGTGGGCCTTGCCCTGTGCTATGTGAAATGGTACTACATTGCCGTGATTCCATTCATCCTGTGTATCTATTTCACCTATTTCTTCCGCTGCCCGCCAAGGAACAGTAAGATTCCCCAGGGCGATGATACTCTCGTATCTCCGGCAGACGGCACGGTGGTCGATGTATCTCACGATGTGGAAGAGGACATGTTCCTCGGGGAAAAGTGCCACAAGATCACCATTTTCCTTTCCATCTTCGATGTCCACTGCAATCGGGCTCCCATGGAAGGGGACATCAGGTACCAGTCCTATACCCAGGGACGGTTCCTTCCCGCCTATAAAGAGGGGGTCGGCTTCGTCAATGAGCAGGGAGCCATCGGCATTACCGGAAAGAAACGGTCCATCCTGGTCATCCTCATTGCTGGTATCCTGGCACGGCGGGTGGTATCCTGGAAAAACCTGGGGGACCATCTGGACAAAGGGGAACTTTACGGTATGATTAAATTTGGCTCCTGCACGGAGCTCTATATTCCCGGAGACTGCGACATCCTTGTCAAAAAAGGGGACAAGGTGAAAGGCGGACTCACGGTGGTAGGGAGGCTGAAGTAAGTGAATAAATCATGGGTAGCAAATACAGTGACCGCGGCAAATGCCTTTTTCGGCGGGCTGTCTATTATGATGTCCATATCCGGAAATTTTAAAACCGCCGCTGTATTCATTCTGATTGCCATGGTGGCGGACGCCCTGGACGGCCGTGTGGCCCGGGCCCTGCATACCGCAGGCCCCATGGGGGTGGAACTGGACTCCCTGTCCGATGACATTTCCTTCGGCATCGCTGCAGGCGCCCTCATGTACGCCTACCAGCTCCATGAACTGGGACCCATCGGCTTCATTCCCTGCGCCCTGCTGGGTACATTCTGCGCTTTCCGGCTGGCCCGGTTCAACGTGAAAGTCACCAGTGTTCACGGCTATTTCGAAGGACTTCCCTGCCCGATGACCGGCATCATTGTAGCATCCTACGTCCTCTCCGGTGCTAAAATCTGGAACTGGCTGGCCATGGTGTGCGTACTGATCCTGGCCTTCCTCATGGTCAGTGAAATCCACTATCCCGATAACAAAGGCGCCAGTGCAGACCAGCTGCACCTGCCGGCCATCATTATCTGCCTGGCATTCTTCATTGTCTGCACATTCTTTTACTGGCCCATCTGGGCAGCAGCCCTGTCTGCGGCCTTCATCATCTTCGGTATGATGAATACATTCCTGAACCGCCGTAAGGCTAAACGGAAAGCCCACAGGAAAGTGAATAGAGGAGATGGCGGAAAGACAGAATTATGATGACTCACATACTCGATATAATCATGATTCCTATACAGCTCATTGTGGCGTTTTTCACGATTTACTACACAGTGATTGCTGTATGCGGCATGTGGCATCGAAAAGAAAAGAACCTGGTTCCCCCGAAGAGCCGCTTCGCCGTGGTCATACCGGCCCATAACGAAGAGCGGGTGCTGGGGGACCTCCTGGACAACCTGAAACTCCTGAAATACCCGAAGGAACTCTATGATGTCTATGTCATAGCGGATAACTGTACCGACCATACGGCAGACCTGGCCCGGGCCCACGGCGCCTACGTCTTTGAACGGACGAACAAGGAACTGGTGGGGAAGGGCTATGCCATGGACTGGGTATTCCCGAAAATTTTCGCCCTCAATAAGGGCTACGACGCTTTCTGCGTCTTCGACTCCGACAACCTGGTGCACCTGGATTTCCTGGCAGTCATGAACAACCGACTCCTGAAGGGACAGAAAGTACTCCAGGGATACCTGTCCGCCAAGAACCCGACGGACACATGGGTATCCGGTACCTTTGCCATTGCCTTCTGGACCATCAACCATCTGTGGCATCTGGGCAAGTACAACCTGGGCCTTTCTTCCTGCCTCGGCGGCACGGGCATGTGCATCGCCTCGGACATCGTGAAGAAATACGGCTGGGGCTGCGACTGCCTGACGGAGGATATGGAATTCTCCATGAAATGCCTGTCCCACGGCATCCGTACCTGCTGGGTCCATGATGCCATCATTTACGATGAAAAGCCGTTGGGATTCATGGCCTCCTGCCGCCAGAGAAAACGGTGGGCCCAGGGCCAGTTCGACTGCTCCGAGCGCTATATCCCGATCCTCTTCAAGGAAGGCATCAAGCGTCACAGTATCGTCATCCTGGATGGCATCATGCAGCTCCTGCAGAACTACTTCCTCCTGCTCTCCACGTTCTACCTGGTCATGACCTACATCAATATGTTCTATCCCTGCTTCACAGTGATTCTCTATAATGATGTACTGGTTCCCCGGCAGTTCTGGGCAGTCCTGGGCTTCATCCAGTCCGTGGTACCCCTCATCGTGCTCCTGCAGATCGAAGTACCTCTGAAAATTTACCTCTACTGGCTGGTGTACCCCATATTCATGTACTCCTGGATACCGGTCACCATCCTTGGCTGGAAAGACCGGCACAAGAAGGGCTGGGTCCATACCATCCATACGAGAAGCATGCACTTCCAGCAGGCAAAACTGACAAGAAAAAAAGAAATCGACCCATCAACCGTCGCATCTGGCTGGGCTACGGCGGTGACAGCGGACTGACCATCGAC
>NZ_UQKJ01000124.1 GCF_900541605.1 uncultured Dialister sp. | reverse complement strand
TGTGGGCATCCTGCAGAGGATGCCCAAGCCGGGCTCATTTGCGAGCATAGCCTGCCCATTAAGCGAGCACCTTAGAGCCCGGCCGAAGAACTTCCATCTCTAAGGGGGCACTTGCTTACCGGTATCCTCAATAGGTGGGGTTATCCACCAGAATGCAGGCCCTTGGAGAAGGGCCGCGGCAAAGACGCAGGATGGATAAGGCTTTGCCGCTGGGCCTCAACTCTCAAATCTCAACTCTTCTACGCCCCATGGAGTCACCGGCTTTGTCATATGCATAAAAAAAAAGTGCTCCATCCATTGGATGCAGCACTCTTTTTTTATGAAATAAAGGAACCGGTTTCTGTTTGCAGTGCTTCCTTAACAAGACCTTCGGCCCTATCCTCCTCGATCTCAGTCTTATAGACTATGCTCCCCTTTCCACACTTTTCCGGTCATGAGGTACCGTACCGCTTCTTCCAGCCGTTCGTCGCCGTGGACGAAGTGGTTGCCCCGATTGGCCTGGTACACGACATCCATGCCCTCCCCGGCAAGGATATCCTGCACTGCCAGAGTGGCTTCTTCCACCTTCGCCATCCGGGGATTTCCTGTCCTTTTTTCTTTGTCCCCCAGAGACAGGTAGACCCGCTTCACCGATTTCGAAAGGCCGTGGGTCTTCATGTAGTCCACGAACCCATCGAACCAGAGGGAGCCGGAAATGGAAGCGATGGCTTCAAGGCTGCCCTTTCTCGTGCCCATGTAGAGGGCAAAGAGGCCGGACATGGAAATGCCTGCCATCATGCGGCGAAGGGGCTTTTCGGAAAAGGTGCTCTCCTTGGGGAATACTTCCTGTTCCAGGAAATCGGCGAACCCATCAGCACCGCCAGAGAAGTTCTCTTCTCCCCGGAAAACCTTCGGTGCCGGCCAGGGGGAGAGGTCCCCGTTCCAGTCCATGCCGTCCACCGACGCAAGGAGCACCGGGAATTCATCGGTAAGGAAAGACACTTTCTCCGTCACCGGTTCCGGCTGGGGAATATAAATGATGGACTCCGCCCCCGCTTTCCCGTACACCGTAACAGAAAGAGGACCGGCAGTAAAGGATGTAAATCTGTTCATCATGGACTCCTGAATAAAAAAGAGTTGAGTTTTGAGAGTTGAGCGTTGAGGTCCCGGCTTTGCCGCGGTTTGGCATGCTTTGGGTAAGAGTCACTGGCACAGGGCTGCCAGCTTTTAGCTGTTAGGAAAACTGGCCATCCTACGGCATGAAAAGCCTTAGAACCAGCAGGTCTGGCGCCGTAGGCGAATCAGCTTTCCTGGCTGCCAGCCGCTAGAAGCTAGAAGCCCCACCCGATTGACTCTACCCACAACCATACCATCCCCATTACTTTCCTTTAAATTCGGCCTTTCTCTTTTCCAGGAACGCCGTGATACCCTCTTTGAAATCTTCGCTGCCGGAACACTGGGCCAGGTATACCGCTTCGTCCTTCATGTAGTCTTCAAAGCCCTTGTACAGGCTGGCGAACATGAGCTTCTTCATATTGCCATAGGCCAGGAGGGGCCCTTCCGTCAGTTTTTCGGCAAAGGCCATGACTTTGGGCATGAGTTCTTCCTTCGTGGTCACTTCTTTTACGAGGCCGATTTCCAGCGCTTCTTTGGCGGAAACGGGGCGGCCGGTGACGAACATGTCGAAGGCCCGGTGGCTTCCCACCATACGGGGCAGAAAGTATACACCGCCGGTGTCCGGGCAGAGCCCGATACCCACAAAGGCCTGAAGGAACTTCGCATTATCCGCAGCGTATATGAAATCGCAGGCAAAGGCCAGGTTCGCCGCCCCGCCGGCAGCGGCTCCCGCCACGGCACAGATGATGATCTTCGACATTTTCTTCATGTACAGCACGATTTCCGAAAGCTTTCCCGCCAGGGGAGCCATGGATTTCTTTGAGAAGTCCGGTTCATCGCAGTGGGCCTTCATGTACCGGATGTCCCCGCCCGCCGAAAAGGCCCGGCCGGCACCGGTGAGGACGATGACCTTTACCGCCCTGTCCGCTTCCGCCGCTTCCAGTGCATCCGCCAGCTCCTGGGCCATGGTCATGTCCAGCGCATTCAGCGTAGGTCCATAATCCAGTGTAATGGTCTCGATACCTTTCGCAATGTCTGTGTGAATCCGAGTGTAATCCATAGCAGCCTCCTTATGAAAACAAATAAGATTCTAAGCTCATTATAACATTTGGATGAAAAGAAGTACGAAGATTAATTAGGAATGAGGAATTAGAAATGAGGAATGATGGTGGCGGCGTACAAATTATATAGCGCCGCCATTTTGTATTTGACTGCCTTTCCATGCCGACGCCCAGGGTCACGGGCCTTAAGCCGTTCAGGCCCTGCGGGCCGGGTGACGGATAGATAAGCGGCGTGCGAACGGGTGGAGGGCTGCCAGCAGCCCAGTGCCAGTGACTCTGCCTATAAAAATGCCAAATTGCGGCGCAGCCGCGAAAACTCAATTCTCTTCACTCAATTCTCAAATCTTACCTTCCAGCTCCAGCAGATACCTCTTATTGTCCAGTCCGGCGCCGAAGCCGGTGAGGCTCCCGTTTTTCCCGATCACCCGATGGCAGGGAATAAGGATAAGAATGGGATTATTGTGGATGGCACCACCGGCGGCCCGGGAGGCTTTGGGATTACCCGCCTTTGCCGCCACCATGCCATAGGACGTGGTGGTACCGTAGGGAATGGTTTCCAGAATCTTCCACACCCTTTCCTGCCACGCCGTTCCTTCCGGCGCCAGGGGAATGTCGAAGGTCTTCCTTTCGCCCCGGAAGTAGTCTTCCAGTTCTGTCCGGCATTTCCGGATGATTTCATTTTCCCGGGATTCCCCTTTCTTCTCCACAAGGTCCACCCGCCGGATGGCTGTATCGCTGGCCTCCATGCAGATGACTCCCATGGGAGAATCCATGTAGCCCACGCAGGTTGCTTCCATCATAGCGCCTCCTTTTGCATTTATTATACCGCATGCTTGCGTACAGAATCACTGGCGCGGAGCTTCCAGCTTCTAGCTGTTAGCTTCCAGGAAAGCTGACCAGCCTGCGGCTACCAGGTGGCTAGTGGCTGGTAGCTGGGTAATCAGGTTCTCAGGGCCAATTCCATCAGTCTCCATCGGCTAACCCCAGCCCGGTGGGCAGCCCCTTCCCAAGGAAGGGGCCTTATGCAGCATCAATTCTGCTTTCAGGGGGGGCAGAGTCATTAGGACTCCTACAGCGGCAAAGCCGCGGGACCTCAACTCTCAACTCTCAATTCTCAACTCTTTTTAGTTATTGGAGGCCTGGTGCCAATGACTCTACCCATAAGCACAAAAAAAGGCGGCCGTGAAAGGGTTTCTTTCACGGTCTCCTTTAGAGAACCATATTACTTCAGTACCGACGGCAGCCAGGTGGCAATGCCCGGGAAGAAGCAGAGCACTACGATTTCCAGAATCATGATGACCGCAAAGGGAGCGGCGCCGGAGATGATATCCTGGATGGTGCTGTCTTCGCTGATACCTTTGATGACGAAGAGGTTCATGCCCACCGGCGGGGTGATGAGGGCCAGTTCCATATTGATCAGGAGCACCACGTTGAACCAGATGGGGTCAAAGCCCAGGGCTTTGATGATGGGGTACAGCATGGGCAGGGTGATCAGGATAATGGACACTGTTTCCAGTACACAGCCCAGGATAAGGAGCACGATATTGATGCCCAGGAGGACAATCCACTTATTGAAGTGGCCGTCCGTTACGAGGGACATGAGTGCCTGCGGCACCTGGAGCACCGTAAGGATATAACCGAAGAGCATGGCGCCCACCATGATGGCAAAGATCATGCAGGAGGTCTTGATAGTGGAGCGGAGGATGGCCGGCATATCTTCGATGGTAATGCTGTGGTATATGAAGAAGGTAATGATGAGAGCGTACACCGTACCTACCGCCGCCGCTTCGGTGGGGGTAAAGATACCGGTGTAAATGCCGCCGATAATAATCACCGGCAGCAGGAGGCCCCAGATGTTTTCCCGGAGGGATTTCATTTTTTCTGCGTGGCTGGCTCTCGCTTCTCTCGGTTTATTCCAGGAAGCGAAAACGATGTAGGCCACGAAGGCCAGGGTCAGGAGGGCGCCCGGTACGACGCCGGACATGAAGAGCTTGCCCACGGACTCATCGGTAATGGTACCGTAAAGAATCATGGGGATGGACGGCGGGATGAGGATGCCCAGGGTGCCGCCGGCAGCCACGGAGCCCACCACCAGTTTCCGGTCATAGCCCCGTTTCAGCATTTCCGGAATGGCCATGGCACCGATGGTGACGGCGGTGGCCACGGAGGAGCCGGAAATGGCGGCGAAGATGGCGCAGGCAAAGATGGTGGCAATGCCAAGGCCTCCGGGGAGGTGGCCCATCCACTTGCTGCCCAGGTCGAAGAGGCCGCTGCCCACCCGTCCGGTGAGCATGATCTGGCTCATGAGGATGTAGAGGGGCACGGAAGTCAGTACATAGGAGTCCAGCGTCTTGAATGCGATGACCGGTACCTGGGACAGGGTGGACATGTCCACGAACTGGATGATACCCAGGATGCCCGCCAGGGACAGGGTGAAGGCCACCGGCATACCGATGATGAGGAGGAAAATAATAAACAGTGCAAATCCGAGCAGTACCATTTATTTACCCTCCTTTCCATCCGCGAAGAAATCACCGAGGAGATGGTTAATGATTTCCAGGAAAAGCAGCACAAAACCGATGACCATGAAGGTCTGGGGAATCCACAGGGGTACCCGGAGCAGGGACGGGGAGACCACTCCCATGGCCTTGCTCATGAGCATGTAGTTTGTGGACTCCGTCATGCATACGTACATGACGAAGAGGGAAAGGATGGACGTAATGATGTCCAGCCCCTTCTGCACTTTCCTCGGGAACCTTCCATAGAGGAAATCCACACAGATATGGCCATTTTTCCGCATGGTGTAGGCCATGCCGAAAAATCCGGCCAGCACGAGGCAGTAGGTGGAAATCTCCATCACCCATACCGTGGGATGGTGGAAAATACTGCGGGCAATAATTTCATAGCAGATCATGAAGGCTGTCAATAAAATGGCAAGCCCCGCTATGGCAGCGGCGGCATTGGTGATGACGCCGAGAAACCGGTCAAACATATGGTAAATAGAACGCACAGGACAGCCCTCCTTTGTACAGTGAGACAGTGAAATAGTGAGTTATAGTAAACGACATTAATTACTTTACTTTAAATCGATGCATCTATGTGCTAT